>NZ_CALCLB010000022.1:0-89399 GCF_937966165.1 uncultured Odoribacter sp.
TTTCCGATTTTTTTTGATAAATAAAATACTGATTATTTTAAGAGATTGATAATAAGCCCGATAAAAAAACAATAATCCCGGAAGGTTTCGTTTCCGGGATTATTTTAAGAATACAAAAATATTTTTACTTTATTCCTTTGACTTCATCAAAACCTTTTCCGAATACTCCCATGACCGTATTCATTGTCATAAATACATTCGGATCGACCTGTTTGGCAATTCTCAATACTTCAATAGCCTCATTTTTCCGTACGACAATAATCAACATTTTTTTGGCCTGCCCGGAATACCATCCTTTACAATCTACTACTGTAACCCCGTGTACAAAACTTTCCGTAATCCTGATAGCTACCTCTTCATACTTTTCCGTAAAAATAAATAACTGAGCGGATTGTTTTTTACCTGTAAGCACAAAATCAATGGTAAATGAAGTAACTCCCATTAACACATACCCATACATCAAACCTTCAAGATTGAAATTAATGAACAAACTACACGCAATAATTCCGCAATCACAATACATGATCATCTTACCCGGACTTACATTTTTGTACTTTGTGATAATCATGGCTACAATATCAGTCCCGCCTGTACTGCCTCCGTTAGATATAGCCAATGCAATTCCCACTCCGGTTAAAATACCGGCAATAATTGCACTCATAAAAACATCCTTCACTACTCCCACCGGGAAAAGAGGTTGTAAAATCCCCAAAAGGATAGAACTCATAATGATGGCATATACTGTTTTTACCCCAAATTTCGGGCCCAATACCTTTATCGCAATGGCTAACAGCAAGACGTTGACCAACAGATAAGTAACTGCAACCGGTACATGCTGACCCGTCAGGTAATACACAATAGTACCTATACCTGTAGCACCCCCTCCGACAATTTTATGCGGAATCTGAAAAGCTGAAGCTGAAAAACAATACAATGCGATTCCCAGAGATATAATCAAATAAGACTTTATCTCTCCAATCAGTTTTTTCTTACTAATATCCATTTTATTTTTTCAATTTAGCCCAAGTATCTTTTAAACCCACAGTACGGTTAAACACAATTGCACCTGCCTGGGAATCCTTATCCACGCAGAAATATCCCAAACGCTGAAACTGAAAGCGATCTCCCGGTTTCGCTTCTCTTAAACCAGGTTCTACCTTACAGCCTTTTAATACTTCCAAAGAATTCTCATTTATAAATTCTTTAAAATCCACATCTTTATGTCCGGCCGGATCTTCATCTTTAAACAGACGATCGTACAGACGCACTTCTGCATCTATGGCTTCAGTAGCGGAAACCCAGTGTAAAGTACCTTTTACCTTCCGATTGCTGGCTTCCGTTCCACTCCCGCTTCTGCTTTCCATATCGCACATACAGTGAATCAAGACTATATTTCCGTCTGCATCTTTTTCCACACTTCTGCACTTTATAATATAAGCTCCTTTTAAGCGAACTTCTCCGCCAGGCGTCAAGCGGAAAAATTTTTTCGGGGCATCTTCCATAAAATCGTCGCGTTCTATATACAATTCCCGGGAAAATGGCACTTTTCTCATTCCGGCATTTACATCTTCCGGGTTATTTTCGATTTCGACCATTTCTGTTTGATCCGGATAATTATCCAGAACGACCTTTACCGGATGCAGAACAGCCATAACGCGCAGAGCTGTCTTATTCAAATGCTCCCTTACACAGTATTCCAACAGGGCAATATCTACCACAATTTCCCGCCGGGCCACCCCCACCTTTTCAGCAAAAGCCCTGATCGATTCCGGGGTATAGCCCCGACGCCTCAAACCCGATATCGTAGGCATACGGGGATCATCCCAGCCCGAAACATATCCCTTCTGGACCAGTTCTAACAGTTTCCGCTTACTCATCACCGTGTAATTTAAATTCCGCCGGGCAAACTCAATCTGCCGGGGCCGGTATTCGGTATGGGTTAACTGATCCAGGAACCAATTGTAAAGCGGGCGGTGGATTTCAAATTCCAATGTACAAATAGAATGTGTAATCCCTTCCAGATAATCGCTCTGCCCGTGGGTAAAATCGTACATCGGATAAATACACCATTTATCTCCTGTACGGTGGTGTTTACTGAAAAGAATACGGTACATAATCGGATCTCTCATCAGCATATTCGGAGAAGCCATATCAATTTTCGCCCTCAACACTTTAGATCCTTCCTTAAACTCACCTTTCCGCATCCGGCGGAACAAATCCAGATTCTCTTCTACACTTCTGTCCCGGTAAGGGCTATTCACTCCCGCTTCATTTATCGTTTTCCTCCCGGCACTGATTTCTTCAGCCGTCTGATCATCCACATATGCTTTTCCTTCCAGAATCATTTGCTCGGCCCAACCGTACAACTGATCAAAATAATCGGAAGCATACCGTACTTCTCCCTCCCACTGAAATCCCAGCCATTGTATATCTTCCTGTATGGAATCCGTATATTCAACATCTTCTTTTACAGGATTCGTATCATCAAAACGAAGATTACATTTACCATGATATTTAGCAGCCAATCCGAAATTCAGACAAATCGAGGTAGCGTGCCCAATATGAAGATAACCGTTGGGCTCCGGAGGGAAACGGGTATGAACCCGGCCGCCGTTTTTACCTTCAGCCAATTCTTCCTCAATGATTTGTTCAATAAAATTCAAAGATTTGCTTTCATCTTCAATCTCTGAGATGTGATGATTTGTATCCATATAATATTTATTTATATTTTGAGTCACAAAAGTAAGTAATTTATGAGAGTTTTAAAAGTTTACGTATATTTGCGGCAATGAAAAAATTAATATACATAGTATTCTGTTGCATCTGGAGCCTGCCAGGCTTTGCCCAGGTAATGGATGATTCCCAGTTCGGAGACAATAATGACAACCGTTCTCCTTTTGCAGACCGGGACTCTGTGCCCCAGCAAAATGTCGAACATTTCAGGAGAACCTGGAGATGGGCACACGACGGTGTTTACCGTCAGGACATCCCTTTGGATACCACTTTAGATAATATTCATAACTACAATTATATTTTCAGAAAAAGTGTCGCTAATACTTATTTGGCTAATTTTCCCTCTCCTTATATTTCCGATATTTTCATTAACCGGGCACCTGATCAGGATTTTTTCGCCCTGACCAATATACGGGCTTATCTCTACCGTCCGGTAGACGCACTTTATTTCAATACCACCACACCTTTTACCCAGTTGACTTATTTTACGGGAGGAGGAAAAGGGAAAAACGAAACGATGCTGGACGTATGGCATACGCAGAATATCCGTCCTTTTTGGAATATCGGTTTTCGTTATAACTTAATTTCCAGCGACGGACGTTACATGAATCAAAAATCGAAAGCTTATAATTTCTCTCTTTTTTCTTCATACGAATACGAACGTCTAGCCATTTCTTTCTTTCTCAATCAGAATAATGGGAAATTCAATGAAAACGGTGGAATTACAGATAAAAAATACATTCGGGACACCACTGTAAATGCTGAAAATATTCCCGTCAATTTATCTAATACTTCCAATAGTTACCGGAATTTCAATTTTTATACACAAGTACAATATAATATTGGAAATCCCAAAGAAGTCATTACTCCTAGCGATACGACAATTACTTATCCGGCAAAAGCTTTATTCTCTGCTAAAATAGAAGACAATATACACCGTTTTAAAGAAGCAAATGTCAACCGGGAATTTTTCCCTGTCACTTATTTGGACACCTTGAGCAGTTTGGATATTCAAAGCGACAAAATATACGAAATTACCACCAAATTTGTCGTCAATGAACATCCGAAACACAAATATTTGCCGGGGGTATATGCAGGTCTCAATTATAAATACCTGGATTACAGCGGAAGAACCTCTTTGGACACCGTGAATAATTATGGGAAAAGTAAATATAGCGGCATTTGGTTAACCGGAGGATTGTTTAACATAGATAGCACTGCTATCTTTAATTTCGATGCCAGCGCCCGTCTGTGTTTAGTCGGAGATTACGTGGGAAATTTTACTATTGAAGGTTTTATTCAACAATATTTCAATAAAAACAGAAATTCTTTTGTAAAAGTAAATGCTTTGATCGAATCAAAAGCCGTCAATCATTTTTTTACCAGCTATATCGGGAATCACGATTATTGGGAAAATAATTTTGACAATATAAAGACGATGAATATCGAAGGAAAGTATGTCAATAAAAAACTCCGTACAGAAGTGGGGATAGCCTGGTCGAATATTATTGATTATGTTTATTTCGATACGACTTCTATGCCTGTCCAAAGTTCCAAAGCATTAATGGTCCTCACAGCCTGGGCAAAACAGAATTTCAAAGCCGGTAACTTTCATTTTGACCAAACCGTGTATGTTCAGAAAAGTACTCAGGAAGATATTTTATCACTGCCGTTAGTAGCTTTATATTCTCATAATTATTACGAAAATGCCTTCTTTAAAAAGGCACTTAAATTCTGTGCGGGTATCGATTTATTTTACAATACGAAATTCTACGCAGATAAATACAAACCATCCACCATGCAATTTTATAACCAAAGAGATGAAAAAACAGGTGGATATCCTAAAATAGATGTATTTATAGATTTCGCCATTAAACGGGCTCACCTTTTCCTGAAATATGAACACCTCAATTATTACTTTACAAACGGAGAATATTTCAGTGCCTTAGACTATCCGATTAATCCGGCTATGTTTAAATTCGGATTGAAATGGAATTTTTTTGACTGACTTTTGGTTTCTATATAAATTTTGTATAAAGCAAGGGATTTTCCTGTCTCTTCTGCAAAGCACTTTTTTAGATTTGCCAATATTTTCTTATCTTTACCCTATGCAATTGAAGAAAATAGTCATATACACTATCCTTTTTCTTTGCTTTTCCTGTAAAGATACAAAGGAAAAAAATCCTGAATTTATAATTCCGGCTCCTTTATCTGTCGAAAAAATTCTGACAAAAGGTTTTCTCGACATATCTACCTTTTATTCTACTACTGATTATTATGTATACAAAGGGATTACCCGGGGGTTCCATTACGAACTGGCACAGGACTTTGCCAATTTTCTGGGGGTCAGGCTCCGGGTATTGGAAGTAAATAATGATATTGACACTGCCATTTCCAGGCTTCACCAGGGCAAATACGATCTCATTGCCGTAAGTATAACAGAAACTCCGGAGCGGAAAGAAAAAATTAAATTTGCCCAGCCTTTTTTCAAAACAGGGGAAGTATTGGTACAAAATAAAAAGAAAGCAATACAAAGGCTAGAAGAACTGAATGGAAAAACCATTTTCATTAAAAAAGATGCCCCCTGTAAAAAATTACTTTCCCAAGTCGAAGATTCTTTACACATCCGGATCAAAATTTCAGAAGTTACAGAGTATTCTACCGAAGACCTGCTCCATCTGGTAGAAATCGGAGAAATAGATTATACAATTACCGATGAAAATATAGCGGCCGCCCTGAGTATTTCTATGAAAAATCTGGACTATTCCCTGCAGCTGTCGAAAGGAATTTCGATTTCCTGGGCTACAAATCCGGAAAATAATATTTTAACCGAAGAAATAAATGAATGGCTGAAAGAAGTCAAGAAAAACGGAAAATTGAATTTTCTATACAAACGTTACTTTAACAACCGGAATTCAGTACCTCACTCTGCTTCTAAATATATACTATTGAAAAAAAGCGATCTCTCTCCTTTCGATGAAGAATTGAAAAAGGAGAGCAAAGTACTGGAATGGGACTGGCGTCTTTTGGCCGCTTTAGTTTACAATGAATCCAAATTCGATCCGGAGGCAATCTCCCAAATCGGAGCTTACGGCCTGATGCAGATTACTCCGGAAACAGCTACAATGTTCCGCGTAGACGATTATTTCAGGCCAGACAGCAATATCTACGTAGGAGTACGCTATTTGGAATACCTCAACCAAATTTTTTCTAAATACCCATTGCCCCCAGAAGAAAAATTGAAATTTGTACTGGCTTCTTATAATGTTGGAGCAGGTCACGTCATGGATGCCATGCGTTTAGCCCGTAAATACGAAAAAGATCCCTATAAATGGGACCATAATGTTGCTTATTATTTAAAACACAAATCTGAGCCGAAATATTACCGGGATTCCCTCTCCCGAAACGGTTATTGCAACGGGCAACAGGCTCATGACTATGTACACCGTATACTGGAAACCTATAATAATTACAAATATACGAAGTCTTAATATAAATTAAGGGAAAATTGTTTGTACGAATATTGATTTACCATTTTTTTTTACATACCTTCGCATAATGAAACATTTAGGTTTTTTAATTTCATAAGCTCATGCCTTACAGAAGATTACCAAATACAGATGCAGCGAGAATAAGGGCATTAAAAGCAGCCTTGAACAAAGGAGACAGCCTTGATGACATAAACCAGATCGCTTATTCATTTCCCTTGAAACAAAAAATTGATATTTTTTTACCCAAATTTGAAATAGCTATCACCACTTCGAAAGCAGCCCGGGAAAAACAAATAGAAAACAGCCAGAAATTTACAGAATTAACGAAAAAAGCCCGCCTTTATATTTCACATTTCATTCAGGTATTGAATTTTACCATAGCCAGAGGGGAATTGAAACCTCAGGCCCGTACTTTTTATGGTTTAGATGAAAATGACTCTAAAGTTCCCAGTCTACTGACCGAACAAGAACTTATCCAATGGGGAGAAAAAGTCATCAACGGAGAACAGGAACGCCTGAATAACCGTTATGGAAATCCCATTTATAGTCCGGCCATTGCACTTGTCCGGGTAAGTTATGAAAATTTCAAACAAAGCTATAATTTCCAAAAACAACTTCAGGTGAACTCTTCCCGTTTCAGTTCGGAAGTCGCCCAATTCCGGGATGAAGCCGACGCTCTGATCCTGAATATATGGAATGAAGTGGAGAATTATTTCACTTTCGAAAAAGACGAAGAGAAAAAAAGACAATATTGTGAAGAATACGGACTCGTATATGTATTCCGCAAGGGAGAACGGGAAAGATTAAAACGGAAAAAAGCAGCGGAAGATATTACACTAAAACTTCCCTTTTAAGAGCAACAATTTTTCTTTTCCGGTTTATTACATTTATCTTTTAGAGGACATCCTGTACATCCGTCGCAGCAGGAAGAGTTGTTTTTCTTCCTCCACAAACGAATGTTCTTCCATACAACCCAGGCAACCGTCACAATAAGTATAATATAAACCCCAATCAATTGCATAAATTTTGTTATTCTTTTTTAAAATACAAGAAAGCGAATTCTCTTTCCCGACTGTCCCTCAATTTTATACGGTAAGTTTATCCAAACGCCTGTGCGGCCAGGTACTTTAAGGGGGAAAACCGTCTTTATTCCTCCGCAGCCATTACCATAAGCGTCCGATCTGGTATACGCAAAACGAAACAATCCAGGCCAGGGCAGTAGTATAAAACATTGTAAAAAATGCCCATTTCCAGCCCGCTTCTTTCCGGATAGCTGCAATGACCGCCATACAAGGAAAATAAATCAAGATAAAAAGCATAAAACCATAAGCAATCAAAGGGGTAAAAAGAGGTTCGCCCCCTGCATTGGTTTGCTTTTGTAATTTCTCTGCCAGGTTCTGAGTATCCACTTCTCCGGTCGTTTCTGCATGATAAAGTATTCCCATAGAACTGACGACAATCTCTTTAGCAGCCAATCCTGTAATAATACTAACCCCCATTTTCCAATCAAATCCCAAAGGAGCAATCACCGGTTCTACAGTTTTCCCGATGCGTCCGATATAGGAATGCTCCATTTGTTCAGCACTTTGTTTTTCGTATCCGGGACGATGCGGGAAATACCCCAAGGCCCAGATCAAAATAGAAGCAAAGAGAATTATAGTGCCCATCTTTTTTAAATATTGACCTGCTTTTTCCCACATGTGGAATACAGTATTCCGCATTGTCGGCATACGATAAGGGGGAAGCTCCATCACAAAAGGATCGCTGGCTTTATGAAACAGTAACTTTTTCAATACAATAGCGGTCAATACCGCTACAGTTATTCCGATCAAATACAATGACAGCAACACCATGCCCTGATTAGAAGGGAAAAAAGCCGAAACCAATAAAATATAAACCGGTAAACGGGCACTACAAGACATAAAAGGGATAATCAACATGGTTATCAAACGCTCCCGACGGCTTTCCAGGGTTCGTGTTGCCATGATAGCCGGTACATTACAACCGAAACCGATAAGCAAAGGGATAAACGACTTTCCGTGTAAGCCGATTTTATGCATTAACCTATCCATTAAAAAAGCCGCACGGGCCATATAGCCTGTATCTTCCATCAACGAAATAAAGAAAAATAGAATAAGGATATTCGGCAAAAAAACAATGACCCCTCCGACACCGGCTATAATTCCATCCACAATCAAATCGTTCAAAGGTCCTGCAGGCATATTTTCCGATACCCAACTTCCTAACCAGTCGACCCCTTCCTGTATCCAATCCATTGGATAACTCCCTAATGAAAAAGTTGCCTGAAACATTACCCACATAAAAAGAATCAATACCGGAAAACCTAACCATTGGTGAGTCAATACAGTATCAATAGCATTCGTCAATTGTCTTTTATCTTTATCCCCGACAATATATGTTTCCTTTAAAGCACCACGGATAAATCCATATTTCGCATTGGTTATAACCGTACACGTATCCTCTTTATACTCTTTCTCTAAAAATGTAATACATTTCCGGGCGACTTCTCTGATTTGATCATAATTCGGAAGATGACTCAATATTTTTTTTACAAGAGAATCGTTTTCAATCATTTTGATAGCCAGATACCGCGGAGCAAATTTATCTGTAATGGTTTTATTCGGTACAATAGCTTCTTTTACCTTGTCAATTGCCGCCTCGATATCTGCGCCATAATTGATATGAATATGACGGCAGTCCTCGTTCTTATCTTCAAATACTTCGATAATCTTATCTAAAACATTATCAATACCTTTTCCCGAACAGGCTGTAGTGGGAATAATAGGAAAACCCAACAATTTCCCTAAATACTGATAATCCAAAGTCGCGCCTTCTTTCCCCAGTTCATCATACATATTCAAAGCCATCACGACTTTAATATTCATATCAATTAACTGTGTTGTCAGGAAAAGATTTCGTTCCAGATTTGAAGCGTCCACTATATTCAGCACAATATCCGGGTGGCGGTCGGTAATATAAGTCCGTACAAATAGTTCTTCAGGTGTATATTCAGTAATGGAATAGGTACCGGGCAAATCAATCAAATTAATGGTATAATCCCGGTGTTTAAATACAGCCTCTTTCGCATCCACTGTCACACCGCTATAATTCCCTACATGCTCCCTTAAACCAGTGGCCCGGTTAAAAAAAGAAGTTTTTCCACAATTCGGATTACCCACCAATGCGATTTCTATGGTATTGGTTTTTTCCCGGATAACATTCTCCACTCCTTCGTCCAGAAAAGTTCCGTTATAGGAAGCATCATCCGAATAAGCAGAGGAATAATCGGTGATATCCATTACTTCGATTAGTTCTGCCTCACTCCGACGCAAAGAAATGTGACCATCCATTAATTTATATTCGATAGGATCCCGTAAAGGCGCATTTTTAATTACGGTCACTTTCTCCCCTTTTACAAATCCCATCTCGACAATCCGATTCCGAAAACTACCGTGCCCATGCACTTTGACGATCACACATTCATTCCCCGTTGGAATGTCAGCCAGCCGTAAAAAACGATTCTCCATTCCTAATAATATTACGCCGCAAAAATAGTATTTTCAAGTAACATTTGAAATCCCTATTTATAGGGATAAGATTGAATAAAAAACCGGGAGCAAACTCTCGCCCCCGGTCTTTAAGCATTACATATACAAATCCCGTTCTCCGGCCGTGATCCGTTTATAATAATTCAGGAAAGTCGGTAATAATTTTTTATCGGTAAAAAAACGGGCATGTTCTATTTCCTGCAATTCCCGCTGAATCAAACGCTCTCCGGCCTCTCTGGTTGCCGCAGAAGCATAGTCGTTGAGATACTCCCGGAAGGTAAGCACAGCATTCAATTTACAAAACTTTCCTTCCACCCCTTTCTCCAACAAATTCATAATCTTATCTCCCGTCCGTCCGCAACGATAACCTGCAGTACAAAAAGAAGTAATATAGCCATCTTCAGCCAATTCCCGTATCACTTCATCCAGGCTTCTCTGATCTCCCAACATAAATTGTACCTTATCCGCATTTTCTTCCTGCAATTTTTTACCTGCGTAAGCTCCGATTCCGATTTTAGAAGAAGCATCCGTTTGGGTACAACCGTAGTTGATAATCTCTCTCCTCAATTCAGCTCTCTCCCGGGCTGTTACAATCAAACCTGTATACGGTACAGCCAATCGTAATACCATTACTAAACGTTTAAATGCAGTATCATTCACCAGATAGGGTGAATTTTCACTAAGGAAACTTCCCGGCGCCGGCTGCATGCGGGGGAAAGATATTGTATGAGGCCCTATTCCGAACTGCCGTTCCAGATCATGGGCGTGCTCCACCAGGCCCATCACTTCAAACTTCCAGTCGTACAGACCAAAGAGAGCCCCGATAGCTACGTCATCTATTCCTGCGTCCATAGCCCGGTGCATGGCATACAATCTCCAACGGAAATTTCCCTTTATAGTATTCCCCGGATGCAGCTCCGCATAACGTCCGGGGTGATAAGTCTCCTGAAAAACCTGAAAAGTTCCGATTCCTGCACGCCACAATTTCCGCAAATCCTCAACAGACATCGGGGCTGCATTTATATTCACCCTACGGATATTATTATAACCGTTCCCCGTAGGAGTGGGCCGCTTCACCGCATATATAGTCGAAATGGAATCGGCTATATAATCCGCATCACTTTTGGGATGTTCCCCATACACAGCAATCAAACGTTTATGCCCTTCATCAATAATAGCCTCCGTTTCCCGATATATCTCTTCAGAAGATAATACATGCCTTTTCTCCTCCGGATTATCGCTGCGGAAACCGCAATAAACACAACGGTTTACACACAAATTGGAACAATACAAAGGAGCAAAAAAGACGATACGGTTGTCGTATACCCGTTTTTTTACTTCCAGGGCAGCTTCCCGCATTTCTTCCAATAAGGCAGGATCCGTTACATTTAATAATACGGCGGTCTCTTCGGGAGTAAGCAACTTTATCGACAAAGATTTCTGTAAAATATCCCGGACTTTTTGAGGGTCCGGATGTGCTTGCTGCTCTAAATGAATCCGGATCTTTTCCTCATCTATAAAATCTTTCCCTTTCACCAGGTACTTATCGATTTCATTTTGCCGTATAACTTGCTTTACCCAAGCTTGTACTTCCATAACCAATTAGTATTTAAGTCTGACAACCATTTTCTGGTTCTCTGATTATTTTATTGAAATAGTATTAGTATACCTTCATACTTTTCCGTCTTCCCAGCATCTTTGTTTCAAAATTTGCGACATCGCTTATTTTTCCGAAAAAATCTTCCAGACACACCTTTATACATTTTACAAAGATTATCAATAATTTCCGAAAGCTGAAACGATTTAACGTTGTTTTTTTCTATCAGCTGATATATTCTTTCTATCCCGTAAACAAGCATCAAACAACAGGAAGATTCCGGAGAATTTTACTCAGTCCGGTTCTTTCCAAAGGAGTATTTTTAAAAAGACGCAAAAAAGTAAATTCATCCATTTGTTCCCAATCTTCTTTGCTTAAATTCAGCCGTTCCAAGGAAGGTAAAAATTCCGGCAACCGATGAATTTTTGCCCGGCTGTTCCAAGGACATACTTCCTGACAAGTATCACAACCAAATATTCTCCGCCCCGCTTTCTGTTTGAGTGCTTCGGGATAGTCTCCCTTATTTTCAATCGTGTGGTAAGAAATACATTTACGGGCATCCAGTTGATAAGGAGTCAAAGCGCCTGTCGGACAAGCTTCTATACACCGGTTACAATTTCCACAATAATTTTTTTCAAAAGGATCACTATAGCGGTCAAATTTTTCCGGTGTAATAATAATTCCGATAAAACAAAAAGAACCTTTTTCCCGGTTAATCAGTAATGTATTTTTTCCCGTCCAGCCTAATCCGGCCCGTCTGGCCCACTCATGTTCCAATACAGGTGCAGAATCCACAAAACATCTTCCCTTTATCTGTCCTTGTAATTGCTTCAATTTTTCTTTGACAACGATATGATAATCTTTTCCATAGGCATACCGGGCAATGAGCGGAATTTTTTCCGTTTGCCGGAACGGATGGAAATAATTGGTAAGCGTAACAATTACAGATTGCGCATGCTCTACAAGTAAACAGGGATCTTCCCTTTTCTCGACATTCCGTTCCATATAAGACATACCGGCCTGACACCCTCTCTCCAGCCACAATCGTAAATACTGCACTTCCCGCACTAATTTTTCAGAACGGGCTACCCCTACGGCATCAAACCCAAGCCCTCTGGCCCTCTGGCAAAAATCTTCCAGTTTTACTATTCCTTCCGGATCAGATATCATATCCCAATTCCAACTTGGCGACATCACTCATCCGCTCAGGGCCCCAAGCCGGCTCGAAAACCAAATTCACCGTGACGCTCTCTATCCCTTCTACCTCCATGGCTACATCGTGAACTTGCTGTACGATTTCATCAGCAATAGGACAGCCCGGAGCTGTCAAAGTCATGTCGATAATTACTTCCGCCGGCTTTACAAAATGAATATCATAAATCAATCCTAAATCCCAGATATTTACAGGTATCTCCGGATCGTAGACCGTGGAAAGTTTCTCTATAATCAAATCCCTCATCAAACTTGCAGCCATATTTTTAATGATATTAAATTAACGGAAAATCAATGTTTAGCAGAAAAAGCAATAGCATACATTTTTATCTGTTTTACCATAGATAATAATCCATTGGAACGGGTGGGAGACAAATGTTGCGTCAGACCGATTTCGTCAATAAATTTTAAATCAGCCTT
Organism: uncultured Odoribacter sp.; assembly: GCF_937966165.1. Taxonomy (NCBI): domain Bacteria; kingdom Pseudomonadati; phylum Bacteroidota; class Bacteroidia; order Bacteroidales; family Odoribacteraceae; genus Odoribacter; species uncultured Odoribacter sp. The sequence goes on from NZ_CALCLB010000022.1 coordinate 13,023, forward strand.
CGCAATATCTGCCGGTTTTTGGCCCGAAAATACCCTGACCAATAATCCAGCGATCCCTTTTGTAATAATGGCATCACTATCCGCCGTAAAATAAAGCAGCCCGTCCCGCAATTCAGCATGAAACCATACCCGCGACTGGCAACCTTTTATCAAATTATCATCCGTTTTATGCCGCTCGTCCATGCCAGGCATAGCCGTGCCAATTTCTATCAGATAAGCATATTTATCCATCCAATCGTCATAGACCGAAAACTCATCTGTAATCTCTTTTTCTAATGTCTCTATTGTCTTCATAATTATCTATTCTCCAGAGTAGGCCTGCCTGCTTTATAATTCTCCGGAATACTTATACCTTAAACATTTTTCCTACTTTTTCCACTCCCCGGCAAAAAGTATCTATTTCTTCTTCTGTATTATACATCGCTAAAGAAGCGCGTACCATTCCCGTAACCCCAAAATGCTGCATAACCGGTTCTGCACATAACTGTCCGGTCCGTACAGCAATCCCCATTTTGTCCAGCAAAAGCCCCATATCGGAATGATGAATATTTCCTACTGCAAAAGAAAGGACAGAAGACTTACAATCTGCTTCTCCAAAAATCCGCATTCCCGGAATTTTCTTCATCTGTTCTATGGCATACTGTAGCAACTGATGTTCATGTGCTGCGAAATTCTCTATCCCGATTGCCTCCACATATTTTAAAGCCTCGCCTAAACCGATAATACCGATAAAATCAGGAGTCCCTGCCTCAAATTTAAACGGGAGCTCATTATAAGTCGTTTTTTCAAAACGCACTTCTTTTATCATCTCTCCTCCCCCCTGCCAAGGCGGCATTTGATCCAGTAATGTTTCTTTTCCATACAAGACTCCTACTCCTGTCGGTCCATAGATTTTATGTCCGGAAAAAACAAAAAAATCACAGTCCAATTCCTGTACATCTACCGGAATGTGCTGTACGGCCTGAGCTCCGTCCACCAAAACCTTTGATCCGAACCGATGCGCCAGGGAAATAATTTCCCGTACAGGATTCACTGTTCCCAATACATTCGAAACGTAGGCAACTCCGACCAACTTTACCCGTTCCGTCATAAGACGACGAAAAGCCTCCGGATCCAGTTCTCCCTTATCCGTAAAGGGAACAACTTTCAAGACAGCCCCTTTCCGTTCGCATAGCATCTGCCAGGGTACAATATTGGCATGATGCTCCATTTCTGTCACTACAATCTCATCCCCCTCCGCAATAAAAGCTTCGCCAAAACTATAGGCAATCAAATTAATACTCTCCGTTGTTCCCCTTGTAAAAATAATCTCTTTTTCCGAAGCTGCACGCATAAAACGCTGTACAATACGTCGGGTCTCCTCATTCGCATCGGTACACACATTACTGAGATAATGTACGCCCCTATGCACATTGGAATTATATTTCAGGTAATATTCGGTCATTTTTTCAATAACCTGGTACGGACGCTGACTGGTAGCTCCATTATCGAGATACACCAAAGGCTTTCCATATACTTTTTCTCCCAGTATCGGAAAATCCTGCCGGATTTTATTTACATCAAACATGATCGGTTAAATTTAATTCCTTACCGTATATCGTCCGTTTCTCTATCCACTGCTCTTCAAAATCTGCCCCTCCTGCTTATTTTTTACACTGCATCATACAATTGTGACATTTTGAAAATTCGCCCCTCAACCGTTTATCTATTAAATCATCTATTTTTACGCGTAAAGGCTCCAGTTTTACCCGTTGAACAATGTCATGGGCAAACCCGAACATCATCATCATCCGGGCTTCTGTCAGACTAATGCCACGGGAACGCAAATAAAACATAGCTTCTTCGTCGATTTGCCCTACAGTAGCCCCATGGCTGCATTTTACGTCATCCGCATCAATAATTAATTGAGGCTTGGCATTTACCCGGGCAGAATCCGTCAATAATAAATTATTATTCGCCTGATACGCTTCTGTTTTCTGAGCATCCGGTTCTACCCGTATACATCCGGAAAAATTAGCCAAAGACGAATCGTCCAGCACCCCTTTGAAATGTTCATTACTGTTACAATGAGGAGCAATATGGTCGATATAGGAAAAATTATCTACCTTCTGACTTTTATCCAAAATATAAATTCCATATAAATGACATTCTCCCCCTTTTTCAGTTAAGGCAATGTACTGATTATTCCGGATCATGCCTCCGTATAATGTAACCATATTACTTTCGAAAACGGCATTTCTCTTTTCTGATACAAACAGGGAATTGATCTGAGAAGCCCCCAGATGCTGATTTTGTACCTGATAATAATCCAGATGGGCCCCTTCCCCCGTAAACACCTCAGTCACATTATTCATCAGAAAATAATCCTCCGACAAAGTATGATCACATACGAGTAATGTAGCCTCCGCTCCTTCTTCCAGAAGAATCATATTCCGCTGATAGGCCATTAAATCAGCTTTAGCCCGTAACAGATTTACGATTTGAAGAGGACGTTTCAACTTTACGCCTTTCGGAATATATACAAATACACCGTCCTGGGCAAAAGCTGTATTTAAAGCAACCAACCCGTCTTTAGCCGCTGTAGGCGCATATTTATTGTAATGGACAGCAAATAATTCCGGATATTTTAAACTGGCTTCCTGAAAACTGCATACAATTACGCCTTCCGGAATTTCAGCCTTCTTATTTTCTTTAAAATACCAGCCATTGACGGTAAATATCAAATCTGTAGCGAGTTCGGGTACCGCACAGCGGAATACTTCATTTACATCTACATCCTGAGGAATGTATTTTAATACAACCTTGTAATCTCTTCCGAATACCGGTAACAAATCTGTATATAAATAATCCTCTGTTTTAAAAGGAATACCTCCCAATGCTAAAAAGTTGTCAAAAGCCTCTTTCCGAAAGGCATTTACTTCTTTTCCACACCCGGCTTCTATCAAGGAGTATCCTTCTTTAAAAAGCGATACGAAATCATTATTTATTTTGTCAATTCCAGTCATATATTTTACATTACCAGTTCTTCTATACGCTTCTGCCTCCCAACGGATTTAACATCAGGATTTTTTCATCTCCTCTTTAATCCAGTCGTAACCATGTTTTTCCAGTTCAGCGACCAACTCCTTCCCGGCCGTTTTCACAATCCGCCCGTCATATAAAACATGAACCACATCCGGAACAATATAATCCAATAAACGCTGATAATGCGTAATTACAATCGTAGCATTATCCGGTTTCTTCAATTTATTTACACCCTGTGCAACAGTCCGCAAGGCGTCTATATCCAAACCGGAATCCGTCTCATCCAATATGGCCAACTTCGGTTCCAGAACGGCCATTTGGAATATTTCGTTCTTTTTCTTCTCTCCACCGGAAAAACCTTCATTCAATGAACGATTTAAAAGCTTACTGTCAATCCCCACCAATTCCATTTTTTCCCGGATCATTTTTAAAAATTCACCAGCGGGATAAGGAGGTAATCCTTGATATTTCCGGTGTTCGTTGACTGCAGTTTTTAAAAAATTTACAGTACTGACTCCCGGTATTTCCACGGGATATTGAAAACTCAAAAAGATACCTTCCCGGGCACGGTCTTCTGCCGGCAGTTCCAACAAATTTTTCCCGTTAAACTCTACTTCCCCCTCTGTTACTTCAAAACGTTCCCGCCCTGTCAATACGGCCGACAAGGTACTTTTTCCAGCTCCGTTTGGCCCCATTATTGCATGAACTTCTCCGGCTTTTACTTCCAGATCTATTCCTTTTAGTATTTCTTTTCCGTCTACGACGGCATGTAAATTCTTAATCTTTAACATAACATTTGAATTGAAATGATAATTGGAATCTGAATTCTATTATCCTGTATATTCTTCTTTTATTTTTGTTTATCCTACGCTTCCTTCTAAACTGATCTGCAGCAATTTCTGTGCTTCCACGGCAAATTCCATGGGCATTTTGTTGATCACATCTCCTGCATAGCCTTTGATAATCAATCCCACGGCATCCTCAGTTGAGATACCGCGCTGGTTACAATAAAAAATCTGGTCCTCCCCGATTTTAGAAGTAGTAGCTTCATGTTCCACTTGGGCAGTAGAATTCTCAATTTCCAGGTATGGGAAAGTATGTGCTCCACATTTATCCCCCAATAAAAGCGAATCGCATTGGGAATAATTTCTGGCATTCTTACAAGACTTCACCACTTTCACTTTGCCCCGGTAAGCATTACTGCTGTATCCTGCCGATATCCCTTTCGACACAATCCGGCTTCGGGTATTATTCCCGATATGAATCATTTTTGTTCCCGTATCGGCTTGCTGGTAATTATTGGTTACCGCAACCGAATAAAATTCACTTACCGAACCATCCCCTTTCAAAATTGTACTGGGATATTTCCAGGTAATCGCTGAACCCGTTTCTACCTGTGCCCAGATCAAACGGGCATTTTCTCCCCGGCAAATCCCCCGCTTCGTAACAAAGTTATAAATTCCTCCCTTTCCCTCTTTATCCCCCGGATACCAGTTCTGTACAGTACTGTACTTGACTTCAGCATTCTTCTCTACAATAATTTCCACAATAGCAGCATGCAATTGGTTTTCATCCCTCATAGGAGCTGTACAACCTTCCAGATAACTCACATAAGACTCTTCTTCTGCAACAATCAATGTCCGTTCAAACTGTCCGGTTTTCGCGGCATTGATCCGGAAATAGGTGGATAATTCCATCGGACAACGTACCCCCTTGGGGATATAGACAAAAGAACCATCACTGAATACTGCAGAATTCAATGCAGCAAAGAAATTATCCCCATAGGGAACAACTGTACCTAAATACTTTTTTACTAAATCCGGATGATTCTTTACGGCCTCTGAAAACGAACAAAAAATAACTCCTCTCTCCGCCAAAGCTTCCTTAAAAGTAGTCTTTACTGAAATACTGTCCATAACTGCATCCACAGCTACTCCCGACAGTGTCTTTTGCTCATTCAAAGGAATTCCCAATTTATCAAAGGTAGCCTTCAACTCCGGATCGACATCCTCCCACTCTTTTTTCACCTCCTGCCTGGGAGCTGCATAATAAATAATGTCCTGGTAATCAATTTCCGGAAGATTCAACTGTGCCCAACGGGGCATCTTCATCGTCAACCATTTCCGATAAGCCTTTAAACGAAATTCAAGTAACCATTCCGGTTCTTCTTTCTTAGCCGATATGGTTCGGATCACCTCCTCATTCAATCCTTTCCCGATTGTATCCGTCTCTACATTTGTTACAAAACCGTACTTGTATTCACTAGCTGTAACTTCCTGCAATATATTATCCTGTTCTTTAGCCATAAAAATTCTTTGCTTCCAGATTTACGATTCCAATAGATAAAACGTTATCTTTTTCCCTGTCCACTTTTCTTCAGCCTCATTTTCTGAATTCTGCAAAAATACAAAAAAATATCTACTGCTATACTTTCCATCAATAGATATTCTTTATCCATTGATACTCCGGTTCTATTCCAAAGAAAAAGAGAGAAACATTTATACAGTTTTTATTCCGGAAATTCCGAACCTTTATTTTTTACATTATCTTTATCGCCTGAATGTCTAAACATTTTCACGTTTATACATACAAACCAGTTTGTAAACAGATATGGAGAATAAAAATTATACAGAACTTTCTTCTTTGGGAGAATTTGGCTTAATCGATCGCCTTACCCGGCCTATCGAATTGAAAAATAAGTCCACTTTAAAAGGAGTAGGAGACGACGCTGCTGTGTTGGATTACGGCGACAAAAAAATATTGATGAGTACGGACATGCTCATTCAGGGTATTCATTTTGATTTAACGTATACTCCCCTCAGGCATTTAGGCTACAAAGCAGTTGCATCCAATGTAAGTGATATATGTGCTATGAACGGTATTCCCCGGCAAATCACAGTATCTCTGGCGGTCTCCAATCATTTTTCCGTAGAGAGTCTGGAAGAATTATATGCCGGAATTTATCTGGCCTGTGAACGTTACGAAGTGGATTTAGTAGGAGGGGACACTACTTCTTCTCAAACCGGCATGTGTATCAGCATTACTATTTTGGGAGAAGCCCGGACAGAAGATATCGTATACCGCCATACAGCAAAAGAAAACCAACTGATATGCGTAAGCGGAGATCTGGGGGCGGCCTATATGGGACTTCAACTATTAGAAAGGGAAAAAGCCGTCTTTGCGGATCATCCGGAAAATGTACAGCCGGACTTTAGCGGATATGAATATATATTAGAAAGGCAACTGAAACCGGAAGCAAGAGTGGATATCCTAAGAGGGCTGAAAGAAAAAAATATCCGCCCGACCGCTATGATCGACATTTCGGATGGCCTGGCCTCAGAAATTATGCACATATGCAAGGCTTCCCAGGTGGGATGCACTATTTATGAAGAAAAAATTCCGATAGATTACCAAACTTATAAAATGGCTGAAGAATTAAATTTAAATGCAACGGTATGTGCCCTTTCCGGAGGAGAAGATTACGAACTGCTATTTACGGCACCCCTGGACTTATACGACAAACTCACCGCCATGGAGTCCATCAGTGTTATCGGTCACACTTGTAAAGCATCCGCAGGATATACCCTGATCACCCGGGACGGTAATTCTTTCGAACTCAAAGCACAGGGCTGGGTGAATTTCAGTAAACCGGAAAAAAACAGTTGAAAAACTAGTTACCCCACGTCTATTCGGGAAAAAACAATGGAAATAAATAAAACAGAATTAGAGGCATTGTTGCTAAAAATACAGCAGCAATGCGCTGACGGAAACCGGAAAGAACTGACTTCTTCTTTAAGGCAGCTGATGAGAAAACGACAAAACTATTATCAGGAAAGTATTGCTCAGCATGTAGAGGATGCCTTTAGTGACGCTTTATTCAAAATATTGCTCTTGGAACTGGATGAAGAAGAAGAAGAGAGCATTGAAATTGCAGAAATGTCGTATACCGGACTGAGCTCAGTCCTCGACACTACGGCATCTACCGCCGAACATTACCAAAGGCGTCTGTTACTCCTGCATTATTTCAGTGATTACTTTACCGATGCGATCATCGAAATTTTCCTAAAAAAATACCGGAAGGACAATATGCTGGAAGCCCGGAAATTAGCACTGGAATGCCTGGAAAAAATGCAGTTATCGGATTTGTTCTGGCTGGAAGAAAACTGTCCGCAATCCATTGATGATAATATACAGTTGAGTGAAGCCTGCAATGCAATAGAAATGGATCCGGACTGGACAGAAGAAGGGAAAGCAGAAGCAGCTTTATTACACAAAGTGTTGTATGCTTACTTAAAGGCCAAATACAAAAACTGAGAGCCTAAAGCTCTCAGTTAAAGTTTTCCAAATTAATGATTGGAGTTAAATCTTCTTTCTCCTCCACCCCTCTGGAAAGATCTATGTGTATTTCTTTCTCCCTCTTCTCTGGGTCTAGCTTTCTTTACAACAATCTTTCTTCCTTGAAATTCCGTCTCATTAAGGGCATTAATTGCATTCATTCCTTCGGTTTCATCTTCCATTTCAACAAAACCAAAACATTTTGAATTTCCGGTTTCTCTGTCAGTAATCACTTTAGCAGATGTAACAGTACCGTGCTCTCCGAAAAGAGCAGCCAAGTCCTCGCCAGTAGTAGCAGAACTCATTTTTGCAACAAAAATATTCACAATAAAAAAATTAAATTAGTAAAACATGTAGAAGGATACGCAGAGTGATTTTTTTGGTTACAAAAAATAAGTCCGGAATTCTTCTATCGGGGACAAATATAAACTAAATAATTAATACACAGAAATAAAAAAGTCTTATAATTTTACAATGAAAAATATTTTTCATTTTCCTAACCATTTTATTTGCAAATTCAGAAAATCCCACTACATTTGCACACGCAAAAAGACGGTGTCATAGCTCAGTCGGTAGAGCAAAGGACTGAAAATCCTTGTGTCCCTGGTTCGATTCCAGGTGATACCACCTCTTCAAAATCCGGAATATGTATTCCGGATTTTTCTTTATTTCGTCAGAGAGAAAAGTTTGTATTACCCGTTTTAGTGTCTGTTATGAAAATGAAGTTTTTTTACGGTATCCTCATTGCCATCTTATTGAGAAATGGCAAAGCAATAGCCCAGACACCTTTAAAAAATACCGGGGAGCAAATTGCCCTTTTCTTAAAAGATAAAAAAGCAACTGTCGGAGTGTCGGTATTGACTGATGACGATAAAATTATTCTCTACAATAACTCCCTTCATTTCCCTCTTTTGAGTGTTTTTAAATTTCACGTTGCATTGGCTGTACTGGACAAATTAAATAAAGAAAAAATCAGTCTGGACAATACCCTGAGGATAAAATCCGTTCAGCTGCGTCCCCATACATACAGTCCGTTACGGGATAAGTACCCCGGGCAGGATATCACCCTTTCCTTTAAAGAATTATTGCAATACAGCATCTCTCTAAGTGACAACAATGCCTGTGACATTTTAATTGATTATGCCGGAGGTATAACCTCTGTCCAGGAATACATTCAAAAATTGGGTATAAAAGAGTGTTGCTTATCGGCAACCGAAGATTTTATGCACCAGGACAATCAAAACCAGCTGCTAAACCGGAGTACTCCTTTAGCAGTTGTAAAGCTGATGAAAATAGCATATACCAAAACATTATTTGACTCTTCCTATAAAGACTTCCTCTGGCAAACCATGTCCGAAACGTCTACCGGTACGGATAAACTAAAAGGAAAGTTACCTGCAAATGTGTGGATAGGCCATAAAACAGGCTCTTCCGACAGGACAAAAGAAGGGATAAAAATAGCCGACAATGATGCAGGTTTGATTATTTTGCCGAACGGGAGACAATATTACATAGCAGTTTTTGTGATGAACTCCTCAGAGACGGACCAGACGAATGCAGCCATTATTGCCCACATTTCAAAATTGGTATACGACAGTATGGTGCAATAGACCTTCAAAAGGTCCTAGAATGAGGGAATAAAAGCAATATTTCCTCAATTCTAAAAATCAAAAGAAAGTTGTACCGGAGCAGGTGAGTCAGTAAAAGGAGGTTCTTCTGCATGAGAAACACTTAATCCCAACAACCGAATCCTCTTTTCTTCCAAATCGGTTTCCTGCAATAACTTTTTAGCCAAAGGCAATATTGTTTCTTTCGTAAAAAGTGGTTCCTCTACAGTGATACTTTTAGTCTTCAGGGAAAAATCATTGAACTTTATTTTCAGTGTCAATGTACGTCCTTTAAAATCCGACTTCCGAATCCGTTCTATTAATTCGAGGGTAACATGATAGAGTTCAATAATAATGGCAGTACGTTCTCCAATATCAATTTCAAAAGTGCATTCACAACTGACGGACTTGCGTACCCGGACAGCTTCTACAGGCCGCAGATCCACTCCCTGTGCAAAATTATAATAAAGGATACCGTTTTTTCCAAAATTCCGTTTTAACATTTCCGGAGAACAATGCCGCAGCTCTGCTCCGTTATGAATTCCGAGAGAGTGCATTTTCCGGGCGGTTACTTTTCCTATTCCCCAAAACAGCTCGATAGGGAGGGCATCTATAAATTTTTGGGCTTTATCCGGATGAATCGTATAAAGCCCGTCCGGTTTCCGGTAATCCGAAGCAATTTTTGCCAAAAACTTATTATAAGATACACCTGCAGAAGCTATTAATCCCAGTTTCTCCCGAATTTCCTTCTTGATCATACGGGCGATATCCGTAGCTAATTGTAAATTTGATTTATTTTCAGTTACATCCAGAAAAGCTTCATCCAATGCCAAAGGTTCTACCAGATCCGTATACTCATAAAAAATTTTGTGAATTTCAGCAGAAACGGCTTTATAAACATCCATCCGGGAAGGAACAAAAATAAGCTCAGGGCAGAGCTGCAATGCTTTTTGAGAAGACATTGCCGAATGAATTCCGAATTTCCGGGCCTCGTAACTGGCAGCAGCAACGATTCCCCTTTGTGAAGCCCGCCCTACTACCACAGGCTTTCCTCGATATTCCGGATGATCCCGCTGCTCCACTGAAGCATAAAAAGCATCCATATCGATATGAATAATCTTGCGTTTTTCCATTTTCTACCTCTCCACGAAAGCAAAGATAGCAAATAAATATTCCACTTCTTCAACCTTATATTTCGTTGTATTTTATTCTACAAATTTAGAATGTAGAGGTGAAAAACTTTTAAACATCTATTTTTTCTGTTTATTCAAAACGGACACAGACTTTCCAATAAGGTTCAACTTTTTTCGGAACGGAAATTTTTCAAATCAGAACGGCGCCTTAGCCAATAATCCAGCCAGAGTAAAAATCCAACAGGTAACAAGATAAATCCATAAAAACGCAAACCGGAAAAAATATCGTTTCCTGCTTTTTCTAAAAGAGTTCCGAACATGGCCGGGAGTGGAAAAGAAAAATAGTGAACAAATACATATACCGCCAAAGCCAGCATGACGACAGAAGTAAAAGTGACCAGTATAAAATTCCGCCATTCTTGCCGGCTTTTTTCCCGGTACACCCTTTTCATAATGCGGTCGTTAAAATTTTCTGGAAGAACAGACGTTTCCATCCGCCGGAAAATTTCATGTAAAGCCTTGTCTTTCATCTCTTCTGTTTTCATAACATTCCCTCCATAATTACATACAATTTTTTACGGATCCGGTGTAATTTTACTTTTACATTGGCAATACTCAAGCCCGAAATCTCACTTATTTCTTCAATTGTATGTTCTTCATTATAAAATAAACCAATCAGTCCTCTCTCTTCAGGGGTTAATTGTTCCCGGGCCCTTTCCAATTTCCCCAATAATTCTTCGTTGTCTGAATCTTCCAAAGCCTGTTCTACCTTTTCATCCAATACATTATTTATCGTCTGTTCCTCCATATAAAGAAATTCGCATTTCTTTTTACGGGTTGCAGAAACAGCAGTATTGAATGCAATCCGGTACAACCAGGTCGAAAACCGGCAATCTCCCTTAAAAGTATGCAGCACCCGGAAAATTTTAACGAAAACATCCTGAGTCAATTCCTCTGCATCTTCTCTTTTTCTGACAATTTTCAAAATGAGCCAATAAACATGCTGACTATACCGATTTACCAAACGGGAAAAATATTCCGTTTTCCCATCCAATATTTTCTGTATATAGTATATATCGTCCAATTCTTTCATGTCGTCTTTTGGACGCACTTTAACGGATCAGGTTACATTCCAGACAGTAAAATTAAAAAAAAAAATTGTCTGTCAAGAGTGTAACCTCCCTAAGACAATAGCGTCAAAGAGGCAAAACAAATAATCTTAAAACACAAAATCATGGACGTTACCGCAACAATTGTAGTATTCATAGTATTTGCCACTATTTACGGACTATTCGAACTTTTTGTCCGGAGAAGAGAAAGAATGGCGATAATCGAAAAATTAGGAGATAACATCGATTCTTCCCTGATAGCAAAAGGAAGGTATTTTCCGTTCTTATCAGGAAGCAAAATTTCATTCGGGGCTTTAAAAGCCGGCTGCCTGCTTCTGGGTATCGGTATCGGTATGCTGGTAGGATTCTTTATCTGCAGGGGGTGTATCGACGGCTTCGGAACAGAAGACCATTGGGTATCAGGCAGTTTGGTATCTATGGTCAATGGCGCCAGCATACTTATTTTCGGAGGTATCGGCTTACTGGTTGCTTTTTTCCTGGAATTAAAATACAAGAAGCAGAAAGAGCACTAAATTACAACTGATTTTTAAGCAAATGGGCTATTCCCTTCAAAAGGAATAGTCCCTTGTTTTCCTAAAAAGGATTTTACTTATATAAATTTTCTCTCTTACCCAGAACAAACTACTATTGCTTTTTTATTACATTTTGCAACAGTACAGGTTGGTTCGTTGTAATAAAATCCACTCCCCTGTCCGTCATTTCCCTCATAATCTCTTCTTTATCCACGGTCCAAACGTTTACTGTCAACCCCAGATCATGAGCTCTTTTAATCCAGTCCGGATTCTTCTGAAAAACCCGGTAATGATAGTCCAGTCCTGTGCAGCCTGCTGCCTTTGCTTCTTCCGGAGCAAGGTCACCTTCCAGATAAGCTACCTGTGCCTCCGGTAACAAACGCACAATCTCTTTCACAATATATAAACTAAAGGATATATAGTCTGTTTTAGACATTAAACCGGCAGCTTTCACTTTCTCCAACACTTTTTTAACCACTTCTGATTCTTTTTCAGGGGTTGAATGAGGTTTGATTTCCAATATCAAACGGGTTTTCCTCAATTTTTGGGCCGCCTGCAAATATTCATCCAATGTCGGGATTCCTTCCCCATTGGAAAGACGAATCATTTTCAAACTATCGTAAGGCGTATTTTCTATTACTTTACCCTGTACTTTAGCATCGTGAAAGACGAGCAGTTCTCCGTCGGAAGTCATCTGTACATCGAACTCACTTCCGTAACACTTTATTGCAGCCGCTTTCTTCAAAGAAGCAATGGAATTTTGAGCAGCATTCTCCGTTTCCCAGAATCCCCGGTGTGCAATTACTTTCGTTTGAGGTTTTACAGCCCATACCGATTGAAATGCTATCATCATACATGCTGATAATAAAATTTTCATAGTCATATTTTTCTCTTTTTAAATTAAGTATTTTCCCCTGTACCGCAGTCAATGACTTTGGGTTTCTTTTTTTCTATTTCCCTAACGGAAATTCCTTCATTTGACCGATGAAAATTAATGAATATTATCCAAAACAGTTCTTTTCTTTCCTATTTATTTTTTCCAACAAATCTTTTATAAGATAGGAGAGTAAATATTAAAGTTACTGAATAGGGTAACCTCAGGCGAGCAGAAACAGTATAATCTTCTGAGAGGATAACCAAATTCTGTGAATTGCCACAGAGTATAATATTAGGGGGGCCTTAGCGTAGAAGCATCATTCTCTGTTCGCCGCCATATTCCCGTAAACAACACTGCTTACAGGAAATTTAGCCCGATACAGGTCTGAAGAATGATACCAAGGACATCCCCCCTTTTATTTTTACAAGTATAGATTTTTCAGCAAGAACTTAACTGAAAAATTCGCTTATAATTTTAAAATATCTCCCTGAAAACAAAAAGAATTAAAACTTATAAGAAACCCCAAGAGATGCAGTAAATGCATTTGATTTATAATGCCCGCTAAAGGTATCTACCTGAGTAGGGATTACAATATTATTATAGGTATACGATCCATCCCGTCCGATCCCCTGAATATAAAGGAAAGCAAAATCAAATTGCAGATTCCGGTAAGGTTCAAACGATAAACCGGCAGACATCCCGATTTTATTCATTCCCGGCGTTTCCGGATTGTAATTGTTTTTCCGGATAGGACTTTGGTCAAAATATAAACCGGCCCGTACGTCCAAACGTTCCGTAGCTTTATACTGAGCCCCGATACGGGCAATAATCGTATTTTTATAATCTTTATTTGCCTTAATAGGGCTAATACCCAACTCTTCTTCGTTGAAATACACATTCAGAGAATCATAAGCATTCCAACCGACATATTGCAAATCCAAAGACATCTCCCAACGGTCATCCGGACGATAACTCACTCCCAAAGTCGTATTAGAAGGTAAAGGGAGTTCTGCCCGGAAAGATCCCTGATCATATTTGGGTACGGCAAAAGCAGGGGCTAATTTTCCCAATACAGCCATCAAATCTTCTACACTACGGTTTGCATAATCCAAAGTCGCATCCCCTTCTTTAACACGCATTTTAATCTTAGAACGATACGATAATCCTACACTGACTTTTTCAGAAATATCGTACAAAATCCCGATATTGAATCCGGCCCGTACTTTAGCGTGTCCGTCCAAAGTGGCAGAAGCCGGAGGGAATTTATTATCCCGTATGGTTTCTACAAAATATTTTTTTTGCTCTTCGGGTAAAGGTAAACCTTCTATAATATTACCGATCATCTGGAAATCGGCAGTACTCATTAAAGCCCGGGAAAGATTAACGTTCCCGATCGCGAGCATTAATCCGACACCGATACTCAGTTTATCACTGATTTTATAGGAAAGAGTAGGCTGTAATACATAGGATCTCAAAGTAATATCCTGAATCAGATTCACGCCGGCCCAATTTTTAGGCCATTTTAAAGAATTTCCATAAGGCGTTGTCAAACTAATCCCGGCTGCAAAATTATCGTATATTTTATAGCCCACATAAGCATATAAAGGAGTACTTAAAGGATTATCTGTTTTTGCAGAATAACCTTCGTGGCTGTATTTCGCCTTGGCAGAAACAGCAGAAATACCGATAGAAATATCCATATGATTGTCCAGCCAAACCAGCCCTGCCGGATTAAAATGCATACTTTCTGCACCTAATTTCATTGCCGTTCCGACATGCCCCATTCCAGTCTGTTTTGCACTCAATACATTTACCTGATATCCTTCCGCGAATACAGGAATTCCTAAAATACAGGCCATTGCCCAAATTACTAATTTTTTCATTCAACTGTTTTTTCGTTATCTTTTCCAAAACGAAAAAGCGAGAAAAAAGTTTTTTATTTGGTTTTCTTTTTCCCGTTTCTCCTTTTTATTAAAGGTTGCAAAATTAACATTTTATAAGCGGCTTGTTTCTACTTTACGGTATGTTGCCCCTTCCTCCCGTCCCGACTGAATTTTTAATTTCATTTAAAATAGGATTTAAAAAAGTTAAATCCACTGATGTATTTCCTATTTCCGTCATCTTTTTTAATTAAGATCACTCTGTTTCCGAAATGTATAATTAATTTTGTTCCGTTACTTTTATTATTTTTGTACACCTCTCTCCATAAACAAGATATTCGAATGATAAAATTTACACTTACAGAAGATTATATTGAATTAATCCGTTTACTGAAAATTACGCGAATAGCAGAAAGCGGGGGAATAGCCAAAATATTAGTAGAAAACGGAGAAGTAAAACGCAATGGAGTAACCGAACAACGGAAGCGTGCTAAAATCAGAAAAGGGGAAATAATTGAAGTCCGGGGAGAAATCATACAGGTAACAGGAGAATAACGTCTATTTCAAACGTCTTTTTTCTATCTCAAAAGCAATTCTATGACTTTCCAAAGAAGTCTCAATTGAAGTGAGTAAGGCTGAAGCTTTCTGTTTACGGATAGCCTGAAGGAAATCCCCAACAATGTACAAATCAGCCCCTCCGTGATAATTACACTCTCCAAAACTATCTGCAAAATTGAAAACCTCATCTGCTTTACCGGGCAGGAAATAGCGGATAGTCAACTGCTTCTCATCTCCGTAAGCTTCTCCTTTCGTAAACATAATATGTGTTTTCCGTCCTCCTTCTTTCGTAAAAGCATCCATTGAAAAGTTCACGGTCACTTCATCTTCCATCAACATGGAAACGACCTGATGATCGACCACATCGTTATCACAACGATACACACACCTCCCATAAGGTCCCGTTTTTAATTCCTGCATAATAACCGGATCCGGATCAATTCCTTCCGGTATATCAAAATGGCGCAACCAGCGCTTTTGACGATAATACAAACGCAAAGCAGAAAAAGGACATTCCCGCTCTATCAGACAACCGTCCGTACAACGCAGGGTACTGCCGACAGGCGCATTTTTTTCTTTAAACCATTTTAAAGACCCATAAGAACTCACGTCCAAGCACTTTCGCCCGGTAAGCCATACCATAAGATCCAAATCATGGCAAGCTTTGGAAAGAATCATCGGATTCGTTTCCTCCGCCCTTCTCCATAATCCCCTTACAAAAGCATGTGTCATCCGTTCGATCCCCACCCCTTCCACGTGATTAATACTAATAATTTCCCCCAATTCCCCGTTTTCTACAATCTGACGGAATTTCCGGAAATAGGGATGGTATCTCAAAACATGGCAAATTCCGACAATACGTCCGTATACCTGTGCTTTCCGGGCAATATCCTGACACTCCTGCCAGGTTTGAGCAATCGGTTTTTCTAATAAGATATGATACCCTTTTTCCAAAGCCGCTAAAGCCGGCTGATAATGCAAATGATCAGGAGTACACAAAAATACAGCATCTGCCAGACGGGGATATTCAAAAAATTGTGTCCAGGAAGCAAAACAGTATTCAGAAGGGATATGAAAACGCTCCGCACAATGCTTCCTCCTCACTTCATTCGGCTCTACAACTGCCACAATCTCCATTTCCTCCGGATGTAAACAGGCATATTCAGCATAAGCATTCAAGCGGTTTCCCGCACCAATAGCTGCTACCTTTATTTTTCGTATCTCCATCCGGTTGCCTCTTTAAAATATTAATACATCTCCAACATATTTTTCACAGAACCCAAATAATATACTTTCCAACCTTCCGTAATTTCTTCAAATACTTCTTCCGGGATATGGGTATGTAAAAGCTGTACAATCGTTCCCGGATTCCTTTCTTTTTTCAATTCCAGACGCACGATAGAAGGTTCTTCATTTTCTCCGAAAAACCATTCCTGCACTAAAAGCCGATCCGGCACTATCTCCAGATTCACCCCCGTAATATCACCTTCCCATAAAGAAAAGACATACCCTACTTCTGCCTTCATATCAGCAGGATACCCGCTCCATAGCCCGATCTGGAAAGGATTTGTCAAAGCAGAAAAAACTTCTTCCGGATCCGCCATGATTTTTATTTCGTATTTAAAATCCATGCTTTTTATAATCTTTTAAATAACCCTTACAAAGATACATCCAATTTGCAAATTTCAAATATCCCGTTCCCGATAAGCAGTAAGTAAATCCGGCAAATTCCGGGAGACAGGTCTGTGCATAATCTTTTCCAGCAAACCGACTGCAGCAATTTCTACTGCCTGCTTTTGAAAATAAAGGGGATGTACGTAATTTAAATATTTCAATACCCGGAAAGCATTAAACTGATCAAAAAAACGTTTTAAGAATAATTTCGGAGAAGCACAATTGGCATTCAATTCCTCTACCATTTCTACAAAATTATTTGCTTCCAAAAATCGGAAAAGGCACTTATTCTGCTGCTCCTGACAGGCCTTTATCTGTATTCCGTTTACTTTAAACAATTGCGGAATATCCCGGAAAAAAGACTTTAAAACTTCAAAAGCTCCGAAATGATATGTCACATAATTGCCCCGTTCATTTACGATCTGCCGCACCACCTGTCCTGTCCCAAAAGGAGTACGTTCCGAAATCCGTCCGGCAGGATATACTTTCACCTTATTTAAATGAAAAAAACGTCCCGTAGCTATCAGCTTCTGAATAAAATAAAAATCTTCTCCCGCCTGTTTCTTGTTCATCCCCCCCTGAGCAATATAATCCGCTGCCCTTACAGCAAAAGCAGACCCCAGGCAAGAATAAGCATAAGGATGTCCCACATAAGCCAAAGCCATCCGGTAATAACGAAGATACAACTCGTATTTCATAATGCCGAGCCGTTCTTCTCCGGATTCAGGTAAAACATGTTCATAAGCAATTGTCATCCCGGCACAATTCGTTTTTGCAAAACAATCCGCCAGTTCCCGGCAATAATTTTCATCTACTAATGTATCTGCATCCAGAGATGCAATTCCCCCCTTTTCTTTTCCGCTCTGATAAAAATACCAGGCTGCAGCATCCATACCAATTTTTCTAGCCAAACCGACACCGGCCTGTTTACGAGGTAAATCAAAAGCTGCAAAAACATTACAATACAAACCGGCAACAGGAGAATTTTTCAGGAAATCGTTCAGCGCTATATAAAGTTGATGATTTCTCTGCTTCAGATCTTCATCACAATGCTCAGCATGATTCACCACCAGAATAACCCCGACATCCCTATCCAAACGGCAATTTTGCAAAGACTTCAAAGTATGGAAAATATCGGGATCGTCAAAAACAGGAATGACTATAATTAAGGAAAGCGTATCCGGAAAATCCGGAAAAAATTTCAATGGATTTTTTTCAAAATAACGGTCAAAAATTTTCATAAAATGCCGTTAAGAAAAAAGGCTGATTACTCAGCCTTTTTCTGATTATATTTCTCGTTGAGCCTTTTTACAACGTCACCGGTAATGTCAAAACCCGATTCTGCATAAAGCACATTTCCAGCTAAAACTGTGCTCAATACAATATCATATCCTTTTTCTTTATTGTATTCTGTCAGGAAAGAAGTAATGGATTCAAACAGACGTTTATTCAAATCGCTCTGCTCCTTCAGCATTTTTTCTGTCATATCCTGCTGCAGCATTTGCAAGCGCTGATTTTTATCCAGAATTTCCTGTCTGGCAGCTTCTGCCCTTTCCCGGCTGATAAAACCATTATTTTCTAATTTACGTTGGAATTCATTGGCTTGTTGATCCAGCTGTTTTGCTTTCAGATTCAATTCAGTCCGTCTTTCTTCCTGTTTTTTCAAAAAGGCTTCATTCAATTCGATTGAAAGCAAATAGTTATTCAATAATGTATCTGTGTTTACATATACTATTTTCGTTCCATTAACAGTCCCGTTTCCCTCCATACTGGTTCTTACCGGCGCATTTTCCCGGTTTCCTGTAAAATGCAAGATATAAAGCACTGCTACGGCAATCAATAATATTACATTCAATACAATAGAATAATTCTTCATAACATTATAACTTTGTTAATAATAATCACACTTATGAAACTGTATTTTTCAGTAAAAAACAAAAATCCTGAAAAACGGTCAGGTAACCGGAAATTAAAAATCAATTCCGAAGTACTATTCCCTTTTTCTGATTTCAATTCATTCCTTTAACTTCACCATACAGATTCGTTGGACAAAGATAATCTTATCTTCTTTCAATTTCCACCTTTTTCTTTTTTTTCTACATAAAAAATCTTCTTTAACATGCTATTTTATTTTTTAAAATAGCGATGCAACAAATATTAAAATAATTAAGATTTATTTTACAGTTTTTTCCCGGCGATTTATGGTAAAAATCATTTTAAGCAAGTCAATCTCTTCCACCATCAAAGGTTCAGGTGCTTCCTGGAATTTACGGGCTTTCTTCAATTGTTCATACGCCCTCCAGCTTTCCAGGCCAACCCCCAATTTGACATTTACATGTCCTTTATTTGTACTGGCAGCAAAATCATCCAATATCCTTTTTTGATTCTGTTCCGGAGTCATCTCCAGTGTATTTGAAAAAGCGTCCCTTTCAATTCCGGCCATATTATTTTTAGCATTCATCCGGTACTGCCGGGCTTGTTCCCCATAACGCCTCCTTACCACCACTTCAGGCAGATTAATCGTATCCGAAGACAAAAAAACAGCTAACATATATTCCCCTCCTGCCAGCGTATCAGGAACTACAATTTCATAAGATTTATAACCGATGTGAGTGAAATAAATTGTATCTCCTTTTAAAGTGTTTATGACAAAGCGTCCCATCAGATCTGTTGTAGTCACTCTTTCCCCATCCCGGCAGCTTACATCAGGAACCGGCTGCGTAGTAGCACTGTTGATTACCACTCCCGAAAAACGTACTTCCTCTTCGGCTAAACCTTGCGCCAGCCCAAACGTATACATCCAACACCCTAAAAACAACAGTAAATTAATTTTTTTCATTTTCCTTCGCAATCTCAGTATGTTGCAGGATATTCAGCAATAATTCCCTGGCACGGAACAACTGAGCTTTCACCGTACCCAATGGGATAGCCAGCTCATCAGCAATCTCCTCGTATGAAAATTCATCGAAATAACGTAATTCGATCAGACGACGGTAACGCCCTTTTAACATAGAAACTTTTTCCCGCATAAAATCCGCCCGTTGGGAACGAATCGCTTCTTCATCCGGCGTCCGGATATCTGCCGGAATACTATTGATATACCCCCGGTCGTCCGGATTAATATCGTCTTTATCCAAAGAAACCGTTAAGGTTTTCCGTTTCCGGATAAAATCAATCGTATTATTTGAAGCGATCTTAAAGAGCCATGTACTGAAAGCAAACTGAGGAGAATAATAATTTAAACTGGAAAACGCTTTTTCAAATGCCTCAAACATTAAGTCCTCTGCATCAGTCCGGTTATTAACCATCTTCAGAATCATAAAGTATACAGAATCTTTATACCTTTTAAAAAGTTCCGCATATGCTTTTTCATCCCCGGCGATGGCATTCCTAACTATCTTATAATCATAAAGCGCCTTCTCCGATAAATTATTCGTTATCTCCATTTCTTCTTCGTAAAAATTGAATGTACATTATAGTACCATCTGTATAAAAAACCTATAGAACTAACAATGAACGAAATTAAGAATAATTTCCTTTGCTTTAAATGCCTCAAATAGATATTTATTGTTATAAAATCTAATAAAAATGTTAATAAAATACACGCAATAATGTAAATATATAATATATGTTTAAATATCAAAATAAAACAAAATATATAAAATAAAAACTCAATAAATGTATCAAAATCGGATCTAATTAAAGCTTTAATCGGCCATTTTAGTTTATTTTGATAATAATACGTATAATCTTCTTTCCAGGTTTTCTTTTCGTTATTATTTAATCCTACAAAAGTATCTTCCTGTCGGACAACTTTCACTTTACCTAATTGAGATAAACAAGCAACCATTTCATTATCATAACCGATATAGCTTTGTGAATTTTTTGAAAAGCCTCTTTTTTCCAAATAAAATTTCTTTCTATATCCCATATTATGTCCGTCACCGAATACGAAGCATCCTCTTTTCACCAGTAGCAACATCTTTAAATAGCGCAAAAACCGAAACATGCGCCGGATTTTAACATTCCATTTACTGTCTGTATAATTGGCATATCCTAATACGACTGCTGTATCCGGATCAAAATAAGTCCGCATAGCACTTACCCAGTGTACAGAAAGCGGGCAAGAATCTATTTCCGAAAAAAGTAAAATATCGTTATGTGCAGCTAAAACTCCGATATTGATAGCTAATTTCTTCGTGTTTCTAAATTTTGTTTCCGGGAAAATACGGGTGGTCCTCAAATGCGGATATTCTTTTTGCATTTCTGCTAAAACATCCTGAGTATCATCTTCAGAGCACTCGTCGACGACGATCACTTCAAAATTCGAATCTTCCTGATTTAAAAAATAAGGTAAGTTTGCCCTCAATTCTTCAGCTCTGTTGTTGGAGGTAATAATGACGGATACCCCCTCTTTTTCTTCCTGCGGAATTTTTTTTTCCTTTGAACAGATAAGTAAACTTTTACTCAGAACACCAATCAAATGATAGAGGAAAAATACAGAAGCGAATAAAAAAAAGTATCTATTTTCGCCCAGGCCTTCCCAAAATTCTATAAAATTATTCATTATACATTCTTACCGTTATACAGTTAACTTTCTTTATTCCACTATTTTCCATTTTTTTTGAAAAAATCAGACAAATATACGTACTTATCTAGGATTTTTTTTGCAATTCCGGATATATTTTGTGAAATTTAAAGCTGTAACTAACACATAAATTTTATTGTATTATGAGCCAAAAATCAAAAGGAATTATCGGTATTTTAACTGGAGGAGGAGATGTTCCGGGACTTAACCCGGCCATTCGTGCAGTAACCATCAGAGCTCTCAGAGAAGGATATAAAGTTATTGGCATCCGTCGTGGATGGCGGGGCCTGATCGATATTGTGCGGGACAAAAAAGCGGACAATTCCGGGAATTTTTTTGAACTCACTGAAGAAATTGTCAACAGGGCAGGCCGTACCGGAGGAACTTTTTTACATACCTCCCGCACTCGGGCCTCACATGTCCCGCTAGAATCTGTACCCCAGCATTTAAAAGACAAATACACAGAAAAAGTCAACGACCTGACTTCAGAAGTCCTCCAGAATTTAGATTTTATGGGTATTGACTACCTTGTTCCGATCGGAGGGGATGACACACTGAGCTATGGGGTGAGGTTAAGCAAAGAAGGAGTAAAAGTCATTGCTATCCCCAAAACAATGGATAATGATGTACCGGGAACGGACTATTGTATCGGATTCAGTACCTGTATTACCCGGACCATTGAGTTGACCCATAGTTTGAGGACCTGCGCCGGTTCCCATGAACGCTTACTGGTGCTGGAAGTGTTCGGCCGTTACGCCGGATTTTCCGCCATGCTCCCCACTCTGGCAGGAGCAGCTAATCGTTGCGTTATACCCGAATATCAATTTAATATCGACCGGCTTTGTGAACTTCTTTGCCAGGACAGATATACGAATCCCAGTAAATATTCCGTTGTCCTCATCTCGGAAGGCGCTACCTATAACGGAGGAGATATGATGTTTCAAAGTGAAGAAACAGATATGTTCGGACACAAAAAACTGGGAGGCATAGGAGATCATATAGCCAATCAGCTGAAGGAGCTTTCGCCTAAATTCAATCACGGAGAAAGCATTAATGTGATTAATCAGAAACTGGGATATCTGGTAAGATGCGGTAATCCGGATGCCATGGATTCGATTGTACCCATGGCTTACGGCAACCTGGCATTGGATCTGATTTCCAAAGGAATGCACGGGCGCCTTGTCATCCTTCGTAACGGACGTTACGACAATGCTCCCATAGAAATCGTAACCAGTACCAAAAAATTAGTAGATGTAGAAAAATTTTACAACACAGACCGGCTTCGTCCGAAATACAATAGTTTCGAATTTATGCCCCAAATGATACTTTAAAACTGCAGGGTAACACGGACTTTCCGGTAATTATTAATTGAGAAAATCGGGATAAAAACAATTTTTACCCCGATTTTCTGTTTTCTGAAAGATTAATTATCCGGTAACAATTTTCTTTTTATTTTCCACTATCCGTCGCTTTGCTGAATAGTACGACTAAAACTCCCGGTTCCCTTCTATCCATCCGGATATAAAGTTCAGTCCTTTAAAAAGAGTGATTTCCAAAATTAATCCGGCATAAAATCCTTTCGACCGATAAAACGGTTCTTTCTACTTTTGAGGTACCGAATCGGGGGAAATACTATCCACCGCAATAATAACAGTTTCCTGTTCTATAATGACAGCAGAATCCTGAGGTTGATTCATCTGTGCTGCATTCCTTTTTGCAGAATTCCGGCAAGAAGCTATGGAAATAAGCAATAGAATTAATACAATATATCCGAATTTTGTTTTCCAGTTTGTTTTCATTTTCCCGTATTTATAATCTATATATATTCGCAGTTTTATACGAAACCGGGAGAATAAAAGTTTATAAAAACTGGAATTTTAATCCCAAGGATAAACTGAATATATCGGTCAAATGTAAATACTTATTCGTAAAATAACTGATCACATATAAATCGTTTGTCCCGACTTCATAAAAGAAAGTGATGTGGTCTGTCAGCAACTTCGGTTTCAAATTAAATTTTATGCGTTGTCCGAAAGCAATATTAAAACGCAGGTTGGTCGCTACGTTATAATATTTATCCGGATACTTATCCGGATCTTTCGTCCAGAATTCCTCTCCAAAAATTTTATTGATATAAATACTGGCAGTAAAAGGTTCCCCCACCCAACGACTATTTTTAATCCGGATTTTCCAGGGAATATAATTTTCTTTTAATGTAATTGTAATGTGGTGTTCTTTGCCATCAAATTTGGGTAAATATCCTAAAAGAATATCTGTTTCCCATTGTTTTTTCTTACCATAATCCCAACCCATACCCAGAGAAAAAAGTCCCATTCCTCCGGCAAACTGAAATTTATTATAACGGGGGACCAGCTTATTCCACCTCGACTGATATTGTTCCTGCAATCTTTCATGCTTATTCTGCCTCTTTTCAGCACGAGTCTGGGCAAAAACTGTATTTTCCCCTCCATTCAAACAAAGCAAAATCAACAGATATTTAAAAATATACCACTTCATAAGAATAATTCTCTTTGGTCACTGTAAATAACAGATAATTCCGATTTTTCATCGCATCCGAGCCATAATAAATAATTCCATCTCCAAAAAAATCATTGACCATTAAATGATGTTCATGGGCATGCACACAGAAACGAAGATTCTTCAGCCTTTTTAAATATTCCTGAAAAGGGACCTTGACATTATTATTAAAGATAACATTCCCAGGCTCTGTATGCATAATAGCAATTGAAGAATGAAGGGGCTGTTCCAGCGTATCGGCAATTTGTTGTTGAATAAATTCAAAATCCGGTACCGGAATGGAATAATCATAATCCAAAGCATTCGTATTTAAACAAACGAATTTTATCCCTCCATATACAAAAGCAAAGTTCAGAGCGCCATACATCACTTCATAAACTTCCCGCCCTGAACCCAAATTATCGTGATTTCCAATGACGGCCACGTAGGGAACTTTCAACTTACTCATGATATCGTGAATCCAGCAATATTCTTTCTTTAATCCGAAATCGGTAATATCGCCCCCATGCACCACAAAATCAATATCATCCCGCTGATTTGCAGCCTTTACGAAATCTTCCGTCTCATCATACCAACGTTGCGTATCCCCCATAGCAATAAAACGGACAGTATCTCTGTTTTTATCCAAAGCCCGTAAACGCTCAATATTCTTTTCGTTGATATTTTTATACTTATTATCCAACCTCAATTCATAAGGATGATATTCAAATACTTGTTCACAACTACACAAACATAAAGAGCAACCCACAATGTAAATACAAAGTTTCCACATCATTTTGTCATTATTTTATCTTGCTTCTTGCTAACAAAATGTATGCCTCTTTCGTTATTTTTGTAGATTTTCAAAGGGAAAAAGAAATAAATTAACAAGGAAGGTATCCGTAAAGACACTATAAAATTTGCATTGTTTATATATTTATTCTATCTTATTATGATATGAAATTGCATAAAGTAAATATTTTTCAGCGATTTATTGCTTTTAAAGTTTACATGTAAATAAAAACGGGATGTATGGACATGTCTATTAATAAAAGATTAGAGAAATTTTTATTCGAAAAAAATATTTCTCAGGAAAAATTAAGAATTAAGCTCGGTTTAAAAACGCGACAGCAAGTCAGCAACTGGATAAACTGTCATGATCATATCCCGGATAAACATTTACTATCCATTATCCGGCAATTCCCTGAATTAAACGCGAACTGGTTACTACGGGATGTAGGAAGCATGCTGATAGACCAAAAACAATTGAGGCAAATAAACCGGAATGAATACGGATTTTGTGAAGATTGTATCGACAAAGACAAAGAAATAACCATGCTCAAAAACCTGTTAGAGAAAAAAGAACAGGAATTAAAAGCACAATACAAAGAATCCGGAAAATTGGAAGAAAGGCTTTACCAATACGAAAAAAAAGAAAAAAGGCAAAACGATTAGTGCACAGCTAATCGTTTTCTTCTTTACAGTACCTCTTAATAATATTATAGGCATCAATAATCCCTAACTCTCCTGCCTTGCTTAAATCTGCATTTGCTTCCGCTTTTCTTCCGGTATAGATATACAATAAACCTCTGTTGAAATAGGCCTCAGCAAATTCTTTATCTTGTTGAATAACTTTGGAATAAGCCTCTATGGCTTGTTCGATTTTTTCACTTTTTACATAGACATTTCCAATATTGTATAAAGCAAACACAAAAGCCGGATCTATCTCCAGGCATTTCTGGTATTCTTCCAATACCTGGGAATAATCTGTCACACGTTTTACCTGTTTATCATCTCCTATAATTTCGACGGAATTATCCCCTACCGATTCTATATAATCCAACATCAGCATTCGGGCGTTGGCTACATTAAACAAGGCTAATAAATGACTGGAGTCCTGTTTTATAACATATTCAAAATCCTCTATTGCTTTCGGATATTCCTGACTGTTCATATAGAAAATTCCCCGGAGCAGATACTCATCCGCTGTTGCCCGATGTGTTATCTGAGTAGTTAGATTTGCAATATTTTCCGCTATAAAGGATTCCGGATATTTGTATTTTCTGTTCGTCAAAGACAAAGAAGGCTGATAATTATGTTGTTGGTTATAGTTCATAACATGCACATTATAATACTGGACTTTACCACTCCTCAAAGAATCAAGACTCAGGTATTGTACGCAGAAGATATCCTGAAGGGAAACAATCACATTTTTATCCTGTATTCTTCCGTTAATTACATCCCGCATTTTATCTTCCCGGGCATTAAAATCAATTAAGCGCCGGAAATTTTCAGTCGTATCCACCAGCGCATTCCGGTCCCCTTCTTTCATTTTACGGTAACGGTCCATTATTAGCAGCGCTTTCCCATGATCTTCATCAGCGGCAGCATAATTCTGAAGGGCGTTATTGACAGCGGCACGGGCCATATACGCTTTGACAAAATCCGGATACAAACGGATACTTTCTGAAAAATCCTCAAAAGCTCCTGCGTAATCCTTGATTTCCATTTTCAGCAGTCCCCGGTTAAAATAAATCAGAATATTATCCGGATTTGTATCGACGACTTTATCCAAATCGGCAATAGCATTATTATAATCGCCGACTTCAGCTCTCAGCATAGCCCGGTTATAATAAGCATATATATAAGTACTATCTATTTTTATTATCTCTCCGTAATCTTTCAAAGCTTCCGGGAACTTTTTCATTTCATACCAGACAATGGCCCGGCTCATCAATATTTTTTTATTTTTCGGATTCGCCTTCAGGGCCCGGTTATAATCTTCTATTGCATTATGGTAATCTTTTTGTTTGTACCAGAGATATCCCCTCAGTCCAAAGGCATCATCCGAAAACATATTCAGCTTAATAGCTGCATTACAATCCGCCATTGCGCCTTCCGGGTCATCCAGTTTTTCACGCATAATCGCCCGGTTTAAATAAGCGGCCAATAGTTTATTATCAATCATTAAGGATTTAGAGTAATCCTTTTCCGCTCCTTTATAATCCCCTGTCTCAGCCTTAGTAATTCCCCGGTTAGCATATACATAAGCATCGCTGGGATCCAATGAGATCGCTTCATTATAATCCTGCATGGCTTCTTTGAACTTTCTCAGGTTATGATAAGCAATTCCCCTATACATATAGGCATAAAAATAATTGGGATTTAAATCAATCGCATGAGTATAATCTGCAATCGCTCCTTCATAATCATCCAGGTTCATCTTAGCCAGTCCCCGGAAAAAATAAGGTTCCGAAAGATAGGGTTTTACCCGGATAATATTGTTAAAATTATCAATTGCACTTACATAATCGTCAAAATAGATGGCATTTTTTCCCATCTGCAACATATTATAGGTATTCCACTGCGCAGACGCACTTAGTGTCAGTAACAACAAAAGACCTCCCCAGATACCTTTACACAATATATTTTTCATGTAGTGTTCAAACCTATTTTAAAGCAGTAAATATAGACAAAAAGAGAAAATTCTGAAAGATGAGTTTTCTTTTTTCACTTTTTTTACCCCATTAAATTCAAATTTAAGATTGACCTCTTTACCCAATTTATTAAATGTTAATGAAATCTTCCCTGTATTTGTTTTTCTTTTATTTAAAGTTTAACTCTCAAAACTTGCGTATTAACAAATTATGTTTATATTTGCTATTAACTATAAACCTTTAAAATCAAGCATTATGAAATCAGGTCTACATTATTGGGTAAACTTGTTGGTCATCTCTATTTTAGCCTTTAACTTTACGGGTTGTAGCGATGACGACAATAAAAATGAAATTGTTCCCCCCACTCTTGCTTTACAGGCCGGAGAATCCACAATCACAACGATATCATTTACCATGATAGCGGAAAATGCTGAAGACATGGCTTATCTTCTCACAAAAACAGATGCTGCAGCTCCCACTTTCGACCAAATTTTCTCGGAAGGAACGATAAAGGCAGCTACAGAAAATCAGCCGGTAATAATCGAAAACCTGGAAGTAAATGCAAAATACAAAGTATATGCAGCAGCCCGGAACGGAGAACTGAAGAGTGAGGTGGTTTCGCTAGAAACACAGACAGGAGATTATACCAACCTGGTCACCCTACTGGAAAAAGGTAAAAATTACTTTTCTTATCATCTTAAAACGACAGCAGAAAATACACCGGTCCTTCATTTGGGAGTTGAAAAAAATTTACTCGACTTCTTCCTGGAAGATTTAACGGATGAAGCAGAAATTGAAAAGACAAAACAGGAACTCCTGGTTGCTTTCGGATACCATGGGACCGGCGAAAAAACTTATACGCTGAAAGACGGAGAAATAGATCCGGATGACAATGCTGTGCTGGAAGTTCTGGCCGGTATACCTTATGTAATTTTAGCCGTAGAAACCGATGCTGAAGGCAACGTCACCGGTCAAACTTCTATGGTCGAATTTATTACAGAAGCTCCGGCAACATCTCCTTACGGTATTACAATTGAAGTGAACGATATTACACCTGAAACCGCTCACATTATATGCACTCCCGATCAAGGTATCACCTATTTCTATCAGGCACTATTCACAAAAGAAGCTGCCGAACAGTATATAGCAGAAAATGGAGCAGAAGGATTCCGGGCTTACATTCTGAACAGTGGTGACCGCTGTGATGAAGGTACAGACGATTTTATATGGAAAAAACTTTCTCCGGATACAGATTACGTAATGTATCTCATTGGAATAGATGCAAACGGAGATCAAAAGGAAGTTAATAAAGGATTTCATACCGCAAAAAAAGAGAATCCGAGTGGATATAACATCATTGCAGACCGGGCATTGAAGGTGCTCTATTATACAGGAGGAAATTATTATGTAGAATTCGGTGATTGCGAGATGACACTTGACGCAACCGGAAATTATTATCCGACAGACGGAGGAGCAGGAAATTGGGTAATTATTGATTGTTATGGTGACGAAAGTACCGATCCTGAAAATCCCGTTTTCCCGTCAGGTACTTATACTTTCGACCCGAATAATACTTATGCATTCGGTACCTGCAGTGAAGAATATACCTGGGCTAACTCCTGGGATGCAGATGGAAATTTAACCAATATTAACTTTTCTTCCGGTAGCATTACAGTAACACAAAATGGAACCGATTATCAAATTAATATACAACTTATCACTACTGAAAATATTAATTTCAAATGTACTTATAATGGACCTTTGTCATTTATAGCGGGACAATCTCCTGCCATATTAAATAAATCAGCAGCAACTCTTTCCCATGTACCTCACCGTTTTAGCCGCGAAACGCAAACGGGTTTAAATGTACAAAAATACGGTCAGGCCCATCCGTCTTCTCTAAAAGACAAATTAAAAAACAAACTTGGTAAAAAGTAAAAATTTATGGAATAATAACAGGAAAACCCGGGCCTTCTCTCCCGGGTTTCCTTTTAGATAACTTTTCAGAAAGGAACCGTCCTTCTTTCTTAAAAGTCAGGCATTTTTCTTTTCAGAGCAGTCCGCCATTTTCAAGCGGGAAGCGAAAATGTATACACCTACTCCGATAATTATAAACCGGAAAAAAGAAACGGAAATAGGATTAAATGAAAAATCAAATAAAACCTAAACAAGTCGTAGGATATAAAAAAATCGCCGGAAAGTCTGACCACGTCCTGGAATATATATCAAAACAAACGGCAGATAAAATAAAGCGGGAAAATAATAATTGTTTTCTTACCCTACCCGCATCAGGGTTTATAACCCCTTTCGTCTTTCACACCTACGTCCTTTGATTACTCCTCGTCCTCCCCTTACCATCTGTCCCCCGGAAACTCATAATCAAAAAAGAAACTTATACTATGGAGAAATAAAAAATGGAGTCTAATAAAATTAAACTCCATTTATCCGGTATTTTTTCTTTAATTATTAGTCATCGTCCTGATCCCAGTTTTCAATTCCAGGTTCAAATGAATAAGTCGTCGTTCTCATGGCCAAATTCATACTCGGGCTACTATTAGCACCGCCGACAGCGACCCAGCCAAATCCGTTCTGCGTAAAGCCTACACCGGCTTGCCGAAGCTGCCCGGCCGGAAAATTAGAAACTTCATTCCATCTCCCTTCTTCATGGTCATAAGGATTAAATTCCCAGCAGTCACTTAATAAGCTCAGACGGGAACCTGTAGCAATATGTATACGTGTAGTGGCTTCAGAATCTGCTCCCGTAACAAAAGATACAGCATAAGCCCTAGGTATCATTCCGTAATCATTGTCATAACTGCGGCCATCCAAATCTTTTAGAGGATCTAAAAGGCTCCACCATGAACCGGCACCCGAAAACGGAGTAAATTTAATAACATCCGTAGGATAAGTTCCGGCATCATCAACACCTGTAAGGATATAGGCAGTACTGCCAACTACAGCTACGCATGCACCTTCTCTCTTGTCTCCGTATACACCGATCTGAGTCCAGGTATCGGTTTCTGTATCATATTCCCACCAATCTTTGAAAGATCCTTTCGGATTACGTCCTTCATTGTTACTGCCGAAACAAACATATCCTTTTCCTTTCTGGGAACTATTCGGATTCGGAACATAAAAACCGGTGGCATACCGACGCTGATCTCCAGGAAAATCTCCTAATTTGGTCCATTGAGATCCCGGAGAAGCCTTCGGGTCAAATCTATAAAAGTCAGAAAAATATTCCGGCTGTTCAGTTCCATAACGATTGTTATTGGCAGCATATCCTAAACCTACATAGCCATAAGTACCATCTGAAAAAGCAACAGCTCCATAACGGGCTTTAGCTGCTGCCGGCAGCGTATCTACTTCCCTCCAATTGAGATTTTCATTAAAAGCCCAAAAATCCTTCAATTCTACCTGATTCGTATTTACTCCAGTACCTATATATACTGTATTGTCAATTGTAAAACAAACTGCACCGATCCGGCCTGCTCCGCCAAAAGACTGTTCTTTTCTCCAGTTGCCTCGTTTCTCATCATTGGAATGACAAGCACCCACCAATAGCACTAGAACAACCAAAAAACATAGATTTCTTACCGTTTTCATAAATATTTGCTATTTCAATTTTATTTTTTGTTATTTCCCATGTAAAACATGGGCAAAACTACACAATTTATATACAAATCCAATAAAAAATCTATTAAATTACGTTTCTAAATTTTATAAATCCTGTAATAACAAATTAAAATACCTTTACTGTATCATATTTTTAGAAAATAATTTTACCTTCGCCCTTTGATTATATGCAATATCGTAAACATGAAAAATATCATTCTTATTTGTTTTGTAATAATTTATTGTTCGTGTACAAATGATGTCACTTCAATCGGACATGATCTGATTTATGACGAAGATTTTGTTGCAGTTGAACGATTTCCGATTACACAAACGTCTACAGTCAAATTAGACTCCTTTGCCACCTCTTCAGGATCTTATACATTGCTGAAGAATTTGATGGTGGGATCTGCAAAAGACCCTTTTACGGGCAGGACCACAGTTACCCCTTATTTTGAAATTGTTCCTTACGGAGGTACCGAAATTAAAAATACATACGGTTACGATTCTATCACTTTTAATTTCAGTTATTCGGGAAGTATCTGGGGGGATACGACAGCAATTCAAACTTATTATGTTCATCAGTTAAAAGAAAATCCTCTTCCGGATGCTGAAACGGATTTGTTGTACAATATTTCTACCGTACCCTATCACCCGGAGGTTCTGGGAACTTTTGATTTATTACCCAGTAAACGAAATCTTCAAAAACTCTATTTCCGCTTGGATGATAACCTGGGCCGTACGTTATTTGACATGGTAAAATACAATACGGAAGAAATACGGAATGATGCTCTTTTCATTAACTATTTTAAAGGACTAACTTTAATTCCCGATAAAAATAACAGTTGTGTATTTACAATGAGTGCTCTTCCGGACAGTTTAAACGTTCGGTTACACTTTCACGATTCCGATAAAAACTATACTTATATGTTTGCAAAGAGTACGGAATTTAACCGGTATACCTTTATGCACATTACAAATGATGCGGCCGGCACGCCATACAGCGTGCTTACCAATCAAATGCAGAATTTATCTTTTCAGGATGCAGCCTGGGGGAATGCAGCTTCCGGTCAGACACTTACCCAAGGGTTAACCGGATTTATGATAAAAATGGAATTACCGATCGCTCCGGCAGGAGAAAAATACAGAACAATTGTAAAAGCCGAAATCGAATTGCAACCCGAACAATATGCTAATCTGGAATTTAGTTTACCTTCTATTATAAATCTTTATCAATCCGATTCGGAAAATAAAGTCATCACCCCTATTCTGGATGCAGCCGGCAATGCCGTCAGCGGTGTTTTATACTATAATATAAACACCCCTGAAAAAAATAAATATGTTATTAACATTACAGATTATTACAATAATTTATGTTTAACTCCCAATGCACTGGAGAACAACAAAGTCATTGTCAGTGTTCCTGTAAACGGAATGGGGACAAGTTACAATCGTTTAACGGTGGATCGCATACCGGTGTTAAAAGTTTACTATGCTAAATATGAATAATGCTTTTTTTAATATGAAAAAAACGCTCCTTTTCTCTTTTGTTTTTGCATTATTTTCAGGCAGTCTATTGGCTCAAAATAATACAGGTACTCCCTATTCCATGTATGGAATCGGACTTCTTCAGGATAATTACGGGCCTTATACAGCAATGGGAGGAGTTTCTGCAGCCATGCGGGATGCCACAAATATCAACTTTTTAAACCCGGCTTCTTATACAGCTTTGGACAGCAATCGTTTTTATATCCAATTCGGGATTACGGGAGAATTTGTAAACATTTCTACCCATCAGGAAAGTACCAATTACCGGGTAGCCCAAAACGCTTCCCTGAATATGGCTCTGCGTATCTATAAAAATCTCTACACTTCTTTCGGTTTCAATCAAAGGTCGGACATTGGATACGATCTCCACTATTATAAATTGATAAATGGAAGTGAAAACGAATATTATAATCAACAAGTCTCCGGAAGCGGAGGATTAAATGATTTTTATTTAGGTTTTGCCTACAGATTCGGAAAATTATCCGTAGGCTTGAATACTTCTCTTGTATTCGGAAATCTGGAAAAGCGATTGACATTGGTTCCTGCAATAACAGATAGTTATTATATCAATACACAGAATAAAATCTCAGTACACGATGTTATCTTTAACCTGGGATTGCAATATATGTTTACTCTATCCGCCAAATCTAACCTGACCTTGGGAGCCTCTATGAATTTTGGTTCTAAACTGGGGGGAAAACGTACTTTTATCGCTTATAAAATCAACTCCAGTACTTCCGGCCAGCAAACCCTGGACAATGAACTCCTGAACAGAGGATATATCACTTATCCTTTCCGTATTGTCGGAGGATTTTCATACGATTACAAAGACAAGTGGAATCTGGCCGGAGATTATACTTATCAGCGGATGTCTGCCTATGAAGAGTTTGGAGAAAATCAAGAGTTTCAGGATTACCACAAAGGTTCTTTAGGAGTTTCTTTACTCCCCTCCCGTTACGGCAGATATTGGTGGCAACGGAATAAATATATTTTAGGGACTTATGCCGTACGTTCTCAAATCCGTTTAAATCACACGAATGTCAATACTTACGCTTTCACTTTAGGAACACAAATTCCCGTTTATATTCCCAACCGGGAACTGCTGCTCGGGATTGCCTTTGATTTCGGAGTAAGAGGTACGGAAGCAAACGGATTAATCCGGGAAAATTTCGGAAAAATCCGGATAAACATCGCTTTCAAAGAAGGATGGTTTATGAAACGTAAAATTGATTAGTCCACTCATGGAAAGAGGTACAAAGTCTTTTCCCGTCAAGCGCCGGTTCGTGTTTTCCTCAGGAACAAGACTAAAATTTAAGATGGCCTCTTCATCGGGTCCGGAGACATGTCGGTCAGCCAGCGGAAAACTTTCATAAAACATAAAGTATCAAAACCGGATAATCAGAATTCTTTAGACAAAACATTTATATCAAAAAGAAAAATTAAAACATAGCTTTTCAATAGGGAGGTCGATTGAGTGTCATGATGAGTTTAAACAAAATATTTATAATCGTTTTAGCTTTTCTTTTTTCTTTTTCTACAGCCTTTGCCCAATCTTCCGAAGCCGAAACCTGGACGGACAAGGCGCTTACATCTATGTCTTTAGAGGAAAAAATCGGACAATTATTTATGATTGCTGCTTATAGCAATAAAGACAAAGATTACGAAGACCAGCTCAGCAAACTCATTCAAAAGTTCCATGTCGGAGGGGTCATCTTTTTCCAAGGCGAACCGGTACGGCAGGCAGAAATGACAAACCGTTTCCAGAAAGAATCAACCTATCCTTTGTGGATCGGAATGGACGCGGAACACGGCATCGGATGGAGGTTACAAACGGCCATGGTATTTCCGCGAATGCTGATTGCCGGAGCTGTAGCTGATGATTCGTTGATTTTTCTGCTGGGAGCCCGTATTGCCCGGCATTGTGAGATTATGGGGGTACATATTAATTTTGCTCCGGTTGCCGACATCAATAACAATCCCAATAATCCGGTAATTGGGATGCGTTCTTTCGGCGAAGAACGGGAGAATGTATACCGGAAATCAAAAATGTACGTAGAAGGCTCCTTATCCCGTCATATATTGCCCGTTGTGAAGCATTTCCCCGGGCATGGAGATACAGACACGGATTCACATAAAGCTCTTCCTGCAATAAATCACAACCGGGCCCGTTTGGATTCGATTGAACTTTATCCTTTTAAAAAGTTGATTTCCCAGCATATTCCGGCACTGATGATTGCCCACCTGAACGTAAATGCTTTAGACACCAACGGACTTCCGGCCTCTCTCTCCCCTCAGATCATCGGGCACTTCCTGAAGGATTCCCTAAGCTACCAGGGATTGTGTTTTACCGATGCCCTGAATATGAAAGGAGTATTGCAGGGGCGGGAAACAGGAGAAGCAGAAGTGGAGGCTTTAATGGCCGGAAATGATGTTTTACTTTTTCCTCAAAACCTGGAAGAAGCGGTCTCCCACATTAAACAAGCCCTCAAAGATAGTTTGATCCGGCAGGAAGATATCGACCAAAAATGCCGGAAAATTTTGCTGGCCAAATACCAATACGTTTCTCCCCGTCCCCGGGAAGTCCGAACCGAAAGTTTATGGTCCCGCTTAAATACAACGGAAGATTTCGCTTTAAAACAAGAACTTTACAAACAGGCCATCACGTTAATAAAAAACGAAGCGGATCTGCTCCCGTTGAAAAGACTGGACACTCTCCGCTTAGCCTGTGTAAATTTCGGAGGGAAAAAACTCAATCATTTTCAGACGACTCTGGATTACTATGAAAAAATCGAACATTTTCAAACGGGTGAAAAACCTTCTGTAGAAGAAATAAATGAATTGGTCAAAAAATTGACTTCTTATAATTGTGTTATCCTATACAATAGTAAAGCTTCCAACCTGACTTCCCGGAATTTTGGATATACCCCCCGTCTTGCCCAGCTTATCGGGCAACTCAAAGGGAAAAGGATTATTCTCTGTCATCCCGGAATTCCTTACGGATTGAAATCTTATGTGGATCTTCCCATAGATGCCCTGTTAATCAATTATGAAGATCATTTATATTCGCGTCAGTACGCCGCTCAGGCTATCTTCGGGGGCATACCGGTAAACGGCCGTTTACCAGTGGAAATTTCGCCGGCTTATCCTGCCGGCAGCGGCATCTCTACCCCCAAGACCCGCTTAGGCTACAGTATTCCGGAAATGTGCGGACTTTCTTCAGGACAATTAGAAGCGATAGATTCCCTTTGCAAACGGGCTATTCAGGTGAAAGCGACACCGGGTTGCCAGGTACTGGTTGCCAAAAACGGATACATCGTTTATAATAAAGCCTTCGGCTATCATACCTATGTCCGTCAGACCCCAAACAAAACAACGAATATTTATGACGTGGCCTCTGTCACCAAAATCGCAGCTACATTACCGGCTGTTATGAAACTATACGACGAAGGTATACTGCAGTTAGATGCCCCTCTTGCCCGCTATTATCCCGCCTTACAGGAAACCGATAAAAAAAATATTACAGTAAAAGAAGTTCTCACACATACTGCCGGTCTCAAACCGATAGTCCCCTCTTTTACTCACGCCATTGATAAAAAAGCTCTTTCAGGCCAACTCTTTACAGTGAGGCCGACTCCGCAAAACAGTCTGAAATTAAAAAACCGGCTCTATGCCAATCCCAATTATCATTTCCGGGACAGCACACTTTCACGTAAGCCTCTGCCGGATTACGAACCTCTTTCACCCGGCTTATATATTTGCAAAACTTACCGGGACACAACCATTTGCTGTATCCTGAATTCAGAACTCAATCCTAAAAAAGAATATATTTACAGTGATTTAGGATTTATACTCCTTCAAAAAGCCATAGAAAATCTCACAGGAAAGACGTTGGACCATTATTGCTGGGAAAATTTTTTCCAGAAAATAGGGGCTTACAATACAGTCTTTGAGGCCGCCAAACGCTTTAACGCATCCCGTATTATCCCCTCCAGTGTGGACAAATTATACCGTAAAACAGAGATTAAGGGTTATGTACACGACCCGACAGCCGCTCTATTAGGAGGAGTAGCCGGGCATGCCGGTCTTTTCTCCACAGCAGAAGACCTGGCAAAAATCATGGCCATATATCTCAATCAAGGTTGTTATGGCGGAGAACGCTTTTTCTCTCCTTCTACCGTACGGCTTTTTACGCAAAAAACCGATTTTCCCCCTACCAACCGAAGAGGACTGGGATTCGATAAACCGGAAACCGATACGACCAAAAACAGTCCGGCCTGTAAAAGTGCCCCGGCATGCAGCTTCGGACACACCGGTTTTACAGGTACAATGGTCTGGGCCGATCCGTCCAATGAGCTTATTTATGTATTTTTGTCAAACCGGACTTACCCCAATGAATTCAATACCAAACTAACGGAAGAAAGTATCCGGACAAAAATTCAGGAAATTATTTACAAAGCGATCCGTAAGCCGGCACCTGTTCCACTCCAATAATACAGAATTGGCTGAAATCGGAATATATATAGCTGATTTATAATACAATACAGAAATAAGAATTTCATCTATTATTATGGAAACTTTTCTTTATTGATTACTGGTAATATCAGGAAAAAAAGATACTTTTGCATGTGAAGAAAGAATTTAACCAGTTATTAATAAATAATCTTAATTATGAGTAATTTCTTATCATCCTCCATCGGGAAAAAAGTCATTATGAGTTTATCTGGACTTTTCCTGATTGCATTTTTATGCGTCCATCTGACGCTAAATTTATTCCTGATTTTCGATAACAGCGGAGAATTATTCAATCATGGTGCAAATTTTATGGCTACCAACCCTGTTATTAAAATTGTTGAACCAATCCTGGCAATCGGGTTTTTGATTCACATTATCTGGGCGAGTATACTTACTTTGCAAAACCGAAAAGCGCGTCCGGTTAAGTATGCCCAGAGAAATCAAAGCCAGAATGCGACATGGGCATCCCGCAACATGTACATTTTAGGGGGGTTAGTGCTGGTGTTCCTGGTGATTCACCTTTACAATTTCTGGTGGAACATCAAAGTAACAGGTAATCTCGAAGCTGTTGTTGTCGACGGAGTAGAGATGGAAAACACCTATTTACTGGTTTCCAGTTTATTTAAATCTAGCCTTGTTTATTGTGGTTTGTACATTGCCGGAGCTATTCTGTTAGGCCTTCACCTGACACACGGATTCTGGTCAGCTTTCCAATCTATCGGTTTTTCCAACGATATCTGGAGAAAACGTTTGAGCGGTTTGGGTTACATCTTCGCCGTCATCATCGCGGTAGGTTTCAGTATTATTCCGCTGTATTTTATGGCAGGATTCGGGAACTAAACATATTGGAATCAGCCCCCTTGCTTATACAAGTGAGAGGACAAAAATCAAATCAAAAATTCTAAATTAATCGCTATGTCAATAATAGATGCTAAAATACCTGCCGGACCGTTAAAAGACAAATGGTCAAACCATAAAGCCCATATCGGTGTTGTCAGTCCGGCTAATAAAAAGAAATTGGATATCATCGTGGTAGGTACCGGATTAGCGGGAGGATCGGCAGCAGCCAGTCTTGCTGAACTCGGATATAATGTAACTGCTTTTTGTTATCAGGATTCTCCCCGCCGGGCACACTCTATCGCTGCCCAGGGAGGTATCAATGCAGCCAAAAACTACCCCAATGATAACGACTCCGTATTCAGATTATTTTATGAAACGATAAAAGGGGGAGACTATCGGGCACGGGAAGCCAATGTATACCGTTTGGCTGAAGTGAGCAATGCGATCATAGACCAATGTGTAGCACAGGGAGTTCCTTTTGCCCGCGATTATGGTGGCCTTCTGGCAAACCGTTCTTTCGGAGGAGCCTTGGTTAGCCGTACTTTTTATGCCCGCGGTCAAACGGGACAGCAATTGCTATTAGGATGTTATGCTGCCATGAACCGTCAGATCGAAAAAGGGAAAATTAAAGTATATAATCGTCACGAAGTACTGGATATCGTTGTCGTTGAAGGGAAAGCCAGAGGAATAATTGCCCGTGACCTGGTGACCGGAAAAATCGAACGTTTCGGAGCACACGCCGTTGTTCTAGCCACCGGAGGATATGGAAATGTATTCTTCCTTTCTACCAATGCAATGGGATGTAACGGAAGCGCTGCCTGGCAAGCCTATAAAAGAGGAGCTTACTTTGGAAATCCCTGTTTTGTACAAATCCACCCGACTTGTATTCCGGTACACGGAGAACAGCAAAGCAAGCTGACCCTGATGTCAGAATCCCTGCGTAATGACGGACGGGTATGGGTTCCTAAAAAAATAGAGGATGCAAAGAAATTGCAAGCCGGAACTTTAAACCCCAATGATATACCAGACGAAGACCGCGACTTTTACCTGGAACGCCGTTATCCGGCTTTCGGTAACCTCGTTCCCCGCGACGTCGCTTCCCGGGCTGCGAAAGAAAGATGTGATGCTGGTTATGGCGTAAATAACACGGGTAAAGCCGTATTCTTGGACTTCAAATATGCAATTGAACAATTGGGACGCGAAACCATAGAAAAACGATATGGGAATTTGTTCCAGATGTATGAAAAGATCACTGCCGTTGATCCTTATCACAATCCGATGATGATTTATCCGGCTATTCACTATTCTATGGGCGGACTTTGGGTAGATTACAACCTGATGACAACCATCCCGGGTTTATACTCCATAGGTGAATGCAACTTCTCGGACCACGGAGCCAACCGTTTGGGAGCCTCCGCCTTGATGCAGGGATTAGCAGACGGGTATTTTATCCTTCCTTATACTATCGGAGATTATCTGTCAAAAGAAATTCAGACTCCGAAGATCCAGACAAACACTCCGGAATTCGAAGCTGCAGAAAAACATGTTACAGAACGCCTGCGGAAATTATACGATATCAAAGGAACCAAATCACCGGATCACTTCCACAAACAATTGGGACATATTATGTGGGATTACATTGGTATGGCCCGGGAAGCAAAAGGATTGGAAAAAGCGATCCAGTTGATCGCTGAACTAAAAGCGGAATTCTATAAAGATTTGCGTATAGTAGGTGAATTCTCTGCTATGAACAATGAACTGGAAAAAGCAGCCCGTGTAGCAGACTTTATCGAATTAGCAGACCTGATGGCTCACGATGCTCTCGACCGGAATGAATCCTGCGGAGGACATTGCCGTCTGGAATCTGTCACACCCGATGGAGAAGCAAAACGCGACGATGAGCACTATAAATATGTTTCCATATGGGAATATAAAGGTGAAAATAAAGCTCCGGAATTGCACAAGGAAGAGCTGGTATTCGAGAATGTTGAACTGACTCAACGCTCATATAAATAATTGAGGATTCAGACGAAGACAGAACTGCCCCGGGCAGCTGTCCCAGTCACAAATCATAAATAGAAAACCGTTATGGCAGATACAATATTAAAAGAACTAACACTTAAGGTATGGCGTCAAAAAGATGCCAAATCCAAAGGCGGATTTGAAACCTATAAAGTCCATAATATCTCTACCGGTACTTCATTTCTGGAAATGCTGGATATTCTGAATGAACAGCTGGTAAGCGAAAATAAAGAACCGGTAGCCTTCGACCACGATTGCCGCGAAGGTATTTGCGGAACCTGCAGTTTATTTATTGACGGTCGTGCACACGGTCCTGATGATGATGTAACCACATGTCAATTACATATGCGCCGCTTCAAAGAAGGAGCAACAATTACCATCGAACCCTGGCGTTGCGGAGCTTTCCCGGTAATAAAAGACCTTATTGTCGACCGGAAAGCTTACGATAAAATTCTTCAGGCAGGAGGTTATGTTTCCGTAAATACAGGAGGTGTACCGGATGCAAATGCAATTCCCATCTCCAACGACAATGCAGAAGAAGCTATGGACGCTGCTGCTTGTATTGGCTGCGGAGCTTGTGCCGCTACCTGTAAAAACTCCTCCGCTATGCTTTTCGTTGCCGCTAAAGTTTCCCAACTGGCTTTATTGCCCCAAGGGAAAATAGAAGCCGCCAGAAGAGCAAAAGCAATGGTTGCTAAAATGGATGAGCTCGGTTTCGGGAATTGTACCAATACCGGCGCCTGCGAAGCAGAATGTCCGAAGAGTATCTCTATCGAACACATCGCCCGACTCAACCGGGAATTCTTAAAAG
Organism: uncultured Odoribacter sp.; assembly: GCF_937966165.1. NCBI lineage: Bacteria > Pseudomonadati > Bacteroidota > Bacteroidia > Bacteroidales > Odoribacteraceae > Odoribacter > uncultured Odoribacter sp. The sequence goes on from NZ_CALCLB010000022.1 coordinate 53,643, forward strand.
CAAAATTAAAAGACTAAACAAGAAGCCGCCTCCGGGCGGCTTTTTCCTTTACTTTTCGGCAAATGCAATTATTTTACAGGGAAAAAGGGAAAGGGTATCCTTTACTTATTTTACACGGTTTGTGGGGCGCTTCTGAAAACTGGCTACCAGTAGCTTCTTTATTAGCCGAACACTTTCGGGTCATTCTTCCGGATTTACGGAATCACGGGCGTTCTCCACATCATCCGGAACATTCTTACCCCTCCATGAGCGAAGATATCAGAGCATTTATCGCCCGCCTGCAACTTTCTGTCCCCCCTCATATTATCGGTCACTCCATGGGAGGAAAAATTGTTATGGAGCTCTTATTTACCCACCCTTCTTCTGTACAAAAAGCCATTGTCGTAGATATCGCTCCGGTCACTTATCAGCTCTCAGAAGAACACAAGCAGATACTGCATTATATGAAGTCAGCCAAGCTGAATGAATTCAACAAAAGGGAAGAACTCATTTCCTCTCTCCAGCAACATTTTCCGGAAGAAAAATTAGTACAGTTAGTCCTGAAAAACATTAGAAAAACGAATCAGTATTTCGAATGGAAAACAAATCCCTTTATCCTGGAACAAAATATGGAAAACCTCTGCAGTCATCCTGCCGCATGGGAAAAAGCGATCTATCCCCATCCGATCCTGTTTGTAAAAGGCGAAAATTCTCCTTATATAAAAGATTTTGCTTCTATTCAGAAACATTTCCCCTCAGCCCGGATAACAACCGTGCAGGGTGCTTCCCATTGGATACATTCTGAGCAACCCGAAACGCTCGCAGAAATCTTTTCCGCTTTCCTCTCTCAGTCTTCCCAGACAAATGCCCTTTTTACGTAAGTAACGGACTGAAGATTAGTATAACTGAATTTATGATTATAGTCGATCCCCGGTTCTAAAACAATAGCCGACAAACGAACGACATAATTCATCCCGTTTTTCAATTCTCCCATACGGTTGGGAAGATCCTCATTTGTCTTTGTATCTTTGGTGATCGATAAACTATTGATATTAGCGTATAAAACACTCACAAAATACGGATTAGACGTATCCATATCCGCGTTTAAAACCTCTACCCGGTAATAAATTCCTGTTTCCGAAAAAGCATCCCAACTCACCTCTAATGTCTGTCCTTTATTGATGGCATTCAATTTAAATGCATCAAAACTCTTTTTCGGCACTCCTCCGGCATATATTTTGTCGCTGAACTTGACAGGATTGCCTCCTGCATTTATATAAAACACGACCATACGTTCTGTATCCGGCAATCCGAAACGACTAGCTTCAATTACATCCCTGGCATTCCAGGATTTTGTGCGGCTTTTATATACCATGGGCACGACCTGGTCTTTTGCTAAAATAACTTCAGCATCTCTAATATTCACCGTATTGCTGCCCGTTATTTCCACTCCCAACCGCAGGGGGACCTCTTCTGTCTTACTGACTTCCTGAATTAAAAAAGCATCAGCAGCCAAGTTCTGTAAATAACGGGGTTCAAGGGTATAATTACGTTCTCCCCTGTTCACCTTTACATTGAGATAACCATCCCCACTATGCAAAACATTCCATTTTTCTTCTCCCCCTTCTGCATAGGTCAACGTAATTTCATTTTTATCACTTGTCCAGCTACCGGCCACCGCATCGGTTTTTCCACTAAAATCCATTTTCCACAGCTTCCCATCTTCTCCGAACTTCAATATTTCCAGCAAATCATCCGTAGTATAACCATCCTTATTGTTGGCCCAATTTGTACAATACCAGTATTTCCCCGTCAGCCTGTGCATCTCTAGTATCGTATCGTCCCGTCCCTCATCATCACTGCAAGAAATCATTCCACACAAACACAGCATTCCCAACATCCATTTCAAGATTTTCATAACCATCAATTTTTAGCTTTTAATTATTCGTTTTTAGCTTTTAAATTTCTATATCTTTGTGCAAGGTACAATTTTTATGCCAGAAAAGAAAAAATAGATACACGACAATAAATATAAAAACATGTTATACCCATTAAAATTTACCCCTATTCTCAAACAGACCCTTTGGGGCGGAGAAAAGTTAGCTTATAAAAACCAAGATAAAAACATCCGGTCTTCTATCGGAGAAAGCTGGGAAATATCAGGTGTCCAGGAAAATATATCTGTCGTAAGCGAAGGTCCCCTTGCCGGAAACAACCTGGAAGAATTAACTGAAGTGTATATGGGAGACTTAGTGGGAGACCATATTTACGAACAATTTGGAATCGAATTTCCTTTATTAATCAAATATATAGATGCCTGTGATAACTTATCAATCCAGGTGCATCCTGACGATGTTGTTGCCCGCGAACGGCATAATGCTTACGGTAAAACGGAAATGTGGTATGTTGTAGACGCGAGTCCCGAAGCCTGCTTATTGTTGGGATTTAATAAAGATACGGATAAAACCGAATACCTGACGAAACTCCGGGACAATACTTTACCCGATTTGCTGAATATTGAAAAAGTCAAAAAAGGAGATTGCTTTTTTATACCCGCAGGCACTGTACACGCTATCGGAAAAGGTTGTTTTATAGCCGAAATTCAGCAGACGTCGGATATTACTTACCGGATTTACGACTACGACCGAAGGGATAAAAACGGGAATCTCCGGGAATTGCATACCGAATTGGCTACAGATGTTATTCGTTTCAAACAACAAAAAGAACATGCCGTACATTACCACCAACATGAAAATCATACTGAAGAATTGGTATCCTGTAATTACTTTACGACCAATTACCTAAAATTTGAACGGGAAATCGAGAAAGATTATTACGATATCGATTCATTTGTGATCTACATGTGCCTGGAAGGAGAATTCTCTGTCGTATACAATGTCGACCAAACCGTCAAAATGAAAAAAGGAGAAACCGTATTGATACCCGCCACTTTAAAAAATATTTTTTTACTTCCTGAACGGGAAAGCGAAATATTAGAAATATATATCGGCTAAATTTACATTATTTTCAAAAACCGCTATCGGAAGAATCTGAATACTTGATCCGATAGCGGTCTTTTATTTAAATTACTTCCATATGTTCCTGATCGGTCAGTTTTTCACAATAATGACATTTCAGGATAATGGGAGAATCGTTGACAACTGTAAATTTAGTCCGTACATATTCATGATTCGTAATACATTTCGGATTCATACACTTAACAATGCCTTCAACTTTTTCCGGTACATTTACCGTTTTTTTCTCGACCACATCGTAATCCCGGATAATATTAATCTTCGCAGAGGGAGCTACTAAAGCCAGTTTATTCACCTCAGCATCTTCCAGAAATTTATCCCAGATTTTAATAATCGCTTTTTTACCCAATTTCACACTACGTAAATTTGTTCCGAAAGTCATTGCATTTTCCATGTCTGCAATTCCGAGTACATTGATGACATCAAATAATTTGTCTGCGGGGATATGATCGATGACTGTACCATTTTCAATAGCACTTACCTGTAATTCCTTTTTAGCCATAGTAAATCAATTTAAAATTTAAATCTTTAATTTTCCGGATCCAAAATTTTCTCCAGAACTTATTTCAATCCTAATGCTTTAGTAATAATAGCCTGACGGGCAAATACCCCGTTACGGGCCTGTTCAAAATAATAAGCCTTCGGATTCTCATCTACGTCTACGTCAATTTCATTGACCCGTGGCAGGGGATGCAGGATACGCATATTTTCCTTAGCATTGGCCAACATCGCGTTTTTCAGTATATATACATTTTTAACTTTCTCATACTCCAAAGGATCAGCAAATCTTTCGCGTTGAACACGGGTCATATATAAAATATCAGCCTGATTAATAACCTCATCCAATTCAGTATGTTCGTAATAAGGAATGTTCAACTCTTCCAGTTTCAACTTATAAGCCGCCGGCATCTGTAAGGACTCCGGAGCCACAAAATGAAATGTCGGATGAAAATGGCTCATGGCCTGTAACAATGAATGTACCGTACGTCCGTATTTCAAATCTCCGACCATACAAATCGTCAGATTTTCCAATGTGCCTTGTGTCTTATATATGGAATAAAGATCCAGCATTGTCTGAGAAGGATGCTGATTTGCACCGTCTCCGGCATTTACAACGGGATGTGCTGCCACTTCGCTGGCATACCGGGCAGCCCCTTCAACCGGATGCCGCATCACAATGAGATCACAATAATTATCCACCATCTTAATGGTGTCCTTTAAGGTCTCTCCTTTTGTCACACTGGAAGAGGAAGCATCCGAAAAACCGACAATACGCCCTCCCAAACGGTTAATCGCAGTCTCAAAGCTCAATCGGGTACGGGTAGAAGGTTCAAAAAACAGAGAAGCCACCACTTTCCCTTCTAAAAGCCGCTGATTCGGATTCTTTTCAAACGCTGAAGCTAATTTCAGAACTTCCAGGATTTCTTCTTTTGTATAATCTTCAATCGATACTAAACTAGATGTATTCATATTTTATATATTTAAGTTCTTGAATTTGACTTAATTTCTGACAGGAATGGACAAGAAAACTCTTTCGCTCTGATATAAAAAAACCAACATTTGTCTATGGACAATGTTGGTTTCCCGTTCTGTATATTCGAACTATATCTTGCTTTCAGACAATGGCTGAAATTATACCGGTTTATATTTTTAAATTCTGACATCATATCAGAATTCAAATGTAAACAATATTTTAAAATGTTACAATTTTATGGAGCTTTGTTTCAAATAAAATACGGCAGGTTTATTCTCCCTTTCGTATTCATTTTATCTGATGCAGCTCCTCTTCTATTCCATTTGCAATAAATCCGCAATACGGTCTACAATATCCGTAGCGACCTCTTGTTTTGATTTTAAATTATAGGCATACTGCTGCTCATTTTTATCAATCAAAGTCACCTTATTGGTATCTCCTCCAAACCCGGCTCCTTTATCCCGCAGGCTATTGAGTACGATTAAATCCAAATTCTTTTTTCTCAGTTTTTGAAGGGCATTGCCAGCTTCATCATTGGTTTCCAGAGCAAACCCGATCAATAACTGTCCCTTCCTTTTTCTCCTTCCCAGTTCGGCAGCAATATCCCGTGTCGGCTGTAACTCCAGACACAACTCTTCCTGCCCTCTTTTTATCTTTACCTCTGATTTTTGCTTCGGCGTAAAATCGGCCACTGCAGCACAGGATACAACAATATCACATTGATCCGCCAACTGCATCACCTGTTCAAACATATCAGCAGCCGAAACGACATCTATCCGATGAATAGCTGCCGAAGTTGTTTTGAGATTTACCGGTCCGGCAACCAAAATGACTTTTGCTCCTCTTGCTGCAAATTCTTCTGCCAATGCAAATCCCATTTTTCCTGTAGAATAATTCCCAATAAAACGTACAGGATCTATTTTTTCATAAGTCGGTCCGGCAGTCAACAGCACTTTTTTACCCGCCAAATCTTTTGCCCGACTCCAAAGCATAGACAAAAAAGCAACAATTTTTTCGGGTTCTTCCATCCGTCCTTTTCCCGTAAGCCCGCTGGCAAGTTCTCCTTCTTCCGGTTCTATAATCCAGTTTCCGTAAGACTTTAATATGTCCAAATTCCGCCGGGTAGCCGGGTGTTGGTACATATCCAGATCCATTGCCGGAGCCAAAGCCACCGGACACTTCGCTGACAAATAAGTCGTCAGCAACAAATTATCCGCAATCCCGGCAGCCATCTTTCCGATTGTATTCGCCGTAGCCGGTGCGATCAGTAGCAGATCCGCCCATAATCCAAGGCTTACATGAGAATTCCAATCGCCGTTTTCGGGATTATAGAAATCGACCAGTATCGGATTTTTAGACAAAGTAGCCATCGTCAGGGGGGTAATAAACTCTTTCGCCAAAGGAGTCATCACCACTTTTACCTCTGCCCCTTCCTTGACGAGCAAACGGGCAAGACTGGCAGCCTTATAAGCTGCAATACTCCCGCTTATTCCTAAAACAATATGTTTTCCTCTCAGCATAATAAAATCATTGGAAATAAATCTCCGGAAAAATCAAAAAAGCCACTCAAAAGTGGCTTTATAGATCAATCTTCTTTTGCAACTTTTTCCTTATCCTTTTCTGTTGCAGGATTACGGAAATAAATTTCGTCGTCTAAAAATTCCTGGGTAGCAATCAGTACAGGTTTCGGAATACGTTCGTAATATTTCGAAATCTCAATCTGCTCGCGATTTTCAAAAATCTCTTCCAGATTATCAGCATAAGAAGCAAATTCCTGCAATTTCCGGCTCAGTTCATCTTTCATTTCTACAGAAATCTGATTCGCTCTTTTTGCAATAATAGCAACTGCCTCATAAATATTCCCGGCCTTAGCTGAAAAAACAGCTGGATTACGGGTAACCGTATTGTTAGGTGCCTTTACTTTTTTAAAATCTACCATAACTGATTTTATATTAATTTACTTTATTCGTCAAACTTATAATTGTCCAGAAATGCATTGATTGCATCATATTTCTTTTTGAGTTCATTGGCATATTTACTGTTCGGATATTCATCAGCGAAATAGTAATATTCTTCTTTGGCAGCATTATAACGCTCCAGTTTCTTATCCTCCACACTATTCACAGCCATTTCATATTTCGCGTCAAAAAGCAAATACATCACTTCTTCTCTGTATTTCGAACCCGGATAGTCTTTCAGGCAATTCTGCAAACTCACCACAGCAGCTTTATAATGTTCCCGCAAATAGTAGTTTTTAGCACTGAGATAATCTTTATAAGCCAGTTTATCCAATAATTCATCAATATAACCGTTTATTTTCTCTTTCCGCATACTATTCGGGTAACGGTTGAGGTAAAGCTGAAAATCCTGAATAGCTTTCAGGCTCGTCTGCTGATCCAGACGCGGCCTCGGAGAAGCCATATAATTACAATATCCCATCATATACAAACATTCTTCCGCATAAGAACTCTCCGGATAAAGCGAAACAAACTGCTTAAAAAGCTCTGAAGCATACTGATACTCTTTCTGATTGTAGGTACAGAAAGCCCGATAATAAGCAATACTCTGAGCTTTACTGGTTCCCGTAAAAATAGAACGGATCCCGTCAAATAAATTCATCGCTTTCTGGTATTCTCCTTTATTATAATATTCTATGGCTTTAGAATATACATAAGGATAATCCGTACTCTTCAAAAGCTTTTGATATTCTCCGCAAGAACTGAACATCAATGCAACCAGAACAAATCCTATTATCTTCTTCATAAAACGAATGCTTTTTTTGCAACATGCAAAGATACAGCATAAATCCCAACAAACAACAATTTCAGCTGAAAACTAAGAATTAAAAACTTAAAAATTGTTTTTTTAAGACATTTTCATTTCTGATAAAATTCCTTTTCCCCCTTTGATTTATTGTTTTTCGGGTCTCCTGCTATTTTTTAGTTTTTAGTTTTCCGCTTTTAGTTTTATTAATTACCTTTGCTTCAAATTTAATGATATTCTAAAAATTCCAAAATATTAAAGACGTGGACATTTTTGAAAGAGTAAAAAAACAGAAAGGAAATATCGGTCAATATGCAAAACAAGCCCATGGCTATTTTGCTTTCCCGAAATTAGAAGGGGAAATAGGTCCCCGGATGAAGTTCCGTGGTAGAGAAGTATTAAACTGGAGTCTGAATAATTATATTGGTCTGGCAAATGACCCGGAAGTAAGAAAGGCAGACGCAGAATATGCAGCCAAATGGGGCCTCGCTTATCCGATGGGAGCCCGTATGATGAGCGGGCAGACTTCCCGGCACGAATATCTGGAATCTCAGCTCGCTGATTTCGTAGGTAAGCCGGATGCTTTTCTGTTGAATTTCGGTTATCAGGGAATGATTTCTATTATCGATGCCATGACAAGCCGTTACGACTGCATTGTATACGATGCAGAATCTCATGCTTGTATTATGGATGGTTTACGGCTTTCCCCGGCAAAACGTTTTGTATACGTACACAACGATATCCCGAGTCTCCGTAAACAACTGGAAAGAGCAACCAAATGGGTAGAAACGACAGGAGGAGGCATCCTGGTCATTACCGAAGGAGTTTTCGGTATGGCAGGCGATTTGGGTAAACTGGATGAAATTACCGCTTTAAAAGAAACGTTCAATTTCCGTTTATTAGTAGACGATGCACATGGATTCGGAACCATGGGACCGACGGGAGCCGGCACAGGAGAACACTTCGGGGTACAGGACAAAATAGACCTTTACTTCGGTACTTTTGCCAAAGCGATGGCCGGTTTTGGAGCGTTCATCGCTACAGAAGAAGAAATTTGCATGTATCTCCGTTATAATATGCGTTCCCAGACTTTTGCAAAATCCCTGACCATGCCTATGGTAGAAGGAGCTATTAAACGACTGGAACTGCTGAAGACACAACCTGAACGCCGCGAAAAATTATGGCAGATTGCACATGCCTTACAATCCGGACTGAAAGAAGACGGACTGAATATCGGAAACACCAATTCCATGGTTACTCCCGTTTACCTTTCCGGAAGTGTGGCAGAAGGCATGCAGGTAGCTACCGATTTGAGAGAAAACTATAATCTTTTCTGCTCCATTGTTGTCTACCCGGTTATTCCCAAAGGACAGTTGTTATTACGTTTGATCCCAACGGCAACACATACGCTTGAAGATGTCAAATACACCATTAAAGCCTTTAAAAACGTCGCAGAGAAATTAGCCAAAGGCGAATATAATAAGGAAACGCTGGTGGATGCAAATAATTTGTAATTCGTTCCGGCCAGCTGAATAACGTTTATATCCGATCAGGCCAGCATAAAAATTCGCTGATGGAAGAACTGAAGATACTTTCATCAGCGAATTATTTTTTCCGAAAGGTTTCCTTTTTCAGGCAAACTCTCTTCCGGACATTCGTATTTTTATCCTATCTTTATTGTTCATTCAATACCTGACGGATATCATGAAGCATTTCTGCAGCCGGGTATTCAGGTAAGCGTTCAATTTGAAAGTCCGCTAATATTTTTTCGATCCGTTTTAAACCGGTTTCATTTTTCTTTTCTCTGTACGCTTCCTTCAATATCCGGATTTTTTCAAAATCCTGTATTCCTTCTATCAATCGTTCCATACGTATAGAAGAGCGTCCTCCGGGGTAAACCAAGTAACAATCTCCTCCTCCAAAAGCCCGGAAACGGGAATCTGTCAGTGGATTTTTAGTCCAGCTATTATAAGCCCAGCGTAAATATCCCCCAAATCCTTTGGCTGCTGCAAACCACCCCAGCCAAGCAGCTTCTGCCGGAGGAGAGAAAGTAAATGTATTGGGATAGGATTCAACACAGCAAGTATAAAAAGTACTCCGTTTACCACTTTTATTCCTTTCCCGTAATACTTCTTCCGGAAATACCTGAGCAGAGGCCAAACTGTAATCGAATATATCGGCCTCGATATCCGGATGATAATTTCCTGCTAAAGCAATTTTAAAAGCCGGATCCGCTTCCCTTATTATCCGGATCGCTTTTTGCATGACGTCCATGGGACGCTCGTCCATAGCAATAGTCGTTATTTCAAACCAGCCTTTCTCTTTCAAATGCCGGGCAAAATCTGCCAAAAAAGGCTGCCAATAGGCAATGTATTCCGGACTTCCCACATCAGCCCGAATGACTTGAAAAGAGTCAGAAGCCTGATCAAAATACCGGAAGGAAAGATCCCAGGGAATCATGGTATAACAATTGATCTGTTGGTTTATTCCCAATTTCATCATAAAATCCACCCATTTGTCGAATACGGCATAGTCATAGATCCATTTCCCTTCCAACGTCTTTATGCGCATGACCATAGATTCAAAATAATCTTCGGTTTGCCCTCCCCAGGGTTTATGCATTATACTAGCTGTTATTATCTTTTGACCGGCATCAGCTAATATCTGCATTACAGGACGCATGGCCTCCAAATGTTCATCACTCCAGGGAGCCAATCCATAAAAACGGGCTACGGCATAAGGATTCTGCCATAAATCCAGCCGGAAAGACCAATCTTCAGGTGCAGGTAACTGTCTGGAAAGTACCTTTATCTCTAATGTCAAAGGAGCCATTTCCTTTTGGTTAAATGTCAGTTTTCCCCGGTAAACACCTGGTTTTGCATCCGCCGGAACCCTTATAGTCACCCAAAGCGGACGCACACTATTCGCTTCGATAAATTCGATTTTATTCCGGTCAATGGCATCGGCTACCAAAGAAGAATCAAACAAAGTCCTGTCAGGCCGATGTCCACAAGTTCCTCTTTTATTTTTATTCAGTTCATCCGTCATTACATAGCGGACAAAACCAGCGCTTAACTGTTGAGCCGGAATCTTCTTTCCCCCAGTAGCCTCTAAATCACTTACCGAAATCTCTACCTGCTCCAGCTCCTTTAATGTCCGGATAAAAGCCTGTGCATTTATCCTTTCCCCCCGCCAGGCTGTTCCTTTCCATAGAGAACGTCTCCCTGAAGGCTGGGGGATTTCAACCTTAGCGTAGCGTACATCTGTAGATCCCCAACTGACAAAAACAGAGTCTTTCAAACGGCTCCATTCCTCCTGATCTGCCTTTCTTCCGTCCGACAGTTCTTCATAACCGGGCTGCCAGCTGAATTCCTGAGCAATCCCTGAAAGCGGCCACAGAACAAATCCTGATAAACATCCTAAAACAATAAAAAACACCTTTTTCATCTTCTTTACAATTTAGCACATCCCTTCCTCCATCCTTTCCTATTAAAAGTTAAATATACTATTTTTTATAATATTTCATAGCTTCCGGAATTTCAGCTTTCAAATCGGCGATCCGCCGGGTATCAGAAGGGTGGGTAGAAACAAATTCCGGGACTCTCTGACCTGAGGAAGCGGCAGCCATACGTGTCCAAAAATCGACAGCCTCCTGAGGGTTATAACCTGCAATGGCCATAAAAATCAATCCCAGACGATCTGCTTCACTTTCGTGTTTTCGGGAAAAGGGAAGCACGACTCCGTAATTAGTTCCCAATCCGATAGCGGTTCCCAGCAACTGCTGAGTAGTCTCCGGTTTATCCTTTAAAGCATAGGCTGCAGCTGTACTTCCGGCTTGTACCAGCATCTGCTGACTCATGCGTTCATTCCCGTGCCGGGCAATCGCATGAGCGATCTCATGCCCCATCACCACAGCAATTCCGGCATCTGTTTTACATACTGGCAAAATTCCTTCGTAAAATACAACTTTCCCTCCCGGCATACACCAAGCATTTACTTCTTTACCTTGCACCAAATTAAATTCCCAGTTGAACCCTTCAATTCGCGACTCCAACCCCTGAGATCTCAAATAGGTCTCCACCGCCTGAGCTATTCTCTTCCCAACATTTTTTACCCGTTGCGTATTTCTGACATCCGTAGACAATTTATTTTCCTTTAAAAAATCCTGATAGGAAGTCAGGCTCATTTGCATAATCTCACCTTCCGGGTAAATTAAAAGCTGCTTACGACCCGTTATCGGAACAGTTGCACATTGTTGGAAAAAATATATTAAAAACAATATAAAAAAAATCTTTATTCCTTTCATAAGTTCCCCTGTTTATATAATGTCTCCCTTTTTCTTTTACTTGCGGGATACACCGAAAGTTTCAAAGATTTATAAAACATTTATTCCGACCTCTGCAAAAGCAAATAATTTTATAGACACGAAAAAAGGTTGCCTAAAATACTTGACAACCTCTCATTCTATCAGCCAAACCAAAAAATACTTTCTTTTAGGGATACCTCTTTCTTTACTTACGGAAAAGAAATACCGGCTAAAAATCAAATAATTAACATGGCATCCCCATACGTACCAAATCTATATTTCTCTTTTACGGCAACATCATAAGCTTTCATAACATTTTCATATCCTCCGAAAGCAGCGACCATCATCAATAAAGTAGAATAAGGCAAATGGAAATTTGAAACAAATGCATCCGGTACACTGAAATCATAAGGAGGAAAAATGAATTTATTCGTCCATCCCTCAAATTCAGTCAAACGTCCCTTGGTCGTCACACAACTTTCCAGTGTCCTGACGACAGTAGTACCCACAGCACAAACTTTCCGCTTTTCATCTTTTGCTTCATTGACAATTTTTACTGTTTCCGGAGTTACAATAATCTGTTCCGAATCCATTTTATGCTTGGTCAGATCTTCCACGTCCACTTCCCTGAAATTGCCCAACCCAACGTGCAAAGTCAAAAAGGCAAAATTAATACCTCTGATTTCCATTCGCTTCATCAATTCCCGGCTGAAATGAAGACCGGCAGTAGGTGCTGCTACAGCCCCTTCATTTTTAGCAAATATCGTCTGATAATTCTGAGCATCTTCCGGCCCTACTTTCCGGTTAATAAATTTAGGCAGAGGAGTTTCACCTAAATCGTATAAAATCTTTTTGAACTCATCGTAATCTCCGTCAAATAAAAACCTCAATGTACGGCCCCGGGAAGTCGTATTGTCAATTACCTCTGCAACCAAACTGTCGTCTTCCCCGAAATATAATTTATTTCCAATTCTAATTTTCCGGGCCGGGTCCACCAATACATCCCAAATACGTAAATCCTTATTCAGTTCCCTCAGTAAAAAAACTTCTATTTCCGCTCCGGTTTTTTCTTTATTTCCATAAAGCCGAGCCGGAAAAACCTTTGTATCGTTAAATACAAATACATCTTTCTCCTCAAAGTAGTCGATAATATCCCTGAAGATCTTATGTTCAATCTGCCCCGTCTTTTTATTCAGCACCATCAAACGGCATTCGTCCCGGTTAGGAGTCGGATGCAAGGCAATTAAATCAGAAGGTAATTTATATTTAAACTTCGATAACTTCATATCTTCAATTTTATATTAACCATAAGTATCCACACAGTGAAACACTTGGAACACTATTTCTCCTTATTTTAAAGAAACGCCCAAGTCCAAAATAAGTTGCGCAAGTTAGCCTTTTTCTTGCAAAAAAGCAATCAAATCATCCATTTTATTTGCCCTTTCCACCCGAAACTCTCCTATTTTCATACGTCTCAAACCCGACAAATAAGCACCACTCCCACAAGCTTTTCCAATGTCATGTGCCAGAGAACGGATATAGGTACCTTTCCCGCACACAATACGAAGTTCTACGTAGGGAAGTTCAAATTTTACCACTTCTATCTCTTTGATATAAACATTCCGGGGTAACATTTCCGGTCCTTTCCCTTTACGTGCCTTTTCATAAGCCCTTACGCCATCTACTCTTACTGCCGAATAGACAGGAGGGATCTGTTGAATTTCCCCAGTAAACTGCAAAAGTATTTTTTCGAAGGAATCCCGCGTAATATGCTTCCAGGGGTATCTTGTATCGATCTCTGTTTCCAAATCAAAAGAAGGGGTAGTAGCTCCTAAACAAATCTGAGCCAAATATTCTTTTTGCTGCCCCATATAACTTTCAATTTGTTTTGTCCACTTCCCGATACATACGATAACCAAACCTGTAGCCAAGGGGTCCAAGGTACCGGCATGTCCCACCTTCAATTTTCCGTATTTCCTTCGTAAACACCACCGAATCTTGTTCACAACATCAAAAGAGGTCCATTTCAGCGGTTTATCCACTAAAACCAAAGCACCTTCCTCAAATATCCCTTCTTCCTTAAATAAAATCATATTTCATTCCGTCGAATTATACCTTCGGCCTATTCAATGATCAGGATAATCACGCCTACGACCAAACAATAAACAGCAAACCAGATCAATTTCCCTTTTTTCACCAGATTCAACATCCAGCTGCAAGCAATATAACCTGAAATAAAAGCAGAAAGGAATCCCACGGTTAAAACCAAAGCAGAAATTCCGCTTTGCCCATGAGAAAAATCACCTTTCATCAAATCCAGTAAAGCTTCTCCCAAAATAGGCACCAATACCATCAAAAAAGAAAACTTAGCCACATTCTCTTTATTATTACCCAGTAATATTCCTGTAGCTATCGTAGATCCCGAACGAGACAAACCCGGGATTACCGCACAAGCCTGTGCCAAACCGATAATAAACGCATCTTTAAAAGATATTTTCGTCTTTACCCGGGGCTTGGCATAATAAGCAAAAGCTAACAGTACAGCTGTTACCAATAAGGCTCCTCCTACAACAGTTAAACCTGAACCAAAAAGAGCCTCGACATAATCCTTAAAACAAAAGCCTACAATCCCGACTGGAATCATGGACACAACAATTTTCGCAATATAGATTGTTTCTTCATTCCACTTAAAGCGGAATAAACCGGCCAATAAGTCAGCAATCTCTTTACGTAAAACAACAATAGTACTGCAGACAGTAGCCGCATGTACGACTACAGCAAAAGTAAGGTTCTCTCCTCCTTGAATTCCAAAAATCGCATTAAAAATTTGAAGATGTCCGGAACTACTAACCGGCAAAAATTCTGTAAGGCCTTGGATAAGCCCCAACACCATAGCTTCTAACCAATCCATATCTGTTCGAAATTAAAATAGGGAACCGTATAAATCCTCCCCTTTCCGTTTAAACGATCCATTCATTTTTTAACAGTCTTCCTTTTTCCCCCGGGGATTACGCATAATCGCCCAAAAGACAAAACCAAAACCGCCTAATACCACGATAGGAGCCAAAGTGATTCTCCTAAAACTAAATATATCGTAATTAAATTGATTCGGATCCTCGCTTCCTCCCCCCATCATCAATATAAAACCTAAAATAATAATTCCGAAACCGATTAATATCATTTTATAATTCCCTGCAGGTATCGGGAAACCGGCTTTTTTTACCGGTTCTTTCAAATTGCTATTTTTCGCCATATTTTTATTTCTATTTTATATACATTTCAGACGCGGTAAAGATCGTTCAAATCCTTGTTCAAATAAGTGACAACAGATAACCAGGAAGAGAAAAAAGAAAGTAAAATACCTGTAATAAATACAAATACCACCATAATGACCAAAATCTGATTATTCAGTATATTAATTACACTTCCTACTTCCTTCTGTAAAAAATAAACGGAGGACAACAAAATGATATTCGCAAACATACTCCCGAAAAAGCCAAACCATACCCCGTCCCGGATAAAAGGCTTACAGATAAAAAAAGGCTTTGCTCCGACCAATTGCATTGTCTTTATCAAAAAACGCTGCGAATAAACCGATAAATGAATGGTATTCCGGATCAACGTGAAGGAGATCAGAACCAATACGGCCCCTGCAATCAAAAGGATAAAACTAATCCTGCGAATATTTTCGTTAATATATTGAACCAAAGATTTCTGGTAAGAAACTTCCTGAACCACTTCATAAGCCGAAAGACTTTTTTCTAAAACAGCCAAAGAATCATTATTGGCATAAAGGGGATTAAGCTTTATTTCAATAGAAGGTAAAAGCGGATTATAGCCCAAAACTTGTTCAAAATCCTCTCCCAGTTCCATTTTAAAATTACGAGCAGCTTCTTCTTTACTGATAAAGACTGAAGACACAACAAAAGGTTTGGTATCCAGAATTTTCTGCATTTTTTTTATCTCTGCCTCATTGACGTTGTCTTTCACAATAACAGAGAAACCTATGTTTTGCTTCACATGATCGGAAATGAATTTTGCATTTAACAGAATAAATACCAAAATTCCTACAACGACTAACACCAGAGCAATGCTCAAGGTAGATACGAAATAGGATCCTACAACTCTTCTGCTTTTTTTCCCGCTCATTTTATTTCTTCTTAAAAATCTGACAAATATAATAATAATCTCATCGTCATACAATAATTTAAACACGATCCAACTTATAAATATCTTTTCGTTTTTAAATTTTCCCCTTCTTTTTCAATTTCTTCCCGGAGGTTTTAAAATATTTTTTATGATTTTATTTGTACAAACTAAAAAACACTTTATATTTGCAGTCGCTAAAGAAAAAAGTTCTTTCCCATATTTGTTCCCTTCCCATAAAATTAAAGGAAGATACTGAAATGCGAAAATAGCTCAGTTGGTAGAGCACGACCTTGCCCGAAAGGATGAATAAAACCGACCTTGGCAAGGTAATGTTACAGAAACTGAATTTCATTGAAATGCGAAAATAGCTCAGTTGGTAGAGCACGACCTTGCCAAGGTCGGGGTCGCGGGTTCGAGTCCCGTTTTTCGCTCTCTCGCAAGAGGATGCTCGAGTGGTGGAATCGGTAGACACGCAGGACTTAAAATCCTGTGGCCATTGCGGCTGTGCGGGTTCAAGTCCCGCCTCGAGTACAGAATTAACTCAATTAAACCCTGTAAATTTTTGATTTACAGGGTTTTTCTTTGATCCCTAGATTCATTTTTACATCACATTGTAATTTACATCCCGGGGAACAACCGGAATGAATAATAAGCCGGGAAATCCGGACACGCCTGTTTTCCAAAAGATATTCTCCTGCAGCAAAGAGTACAAAACCTGTCTTTTACACCGTTCAGGAAAACTAAATTTATTCCCTTTCGTAATAGAATATCTGAACAAAAACCTAAAAAGATGCATTTTACGCCCTACGAAAATCATTTTCTAATTCTTGCCATCGTCATCATTTCAATGGCATTAGTTTTCTATTCTATCGGAGTGTGGAGCGAACGGATTCAAGGGCGGCTGAAAGGATGGCATGTCGTTACATTTGGTTTGGGATTGGCCTGTGATTTCATCGGAACCTCTTTTATGGCCAGATTAGTACGTCTGACCGGCCATGATGACAAATTACATGCTATAATGGGGATTATCGCTATTATTCTGATGTCTATACATGCGATATGGGCCTTCTGGACTTTCTGGAAAGGATCTGCAAACGCCAAACACAATTTCAGCCGTTTCAGTATTTTCGTTTGGTGTATCTGGCTCATTCCTTATTTTATCGGAATGTATCTGGGGATGAGTTCTCAAATGGAATAAAATGGCTTTAAAAACAAGATATGAAAAAAAGAGGAATTCAAATAATGACCACCTTATTACTGGCAGACTTTATCGCCCTGTCCGTAACGGGCTTATGGATGAGATTCGGCCGGATAACAGATAACCTCCAACAAACACATGCCATATTGGGTATGTTTTTTATATTACTGGTCTTCTATCACTGGCATTTATTTTTAACCCTCTATTTTCACTTATGGGGGAAAAATAGCCGGAAACAAACGGGAGCATAAACGCGCTCCTTTCTTTTTCACAAACAGGTTTTAAACGGATTTAGCTTTCATTCTCAAATACAGGAGCTTCGGGAAAATCGATTTTATTATGAGTAATATTATTGACAAAATTAGTCACCATTATCTGAGAAATTAATAATATCAAATCTACCAGATTCTCATTTTTGTAGCCGGCTGAATAAAAATTTTTCAGGTTTTCTTCTCCGATTTTGCCACGTTTCTCCACAATTTCCCGGGTTAAAACTGACAGTACATTCAACCGGGGATCGAATGTCACCTTACCTTTGCGGATTTCTACAATCTGCTCTTCTGTAAACCCAATCGCTTTTGCCATAAAGGTATGGGCACTGAGGCAATAAAGACATTCATTCACCTGACTGGTTGCCAAATAAATCGTTTCAGCTTCTTTATCTGTCAGGGAAGTTTTTTCCCGGGTAAAATGCAAATAACTTTTCAAAGCAACCGGAGAATAAGCTATAAAAGCATATACGTTGGGAATAAATCCAAAAGCCATTTTCAACTCATTCAAAATACGCTGATTTTGTTCGGGTATTTTTTCATCTGAAGGTATACTAAATCTGTCCATAATTTTTATCCTCAATTTTCAAATCTTCCCTTATTTTTCATTTACGCTGATTTTCGCAGAAAGTTATTTATTTCACAAAACTCTCTTCTCTTTAGGTCTATTTAAAAAAATATCCGACCGGACCTGAAACATTTCGAAAAAAGTTCTCGTTTGATTTTCTGTAATTCGCAACTAAACTAACCTAATCTGATAACACAATTTCATAAAGAATCTTGTGTCCCTCCTTGCCTCTGGCAAGGAGTTTTTTATTACTTTTGGACAAATTATCGGTGCATGAATACAGACAGGCGACAAACAGCTTCCTTTTTATTTGAACAAGAACGTGAAAAAGTCCAACGGAGCTTTTCAGTGATGGTGAAATGCATTGGTCCGGTCTGCAACCTGGACTGCGACTATTGTTATTACCTCGAAAAAAATGCGCTCTATCCGGATAAAAAACTCAGTCGGATCAGCTTCCGCATGAATGAGCAAGTACTGGAAAAGCTTGTCCGCGATTTCATAGCCTCTCAACCTCAGAAACGGATTGAATTTATTTGGCATGGAGGAGAACCTACTTTATTAGGAATAGATTTTTTTCAAAATATCGTTGCCCTCCAACAGCAATATGCGAACGGAAAAGAAATCGCCAACTCTTTTCAAACTAACGGTACATTAATCAATGAAGAATGGGCTGAATTTTTAGCCAAACACCATTTCCTTTGCGGCTTATCGTTAGACGGACCCCAAAAATTCCACGACAACCACCGGCGTTTTGTAAATGGACAAGGTTCCTGGGAAAAAGTTATGAAATGTGCAAAATTGTTCCGGGAATACGGCGTGGAATTTAATATCATGACGGTCGTAAATGCTTCCAATAGTAAACAACCTGCATTGATATACGAATTTCTAAAAAGTACGGGAAGTCATTTTCTGCAATTCACCCCGATTGCAGAAAGGATTGCCCTGGATGAAAATGCGCCTTTGTCTGTCGTCAGTAATACCTATTCCAAGGCAACAGCTATTATGCAGGAAAATGTAAGTGCCGTAGATTGGGGAAATTTCCTTTGCCGCATTTTCGATTTATGGGTGAAAAAAGACGTAGGAAAGTATTTTATCAATTATTTCGACAATACCCTGGCTGCTTATGTCGGTCAGTCTCCTTCCCTCTGTTCAATGGCCCCTTTCTGCGGCTGTTCGCCTGCTATTGAGCACAACGGGGATGTGTATTGTTGTGACCATTTCGTTTTTCCAGAAAATCGGATCGGTAACATCATGGATTCAGCCCTAGCCGAAATGGTAAAAAGCGATCAACAACTTTTCTTTGAACAACGGAAGCAGGATTCGCTTTCTGCCCAATGCCGTGCCTGTGAATTTCTAGCGATTTGCGGAGGGGACTGCCCCAAAAACCGATTTATAAAAAACGAAGCAGGAGAATATATTTCCTGCCTTTGCCAAGGATTTCAACTGTTTTTCCGGCATACTCAAAAACAGTTTGAATTTATGGCCAACGAACTCCGGCAACAACGTCCTCCTGCCAATATTATGAAAAAATTAAAAAATAACATCCGATAGACATGGAAATTTATAAAGCCAGCCCAAACAGATATCAGCCTATGCCTTACCGCCGTTGCGGCCAAAGTGGCTTGTTCCTCCCAGCCCTATCTTTGGGACTCTGGCATAATTTCGGAGAAACAGACGGGTTTGACAAATCCAGTGAAATCCTTTATACCGCTTTCGACCACGGAATCACTCATTTCGACCTGGCAAATAATTACGGTCCCCCTCCCGGATCAGCCGAGGAAAATTTTGGACGAATTTTAAAAAAAGGCCTGAAACCTTACCGGGACGAAATCATTATATCGACCAAGGCCGGACATGAAATGTGGGCCGGTCCTTACGGCCAAGGGGGAAGCCGGAAACATCTCATGGCCAGCATCGACCAAAGCCTGAAACGAATGGGCCTGGATTATGTGGATATCTTTTACTCCCACCGTCCCGATCCGGACACACCGCTTGAAGAAACAATGGGAGCCCTTTCCGATATCGTTAAGCAAGGGAAAGCTCTTTATACAGGACTTTCCAAATACAATACCACTCAAACTCAGCAAGCAGTGGCTTTGCTAAAAGAAGCAGGCACCCCTTGTCTGCTCCATCAGGACCGGTATTCACTATTCGACCGGCAGGTAGAAGACGGACTTTTGGAAACCATACATAATCTTCACCTAGGCATGATCGCTTTCTCCCCTCTGGCTCAAGGATTACTGAGCAACCGTTATCTTCAGGGAATCAGCCCCGACTCCCGGGCTGCCAAATCTACGGGATTTCTGCAAAAAGAACAAGTGACAGAAACCGTTCTTGCCAAAGTACGTAAACTAAACGCAATCGCTCAAGGACGCGGACAAACACTGGCCGAAATGGCTTTAGCCTGGCTACTCCGCAACGATAAAGTGAGCAGTGTTATCATTGGAGTCAGTTCCGTAGAGCAATTACAGAACAATCTGAAAGCCATAGAAAATACTGTTTTTTCCGAAACCGAACTGGAATCCATACGGCAAATCCTTTAACCCAAAAGCAAGGGGATGTCAAATATTTACAGACATCCCCTTTTCCGTTTTTACTACTTATTTCAAATGTTTAAATGTTCAAAAGATAGAAGGTATGCTTTTGCCGGAGACTGATGAAGGGAAAACCTAATCCTTCCTACACCTCTTCACCCAAACCGGAGTTTGTTCATGCGTGAACCGCTGGCGAAGATTATCCGGTACAACTTTCTTTTTCCTTTATACATTTAACGATCATTTATTCTGGAAAACAATCTCGTCATTCTTCACATCTATGACGATATGATTATCCTTAGATACTTTTTCGGCCAATATCTGTTTTGACAAATCATTCAGTAGAGTACGCTGTATCACCCGTTTTACCGGACGGGCACCAAACTGGGGATCATACCCTTCCTTAGCAATCCATTCGACTGCTTTATCGGTGACTTCCAATACAATACCATTATCGGCCAGCATTTTGTTGACGTTATTGATTTGCAGCCGGACAATATCCACGATTTCATTTTTCTGCAAGGGAGTAAACATAATCACCTCGTCAATCCGGTTGAGAAATTCCGGACGAATGGTTTGCTTCAACAATTCATATACTTCGGCATTGGTTTTTTCCAATATTTCATCCCGGTTCTTTTCATTCAAATCCTTCAGTTTTTCCTGAATGATATGTGCCCCAATATTCGAAGTCATAATAATAATCGTATTTTTAAAATCGACTACCCGTCCTTTATTGTCCGTCAAACGTCCATCGTCCAATACTTGTAAGAGGATGTTAAACACATCCGGATGGGCTTTTTCGATTTCGTCCAGCAGGATGACAGAATACGGTTTACGCCTTACGGCTTCTGTCAACTGTCCTCCTTCATCATATCCTACATATCCCGGAGGAGCTCCGATTAAGCGAGAGACGGAATGCCTCTCCTGATATTCTGACATATCGATACGGGTCATCTGACTTTCATCGTCAAATAAAAACTCAGCCAACGCTTTTGCCAGTTCGGTTTTTCCAACCCCCGTCGTTCCCAGGAAAATAAAAGATCCGATCGGCCGTTTAGCATCCTGCAATCCTGCCCGGTTACGCCTTACGGCATCAGCCAAAGCTGCGATAGCAACCTCCTGCCCAACAACCCTCCTGTGCAATTCTTTTTCCAAAGAGAGCAGTTTTTGCCGTTCACTTTGCATCATCCGGTTGACCGGTATGCCGGTCCACTTCGATACGACCGTAGCTATATCGTCAGCTGTCACCTCTTCCCGGATCAAGGATTCTCCATTCTTCATATTGGCTAACTTTTGCTTTACTTCTTCTATACGGCTCTCCGCTTCCTTGATTTTTCCGTAACGCAATTCAGCTACTTTTCCGTAATCCCCGTCCCGTTCTGCCCGTGTGGCCTCAAATTTATATTGCTCTATCGCATCTTTATTTTTCTGTATTTCATCGATCAGCGAACGTTCCGACTCCCATTGGGCTCTTAACTTCGTCCGTTCTTCGTTCAGATCTGCCAGTTCTTTTTTAATATCGTCCAGCTTCTTACTGCTTCCTTCCCGTTTTAATGCTTCCTTTTCAATTTGTAGTTGCTGGATCTTCCGGTCCAGCTCATCTATCTCCTCCGGTACAGAATTCATCTCCAGCCGTAAACGGGCAGCCGCTTCATCAACCAAATCAATGGCCTTGTCGGGCAAAAAACGATCGGAAATATAACGATGAGACAATTCTACCGAAGCGATAATTGCATCATCCGTGATCCTTACTTTATGATGATTTTCATACCTTTCCTTCAACCCCCTCATGATACTGATTGCACTCATCACATCCGGCTCATCTATCATCACTTTCTGAAACCGGCGTTCCAAAGCCTTATCCTGCTCAAAATACTTCTGATATTCATTCAGGGTTGTAGCTCCTATAGCCCTCAGATCTCCACGGGCTAAAGCCGGTTTCAGGATATTGGCAGCATCCATTGCTCCGTCCGATTTTCCTGCTCCGACCAATGTGTGAATCTCATCAATAAATAATATAATTTCCCCTTCCGAAGAAATTACCTCGTTTACGACAGCCTTCAATCTTTCCTCAAATTCTCCTTTATACTTTGCCCCCGCAATTAACGCCCCCATATCCAAAGAATAGATTTGCTTGGAAGCCAGATTGGAAGGTACATCCCCATTTACAATCCGCTGGGCCAACCCTTCTGCAATTGCCGTTTTTCCAACCCCCGGTTCCCCAATTAATATGGGATTATTCTTTGTACGCCTGGAAAGTATTTGTAATACTCTCCGGATTTCATCGTCCCTTCCGATAACCGGATCCAATTTCCCATTCCTAGCCCTCTCATTCAAATTAATAGCAAACCTTCCCAAAGAATCGTAGGTCGACTCTGCCGACTGAGAATTGACTTTCGAACCCTTCCGTAACTCCCCGATAGCCGCCTTGGTTTCTTTTTCCGTCATTCCGCTATCCTTCATCAACTGGGCAACCTGATCTTTCCCATCTAAAAGCCCTAATAAGATATGCTCCAAAGAAATGTATTGATCTCCCATTTCTTTAGCAAAACGGGCGGCCTTTTCCAATACTTTATTAGCATCAGAGGAAAGATAAACCTCTCCACCGGATACCCGGGGATAAGTATCGACAATCCGGTCCAAAGCCGCCAGCAAATTATTACGATTAACCCCTAGTTTATTGAAAATAAAATGGGTTACATTTTCCCCCACTTCGACAACCGCTTTCAACAGATGACCCGTCTCTATTGCTTGTTGTCCTTTTGACTGTGCAAGCTGCACCGCTTTTTGTAATGCTTCCTGCGATTTAATTGTATAATTATCTGTATTCATAATTCCGTGCTCCTTTCTGTTGCAGCCAGAGTACAAAACTTATACCGAATCCTTTCTTAAAATGTTTCAAAGAATTTTTTACAGTTATACAGACAATTTGACAGAGAATCCTTCTCAAATAATGTCAAAATGACTTATTTTATCTTTTTATAAGAAAAGTTTTTCGTCTTTTTTTTCAGGAGGACGTTCCGGAAACAAACCCTACACCAAAATCCGGAATTCCTTATTTATCCCGGGGATTGCCCGGATCTACGGAAAGTATAATGTCACAGGCATTGGTTTTGAAATACATAACTGAGAATATTGGCCTCTATTTTCAGAATTTCTTCCGGAACAATCTGTAAACTGATCATTTCTGTATTTTTAAACTGTTCTGTTTCCCTTTCAAAACTTTCACAGCATACACATAAGCGATCTTCTGTCGTAATCCCCCAAACCGGTAAATCTTTTTTATAAAACTGCTGTAAATAAGGAAAATCTTCCGGAAATTTATATTTCTGGTTAAAAATCGGATGATCCCCTTCTATTTTCACTTTTTTCGCTTCAGGAAATATTTGATTTATTTCTGAAAAAAAATCAGCTTTTCTTACTTCCGGAACATGAATCTGCAGAAAACCTCCGGCAGCTGTATATTCCCGGAGATTTTGCTTTTCTGCTTCGGTTAAGATTAATACCTGTGCACCATCCATATATACAAAAGGATACTGAAAAATAGCCTGATCCGCAGGTTCTACCCCTACGGGACAACGGGCAAAATCAGTATTCAGGTTCTTATTACTAAACGAAATCCGGTCCATCCAGTTCTTCTTTACATTTTCCTGTCCGATCCCCTTATATTTTAATAAAGCAATTTTCTGCTTCGTTTTCTGTCCCCATATCCATCGGGGTATAAGCATAAACAAAGCAATTATCAGCAGTATTTTTAAAATATCCTCCATGTTTCAAAAATAGAAAGATTGTTTTTATCCTAACAATGACATTCCCTGGACTTTTACTGACGTGAGCATTTTTTCTGTTCATAATGCTCCTGTTTTTCTTTCAGGCCCCACTTATATATCCTCTTGTTCATTGAGAAAATTTATACTGTGGCAAGCGACAATAGCAGCTGTTTCCGTCCGCAAACGACTAGGCCCTAATGTTACAGGTATAAATCCATATTTTAGGGCTTCAGCCACTTCTTCTTCCGAAAAATCTCCTTCCGGACCAATCAAGACAATGGCTTCTTCTCCTCTCCCGTATACTTCATCCAGGCGTTTTTTAGGACCCGGATGACAATGAGCTATAAACTTTTGTTTCCCTGCACAATTTGTGATAAATTGCTGAAAACCTGTCATCGGATGAAGCAGCGGAAGGTAAGCTTTCAACGACTGTTTCATCGCCGCTATAATGACTTTTTCCAAACGTTCCTCTTTCACTGTCTTCCGTTCCGAATGAACAGATTCTATCAGGCTAAATTCATCTGTTCCGATTTCCGTGCATTTTTCCAATAACCATTCTGTGCGCTCGATATTTTTCGTCGGGGCTACCGCCAGATGAAAACGGAATTTCCGCTTTCCATAATGAGGCGTAGTATTTATGATTTTTACCTGACACCCTTTCACATCTGCTATTGTAATAATTCCCGAATAAAATCCCCCCTTTCCATCCACTAAAATAACAGAATCCCCTGTTTCCAAACGCAATACTTTTATACAATGTTTCGATTCTTCAGGACTCAACCGGTAAATTTCCCCTTCAATGCCGGGGGTATAAAATAAATGCATATTTTCCTTTAGTTACAAACAGACTTTATTTTTTTTCCGGACCGGTTCTTCCTCACAGCGACCTTTATTTCGCTCAAAACGATCCTCTTCTTTGGTTCATCCAAACAGACAGTTTATATATTTATTCCAGAGTAGATGCACTGAAGCTGCGCACAAAGGTATAAATAAAAACAAAATTAAAAACAGAAATCCGGAGCGTCTCTCTCCAAACCATTAGCAATCTCCCGGAAACTCCAAAAAAAATGCCGCTTCAAAGCGGCATTTTCTGAAACGTTTATTCGTCCTCTTCTTCCTCGTGGTAAGACTTCAGAAGTTCCTCCTGAATTTCAGCAGGCACTTTTTCGTAACCGGCAAACTTCATTCCAAATGTAGCACGTCCTCCGGTAATAGAACTCAATGCTGTAGAATAACGCTGCATTTCTTTCAAAGGTACTTTAGCTATAATCTTCTGAAAACCGCTATCCGCATCCATACCCATAATCACGGCCCGCCGGGTTTGCAGGTCACTCATCACATCTCCCATGTCTTCCTCCGGGACCAGTACTTCCACATCGTAAATAGGCTCCAATACTTTCGGGGCGGCATTCTTAAAAGCTTCGCTAAAAGCATGTCTTCCTGCCAAACGGAAAGATATTTCATTTGAGTCAACCGGATGCATCTTCCCATCATAGATACATACCCTTATATCCCGGGCATAAGACCCGGTGAGGGGACCTTCTTCCATCTTCTCCATGATTCCCTTTAAAATAGCCGGCATAAAACGGGCTTCGATCACTCCTCCTACAATACAATTGTAAAATATCAGTTTACCTCCCCAAGGCAGATCATATTCTTCTTTCCCCTTGACCGACATTTTACTGTCCACCCCTCCGATTTTATAGGAAGTCGGATCCGGCATTCCTTCCATATAGGGTTCGATCACCATATGGACTTCTCCGAACTGACCGGCTCCTCCGGATTGCTTCTTATGGCGGTAGTCAGCCTGAGCATATTTTGTAATGGTTTCCCGGTAAGGGATTTTTGGAGCGATAAATTCTATGGGCAATTTATCATTATGTTCAATACGCCATTTCATTGTATTCAAATGAAATTCTCCTTGTCCTGACAAAATCAGCTGTTTTAACTCCTTAGAATATTCCACCAATAAGGAAGGATCTTCCTCATGCATACGATTTAAAACCTCTGCGACCTTTTCATCGTCATTTTTATTGACAGCTTTTACGGCTGTACGGAAACGGGGTTCCGGATATTTAAAACCAGGGAATTGATAATCACAGTCCTTTTCATTCAAAGTATCCCCGTTTTTCGTATTTTTCAGCTTCACAGTAGCCCCGATATCCCCTGCCCGCATTTCGGTTACTTTTGTCCTGTTTTTTCCTGCAGCAGCAAATATCTGAGAAAAACGTTCTTTTGTATTATTCGTCATATTCGTGAGATCGTCTCCTTCTTTTAAAGCCCCTGACATAACTTTAAAGTAGTTAATTTCTCCCAAATGAGGCTCTATGGAGGTAGCAAAAATAAACACGGAAGCCGGCCCTGCATCATCATAAGGAATCAGGCGTCCGTCAACGGTCTCTGTCCCCGGCATTACGGCAGCACTGGGGGCAACATTCACTAAAAATTCCATAAACCGCCGTACGCACATATCTTTCTCTGCAGAAACACAGAAAACAGGAAACATATCCCGTGCAATTAAACCAGCCCGGATTCCGGCACGCATCTCGTCTTCCGTCAAACTTCCCTTCTCGAAATACAATTCCATCAATTTCTCATCATTCTCAGCTGCAGCTTCAATCAATGCATTGTGCAATTCATCCGCTTTTTCCTTTTCTGAATCCGGAATAGGTAATACTTCCGGTTTTCCTCCTTCCGGTTTCCATTTATACATCTCCATCTTCAAAACATCCACGACCATATTAAAATCAAGACCCGGATTGACCGGATATTGTATCTGTACGACTTTTTTACCGAAAGACGCCCGGGCATGCTCAATCGTCTGCTCAAAATTGGCTTTTTCATGATCCAGCTGATTGACCACAAAAATCAAAGGCTTATTCATCCGCTTTGCATGACGACTTACAATTTCTGTCCCGACTTCGACTCCCTTTACAGCATTTACTACCATAACCGCTGTATCTGCAACTTCCAGCGCAGAGATAACGCCTCCGACAAAATCATCAGCCCCCGGAGTATCAATAAAATTTAACTTCTGGTCTTTCCATTCTGCATATAAAACAGCCGGAAATACCGAAGAACCATACTCCTGTTCTACGGGCCGGTAATCAGAGGAGGTATTTTTAGCACTTACGCTACCTCTGCGCGGGATGACCCCGCCCTCATACATCATCGCTTCGGCTAGTGTGGTCTTACCGGAACCAGCACTGCCCACGAGTGCGATATTTTTAATCTCGTTAGGACTGTAGGTTTTCATGGTAAAAAATTTTAAGTTATTATAATTTTACGTTTCAAACGTTTTAAAACGGTTCACAAATTAAACACAATTTTTGAAAAAAACAAGAAAGCAAAGGCTTATAAACGACAGAAGGCCGCACACATTATGCAACCTTCTGAATTTTAACACAAAACTTACGAACCCTAACGGATAGGAAAGGTAATCGTAAACCGGCTTCCCTTCCCGACCTCACTTTCCAAGCGAATCATCCCCCGTGAGCTTCCATAAAATCTTTAGAAATAGCTAACCCCTATCCACTTCCCTGTACCAAGGTACCCGGCACACGGAAATACCGTTCAAAATACTTTGGTGATAATAGGGATCAATCCCTTTTCCAAAATCCTGTACATTAATGTCCACTTTTCAAGCCTCTTGCTTTGCATCTACTATAATTCGTGAATTTTCTTTAGAATAAGGAATCGCATTGGACAATAAGCCAGTCTATACATTACCTAAAATTTCTGTATCCATTTTTTGATTTTTTGATTTCAGAGGACCGGTTGTTCAGATAAAAACGCAAATACATCTTTCTGAACGGCTAAAATTCTTCGGGTCTGATTAATACATACAATAAATTCACACACTTGAATAAAAAACAATAACACAATGCTCCGGTTACACATAAAAAAATAAAAGATAAAATTTCCATAACTTTTGATTTAATAAATTTTCCTTTTCCTTCTTATACTAATACCATGCCTCAATTTATTATCTCATAGTAATATATTTAGAATGTTATTATTAGCATTTAAACTCTTCCGGTTTATAAAGCCCCACCCTTTCAAAATGAAAAAGTCAATTTTCAAAACAGTAAACGCTATTGATAAAATTCCGAAGCTGGTGAACCCAAACAAATTTTATCCGTAAAAAATTTATAATACATTATTTATTCTACTTTGCTCTCTAAAAAATTTTACAAAGAGAGAAAAGGACTATAATAATTATTTATACTTTTGTAGCATATTTAAATTAATAAAAATGAAACCATTTATTGTACTATTTATATGCCTTTTTATTTTCGGGGCATGCGTCGATCATAAAAATTTTTACAATGAAGATAACCTGTTGGAATACGCAAAATCTTTCAGTAACCGTAAAGATATTAAAGTAAATATCACTTCTCCTCAGGAAGGTTTGGTATATGCTGTTTACTATCAGTATCCTTACGAGGAAGGGAGCTTAATAAAGCAGCCCTGCCTGATTGGTAAAACGCCTATAAACACACTATTAGAAGTACCGAATGACGTCGATAAATTATACATTCTCGGAAACGGAAAAATGTATGAATCCGCTGTAAAAGACATCCTCATTGATGCAAACAGCAGGAGTTCGGATACTCAGAGTATCGATGAAAATGTATTGGCAGCCATCAATAGTTCCTATTTTCCGGAAGCGACCAATAATGTAAGGGGTGGAAATTTATACAAATGTACGGATTTAGTCATTGCAGAGACGGGAAGTACGGGGGATTTCAACGAAGCTGATGTATGGATGACATTTGTCGGGGATGGAGGCAGTCGACAGGGAGGACTTTACGGAAAAATTTGGTTTTATACGTATAACAGTGACAAACAAGGTTCTCTGGAAAAAGATGACTGTACATTTTACGGAATTGTAAACGGTCAAATTCAACCCATCCCTTACGCTGATATTGACAATAAAACACATCATATATTCTATACGAAAGATGAACTCAGTTCCGGAGGTATTTCTTCTTACAAGAGATACAAATTGGGACGATTTGAAAAAGGTTTAAGTATCGGTTTCGTTTATTACGGAAACAGTAAAATTCAATTTACCACTCCTCATCTCAATGAAAAAATTACCAATTTTACGCTTAAATATCTGGATGGTAAAGGAGAATTCAAGATAGAGAATCAATACATAGCAAATGGCTTTATCCGGCATATCCAGGAAGGCTCTTTTGAAGGAAACATCTTAGGTATGGAAAACAGAAGTGTTACTGAATCAAAATACGATGGGGACTACAACGATATGTTATGTCTTTTAGAAAGTAATCCGCTTGCAATCAATCCCAGTGAACCCATTGATCCTCCCGTGATAGATGAATATAAAACAATAACAGGTATTTATTTGTTTGAAGATAATTATCCGATACAAGGAGATTTTGACTTTAACGACGCCGTAATTGAATATAAAATTATTGATTATTATAAAACCTCCAATAAAGCCAAACAGGTTATTACTAAGCCTTTGGCAACAGGAGCTTTGTATGACAACGAATTCGGATTTAAAGTAGGAAGCAGTTATTCGCCTTTCCTGACAGGACTTAAAGGATATGAAAATGTAAGACCGGAACAGCAGTATACCGAATCGGATAAGACAACTAGTTATACATTGTATGGAGATATTAAACCATACCTGTATAATGGAACGAACTATATTTTCGACACCAATTATAATACAGGCACATATCCTTATGTACTGGAAATTCCGATCAGTGACCCGGAAAACCCCGCCTGGAAATTTCTTTGGTGTCTGGAAGGAAACAGCATAGACGACTGCTATTACTTTACCCATAGCGCCAACGGAGGCACCCGCAGCAATGACTGGTACAAGACGCCGAAAGATGCCACGAAAGTATTTCAACGTTAATAAAAACCAAAGAAAATATTTACTTCGAGAATAGAGGGATCAGCGAATACTGTTCCCTCTATTTTTTAACGGAAATCAGAAAAAGATCTGATTCAGAAATGTTTGTCAGACAGATTTTTTCCAGAAATTGTTTATTTTGTTGATTAACAGTGTCTTAATTTTGACAACTCGATTTATTCGGATAGTCTTATTTGGAATTTAAATAATCCAGAATAATTTGTACTTCTGTCCTCACTCCATTTTTCAAAGCACTTTCGTCCAGATTAAATGCCGGATTGTGATTAGCAACTCCATTTCCCACTCCCAGCACCATAAAACAGGTGGGAGCCACTTCCTGGTAATAGGAAAAATCTTCACTGGCAGGCATCCGGGGCACATCAGCGACATTATTTGCTCCGATAGCCTGAATGGCTGCTTTTTTGGCCAGGGCGCACAGGGCTGCATCATTCTGAACGGCAGGGTAACTGAAAACATAATTCAGATCATAAGTGGCGCCATACGCTTTTGTGATGTATTCAATTCTGTTTTTTATACAGTCGGCAACCAACTGACGGGTGGTATCTGTAACCGTACGTACGGTAGCTGCTAATTCTGCCGTCGGAGGAATAACATTGGGTGCATTGCCAGCCTGAAATTTTCCTACAGAAATAACAGCCATTTCTCCGGGTGTAACATTGCGGGAAATAATTGTCTGAAGGGACATCACGATATCAGCTCCAATAACAATAGGATCGATCCCCAACTGAGGCATGGATCCATGTGTTCCTTTTCCGTGAATGGTCAGGAAAAAGCCATCCGACGCTGTAGAGGCAGCTCCTACCGGAAGAATACCGATATGGCCTGCCGGAAAATTCGGAACCACATGAATTCCAAAAATAGCATCCACCCCTTTTAAGGCTCCCGATTTTATAATTCCCTGTGCACCTCCAGGCGCTTTTTCTTCCCCGGGCTGAAATATAAAATATACAGTACCCTGAATTTCATTTTTCATTTTCGAAAGTACCTCCGCTGTTCCCAGTAATAAAGCCGTATGAGCATCATGTCCGCAGGCATGGCTCACCCCGGGAACGACCGAAGCAAACGGCAGCCCTGTTTCTTCCTGTACAGGCAAAGCGTCCATATCAGCACGGAAAGCAACCGTTTTCCCCGGTCTCGTTCCTTTTAAGATACCTAAAACACTGGTGGGAGTCGGGTGAGAGATCTGAATATTTCCAAAACTTTTCAGAAGACTATCTACGTATGCCACCGTATTTTTTTCCTGAAAAGACAATTCCGGATGTTGATGAATATGCCGTCTCCATTCAATAACTTTCTTTTCAACTTCTCCAACATTTTTCTCTATATCCTGAGCATATCCGCTCCAAGAACCAA
This sequence comes from uncultured Odoribacter sp., assembly GCF_937966165.1. Lineage (NCBI taxonomy): Bacteria > Pseudomonadati > Bacteroidota > Bacteroidia > Bacteroidales > Odoribacteraceae > Odoribacter > uncultured Odoribacter sp. The sequence continues at coordinate 84,952 of NZ_CALCLB010000022.1, forward strand.
TCAAAAATAAAACTGTAAAAATAATCTTAATCATACCGTTCCGTTTTAATTTAATAATTCGTCTAACTTTAGTTCTCCTTACGAAAAATAAAAGGATAAAGATTAAACAAAAACCACTTCTTTGCCATAATTAAGTTAAAATGGTTCGCAGCCCGGCAAAAATAAAAAATGCAGGAAAAAGCAGGTTTACCGCAAAATCACTCCAAATTTTTGAGTTTTATATTGTATTCTTCTATTTTCCGGTATAAGGTGGTGAGACTGATATGCATTAAACGAGCGGCTTCTGTCTTATTACCCGCCGTATATTGTAGTACTTTGAGAATATGTTTCTTTTCCATACCAGCTAACTCAAAATCCGAAAGAACAGGCTCCCCGCTCTGAATAGCCTGTGCATTTTGAATTTTAACGGGCAAGTCTGTCACCATTAACCGGTCGTTCTCTTAAAGGGGGCAAATGAATCTGAAATACCGACAAGCGGTAAAACAAATCTTCCCGGAAATGTCCTTCAGCTATCTCTTTTTGTAAATCCCGGTTCGTTGCCGCAATCACCACTGCTTCTTTCAAAATCCGGGAGCTACCTAAAATACTTTCGAAAGAACATTTTTTATCTCTATTTCCTTCAGAGAACTGCATTTCCTGGGCAGCCAGAGCTTTTCCCATAGCCTGGCTTAAAAGAGGAATAATTTTATTGTTGTCATCTCCTTTGGTAATATAATCAAAGGCTCCATTTTTTATAGCCTGTACCCCATCCGGAATATTCCCATGAGCCGTAAGCATTATAATCTCTACACAAGGCTTAACTTTTTTTATCTCCTTTACTAAATCCACTCCATTTCCGTCCGGTAAGCGGACATCACACAATACGACTGCCGGATCAGTGATCAGCAATTGTTTCATTCCTGATTTGCAGCTATCAGCCTGTACAACCTCATAGCCTTCCAAACCAATTATACGGGACAATAATCTCCTTAACTGATTTTCGTCATCTATAATCAAAACTTTTCCCATAATCTCCTGTTTACTTGCAAAAATAAAAATAACTCTCCGGAAAACAACTCTTTCTATTTTCTATTTGCGGAACAAGCATTTTGTCAGTAATTGTTAAATTATTCAAAAGCGATCTGTAATAACGACATTCATCGTATCTTTGAGGAAATTGGTACATTTTTTGCACCTTTACAACAAACAGTTTAATCAACTATAAATATGGAACACACAACATTGTTTGCAGGTAATATGTGGATCTGGATTATTTTTATTGGATTCACCCTGATTAGCTGGCTGATTAGTCAGCAACTTAAAAGCCGTTTTGTCAAATATTCAAAAATACCTACCGCCAACGGCATGAACGGAAAAGAGGTCGTAGAGAAAATGCTCCGGGACAACGGAATCACCGGAGTAAAAATCGGCAGTGTAGAAGGTCAGCTAACTGACCATTACAATCCTGTAGATAAAACCATAAATCTGAGTAAGGAAGTATATTATGGAAACAGTATAGCTGCAGCCGCTGTAGCAGCCCATGAATGCGGACATGCAGTCCAGCATGCAAAAGCCTACAGTATGCTCAAACTCCGTTCAGCCCTGGTGCCGGTAGTGAGCTTTGCCTCTCATTGGGTACAATGGATTTTATTGGCAGGCATATTGCTGGTCAATACATTTCCGCAATTACTGCTGGCAGGAATCATACTTTTCGCTGCTATGACTCTCTTTAGCTTTATTACTTTACCGGTAGAAATTGATGCCAGTCACCGGGCTTTGGCATGGCTGAGAAATTCAGGAATCACTACTTATGAAACACAGGCATATGCCTTCGATGCTCTGAAATGGGCAGCTTATACTTATGTAATTGCAGCCCTCTCTTCTTTAGCCACATTACTTTATTACATTATGATTTATTTGGGAAGAAGGAATTGATTTTATACCACTTAAAAAGAACGCTGCCAGTAGTTTCCGGCAGCGTTTTTTAGTATAAAATCATTTAAATGCCTGTTTAATTTCATCGATATAATCGAGCTTTTCCCAGGTAAAAAGTTCTACTTCTTTTTCCAAAGGCGGCCAATAACAGGAAGTAAAGACTTTTTTTACGATTTGAGGCGTACGTCCCATATGTCCATAGGTAGCCGTTTCCCGGTAAATCGGATTTCTCAACTTCAAACGTTCTTCGATTGCCTTGGGACGCAAATCAAAAATCTCTCCTACTTTCCGCGCGATCTCTGCATCCGGCAAATCCACTTTAGCAGTACCATACGTATTTATAAAAATACCGACAGGCCGGGCGACTCCGATAGCATAAGAAATCTGAATCAGAATTTCATCAGCAATTCCGGCAGCCACCATATTTTTAGCAATGTGCCGGGCCGCATAAGCGGCAGAACGGTCTACCTTTGAAGGATCTTTTCCCGAAAAAGCCCCTCCCCCATGAGCTCCTTTCCCTCCATACGTATCTACAATAATCTTCCGTCCCGTTAAACCCGTATCTCCGTGCGGACCTCCGATCACAAATTTTCCTGTAGGATTTACATACAGAATCAAATCCTTGTCAAACAAAGCTTGTACCCGCTTCGGCAACCGCGCTTTTACCCGGGGCAACAAAATATCTGTAATATCTTTTTTAATCCATTCCACCATAGCCTTATCGGCTTTTAACTGAGCCTCCTCCGTCTCATTGGCCGGACGGATAAAATCATCATGCTGAGTAGAAATCACAATCGTATGAATACGCTGAGGTTTTCCGTTATCTCCGTATTGCACGGTAACCTGCGATTTTGAATCCGGACGTAAATAATTCATCAATTGCCCCTCTTTCCGTACCTGCGCTAATTCGCTCAACAGGATATGCGCCAGTTCCAAAGAAAGAGGCATATAGTTATCCGTTTCATTACATGCATAGCCAAACATCATCCCTTGGTCTCCGGCTCCCTGCTCCATAGGATCATCCCGTACAACTCCCCGGTTAATGTCCGGCGACTGTTCGTGAATGGCACTGAATACGCCGCAACTATTTCCATCGAACATATACTCACTTTTAGTATAGCCGATCTCATTGATTACCTCCCGTGCAATCTGCTGCACATCTACATAAGTTTTTGTTTTAATCTCTCCCGCAATCACTGTTTGTCCGGTGGTAACCAAAGTTTCACAAGCCACCTTCGCATCCGGATCATAAGCGATAATCTTGTCTAAAATAGCATCGGAAATCTGATCTGCCACTTTATCCGGATGACCTTCCGATACTGACTCTGAAGTAAATAAATAGCCCATAATTTAATCCATTTGTTCATTGAAAACTGAAAAATATTCCCAATTCTCCAATTATAAATTAATAAAACAGGAAAGGCTATGGATGGTTGAATACACAAACTGTATGCGTTTTAGCAATTTTTTCCCGTGGTTGCAATCAGCCAAATCCTTCCACAATTAACGCCACAAAAGTACGACAATAAAAAGAAAAAAGTAAGAGAAATGAAAAAAGTCTTACACAATAATAAACAAGACGGGAAAAAGAAGACATAAAAAAAGCTGCCAAAATATTTCAGCAGCTTTTTATATTCACATAACTTTCTTACTTAGTCGGATCTGCTTTTTTAACATTTGACCAACCTACTAAAATCAGAATAAAAGCGATCAAATTTAAAATCGGAGTAACTACGGCTAAAATAACGGTTATCATTAAAATATAACCGATCAAATTTAATAAATAAGCTGTATAAAGACTGGAAACCCCACCTCTGGCACTTGCCGGGAAAGTTGTAGATTTCTTTAAGGCAGAAAAGGCTATTACACATAAAATACAACCTATAATATTTAAAATACCACTGATAATACTTCCTACAACAGTTCCTAAAAACGGCACAATAGAAAGAATAATGGAGACTCCGGCCCCGATAATTAATAAAATGGCAGCCGTTTTTACCTTAGAAACAGCAGCAGCATCCTGAGGTTCCAATATACTCTGAAACTGCCCCAATCCCATAATGTACAATACATATCCTAAAATTGTAGCTAAACCAGCCAATACTGCTATCCATAAGGCAGCCCCAAGACTTCCTGAAAAAGCAGCTATAGCAGCTACGATCCCTCCGACAATACCTGAAAGAGAAAATAATAATACACCATTAAAAACTTTGGCAGTAGAATTTTTCCATACATTAACATTCATTTCCATAATAATAAAGATTTAAGAGTAAGTATTCTATTTATATCTATAAATACACAAATGTGTGGGAAAGATAGGAATTTTTTTATAAAAAAAACTAATTTTAAGTAAGAAAATCCATCTTCTCTCCCGAGTATACTCTTTCATTTTTTTAACAAACTATGATTATCAAGACAAATTCCTTACCTTTGGCACAAAATCTAAACTATGGCGTGGGTATATAATATTGGTATTTTAATTTATACAACTGCAATCCGGCTCGCGGTTCCTTTCAATGAAAAAGAGGCTTTAT
>NZ_CALCLB010000023.1:0-78137 GCF_937966165.1 uncultured Odoribacter sp.
GGGCTTCATTTTTAAACGGATAAATTTCATAACCCCGTCATTCTAACCTACCTATGAAGCTTTAGTTCATAAATTTAGAATGATGTGGATAGTATAAAAATTTAAGGAATCAAGTTGCTTAGGAAGTAGATAAGTTTAACTATTACTTTAATCTTTTTAGCTAGATTTTTATAGAATTTACAAAAGAAAAACAAGTAAAATTGGAGAAAGGTATGATTCTAAATAGGGGACAATTATTAAGTATTCCATTTGTCGCTACAGGAATAATTTTTGTAATACTAAAAAGTAAATCAAATATAGTAAGAAAGCAATAAAAGGATAAACGATAGCACCTTCCCCCGTCCCTAAGTGCTATTTGTGGGTTGAATAAAATATTTTACTTATTTTTGTCATTCTAATATTTTGTCCCATGAAAGTTAACCGGGTATATACAGCATATTTTAGTCCAACCGGAACGACCCGTACGGTTATAACTCGTTTGGCCCATGCTATTGCTGCTCATTTGAAGATACCTATCGAGATTTGGGATTTTACCCTCCCGAAACATCGTCAGCAACTCCCCCAATCCGTGTATTCTGACCTTTTTCTAATAGGGTTACCTGTTTATGCAGGACGTTTGCCCAATCTGATGCTGGATTATCTTTCTGCCTTTACCGGACAGGGTGCTTTGGCCGTGCCTATTGTAATGTTCGGCAATCGTTCATACGGGAACGCATTAATTGAATTACGGGATTTACTCGAAAATTCCGGATTTCATACCATTGCCGCAGCAGCTTTTGTCGGACAACATTCATTTTCCGATGTATTAGCTAAAGGACGTCCGGATACAAAGGACCTGGAATTGACTGACCGGTTTGCAGAAAATATTATTGCACGAATAAAAGCAATATCTACTATCGGTTCGTTAACGCCTGTAAATGTTCCCGGGAAAGGAGCTCCCAATTATGGAGGATATTATAAGCCTCTTGGGAATACAGGAGCCCCTGTCAATATACTAAAAGTGAAGCCCATTACAATAACAGACTGTATTGATTGTAAACGCTGCGTAGCCGTTTGTCCTCTCGGCTCCATCGATCCGGAAGCTGTTGACCGGATTAACGGGATTTGTATCAAATGCAATGCCTGTATTAAAATTTGCCCGGTCCACGCCAAACAATTAGATAACCCAGCCTACCTTTCACACTGCCAATACCTGGAAACCACCTATAATTCTCGGGCTGAAGTGGAGTTATTCTAAACAAAAAGACGGAAACCGATTGGGCTTTACTACCTGTACCCATTTACACACTTACCCCCGTCCCTATTTGCACAAAAATATAGCACCTTCCCCCGTCCCCGGGTGTTACTTTTACGCCCAATTTAACCACCCTTTTTTCGCTTCTTCAAGATTTTGTAGATGAAGCAAGATTGATACAAATTTGCATTATTTTACGACAATATTTTTTAGTTCTTTTAGATGAACACACTACAGAAGCCTCCAATTATTAAGTGAAAAATAGCATTTTTGTTTCTATTTATTCACTTAAATTGTTTAATGTATGGCAACAGTTCATGTAAAATTGCGTCAATCTGTCGTAGAGGGTAAACCAGGCACCCTCTTTTTTGTTTTATCCCATGGGAGAAATACCAAACAAATTAAAACAACCTGCAAGTTATTTCCTCACGAATGGGATTCCACAGCACAACAGGTACTTCTTCCGGCAAACGAAAGAAGTACTTATATCCGCCAAGTGCGGATTTATCTGGAGGAATCGTTAACTCACCTCCGTTTACTTATTCTTTCCCATTCTCCGGAAGAACCTGATTTTCTTCAAAAAATAGCGGATCATTTCAACGGGAAATCCTGTGCTCTCCGTTTATTCCCTTTTATCGAAGAACTACAGAAACAATTGGAACAAAACGGACAAATCAAAACCGCCATGTCCTATCACTACGCCATGAGAAGCTTTAAAGCCTTCCGGGAAGGACGGGATATCGAATTAACAGCCATCGATTCCAACATTATGTCAGAATACGAATATTGGTTAAAAAGGAAGAACGTCACCCTCAATTCCATTTCCTTTTATATGCGGATTCTCCGTGCAATATACAACAAAGCCGTCTCCCAGGAATTAATCTTCCAGCGCGATCCTTTTAAGAATGTATATACCGGCATCGAAAAAACCCGGAAAAGGGCTATTGATGAAAACATCATTCTTAAATTGAAAAAGTTAGACCTCAAACAACCTAATCTGATCTTTACCCGCGACCTCTTTTTGCTCAGTTTTTACACCCGGGGCATGTCTTTTGTCGATATGGCTTATCTCCGCCGAAAAGACATTCGTAACGGCATTATTGGCTACAAACGCCGTAAAACAGGTCAGCGTCTTTCTATCAAGCTGGAACCCTGTATGCAGCGCATTCTGGACAAATATACACCTCATGTCTCCAGTGAAGTGGATTATGTACTTCCGATTATCAGCAGCATTGACCCGCTCACGGCTTTCAAACAGTACCGCAATGCTCTTTCTTATTACAACCGTTCACTCAAAACCCTCTCCCATCTTCTGGGACTGCACCAAAGTCTCTCCTCTTATGTCTCCCGCCACAGCTGGGCCACCATCGCTTACAAAAGGCATATTCCTCTTTCCGTCATCAGCGAAGGCATGGGGCATTACTCTGAGATGACCACCAAAATTTACCTGGCCTCCCTCGACCAAACCCTCCTCGACCGGGCCAATAGAATGGTACTGAAAGGACTGTAAAAACATTCTCAAATACAAAAATCAGACCGGATTAAATTTCTTTGGAAGAAATTATATTCATTCTTGCCCAAGTCTAAAGTTTACTTGGGCAAGTTAATATAAACACCCGTCAAATATTTGCATTATCCTCTTTTCCGTCAAAGAAAATAAGCGTGTTTTTTACCCAATAAGTATCCCTAATGCTACACCTAAAAGAAATAACCCTTAGAAAAAATGAATCTTTATGGATTTGTAAAAGAAAGGAAATTATCTGTCACGAAAAAAAGAATAATTGTATAGATAATCTTTAAGACTGGAAAATTGAAAAGAATATTTATTTCTGGCATAGTCCAATATAAATCAGATTATCAAAGACAGGAAAGAAAGGACTAAAAACGATTTTGAATAGCTTATCTTTTTAAAAAAGATAAAACATTTTTCAGAACACATACTGACTCCAATCCACCCACATTTCCTTATCATATCTCCAGCTATCCTTCACTGCCTCAGAAAGAATTTTATTGGAAAATACCAAAAGAATGGAATCCGGTTCATTGGCTTTAAACCCGTTGGCATACCCTTCCGGTACAAGCAATACTTTACTTTGTTGCGCATTTAACTGGAATATTTCCGCTTGCAATGCCGGTGAAGGATTTTCCCAATTGTCCACTTTTACAAAAGTCGCAGTAAAAGATCCCTTTACCACATAAAACCACTTTTTCTCATGCTGGTGGGCATGCCAGGCCCGTATGATGGAGGAATCTTTTTGATGAATGATATAAAACCGTTCAATTTCGCTCATATTCAAATCGTTCACATGGGAAATCTGTCCCCTGAAATCAACTGAAATCCCACCTTCTACGAATTTAAGTTCTGGCATATCTTACTAAATAATTGATTCGTTTTTTCTTTTAATTTCGCTCTTTCAAAAATAAAATTGAAAAAACTTATTTATAAACCGGAAATTCTCTATTTCCTAGCGAAACCTTTTTCCCGACATTTTGATAGTCAAATGAGCAAATTCTTCGGCTCTTTTACCAGATTTATCTTATACTCCTGTTAACAGATTTCTATCCATCCTGACTGTCTATATCTTACCTATTCCTAAAAGCCATAAAAAATAAACTAAATGAATCTGCCGCTTAATCCGGGAAGGCTGTTTCACTAAACGATAGGCCCATTCCAATCCATGTTCCACCCACCATGCAGGAGCCCTTTTTACGGCTCCGGTATATACATCAAAACTTCCTCCCAGCCCCTGATAAACCGCAATATGCCGTTCCTGCATCTCTTCCATCAACAATTCCTGCTTGGGAGACCCCATAGCTACAAATACGACATCCGGTTTTTTCTTTGCAACATCCTTTAGCAAGGCTTCCCTTTCTTCCCGGGTTTTGATATACCCATTTCTATAATTCACAATAGAAATTCCAGGAAACTCTTTCCGTAACTTTGCAACAGTAAATTCTATCACTTCCTGCTTTCCTCCTACTAAATAAAAACTCTTCCCTTCCTGATAAAGTTGATGGATAATCTTTAACCAAAGCTCACATCCGGGTATCTTCACAACATTTTTATATCCTTTTCTTTTAAGGGCCAAAACAGCCCCAATTCCGTCACAATACCCTACGTTCCGGTTAATAATTGCCCGTGTTTCTTCTGTAGCATGCAAGATTTTTTCAGCATTGATCGCTACAAGAATACCTTTGAATTTATTGATATAATTCAATAATTCCTCTTCAGAATCAAAAGGGAAAACCTCAACTCCGTTCAATGAAATTTTGTCGTTTGTCATTTATAGAAAACAATTGATTTTTCAGATAGAAAAGGCGGCCCAAAACTCTTATTTCGCCTTCAGACGACGAAATACCGATATATAAATAATTTTCTCTGATTTATTGATAAAAGAAAAAACAACATTTATAATTTTCTATAGGACAGGATTCTGTTCCAATAAAAAATAACTCATGGCGTAAAACATAAAAGCATTACTCCAGCGCATATATGATATTTTAGAACTTATTCCTGGCTTAATCTGATAATAAAAATAGCCTCGTTTGTTTTGCATATTATGAATTGTCCAGTTTAACACTTGTTGTGCCATTTCCTGATTTTCCTGAAACTTATGTAAACGGGAAAGCGTAACCAAAAACTGAGCGGGGCAATGGATATCTATGGGATAAATTTGATTATAATAATACTTTGGAGTACCATTTTTTTCAAAGAAATGGTGCATATAAAAATTATAACCTTTTTCCAGATATTTCTGAAAAGAACTATCTCCCGTCTGTTCTTGATAAGCAACTAACCCATCCAGATTGTATGCAGAATGGAAACTATCAATCCATGATTGAACGGGTAATAATCCGTATACCCAACTTCCGTCTTCCGCCTGCCCATTACAACAAGCTAACACAGACTGTTGCGCCAGATCTTTATAAAGAGTATTTTTGGTATAATGATAACAATAACTCAATAATCTGCTTCCTAATAATGAAGCATTATAGACCGTATCATTCCCCGGTAAGGGACTATATGAAAATAAAAAACCTTCGTTACAGGGAGTTCTATGTAAATCCTTTACGATAAATTCTGCTGCTGAAAGCGCAACTTCTAAATATTCTTGATTCTTAGTAATTTCATATGCCTCTATCAAGGCCGTCGCACAAAAATTTGTAGCAACTACTGTTGGTGTATTTTTAGGAAAAAGAAATAAACGACGTGCCTGCCAATCAAAATTGTATCCCCAACAAGCTCCACTATATCCTTTCGATTGCATTTTAATCAGCAATCGGGCCAGTTCATGAATCTGTTTTAAAATCACGTCTTTTGTGCCAAGACCTCTCGACAACTCTGAAGAATCGCACATAACTTTGTACAGATTACAATATCCTTGCAAAAACAATCCAATTCCTTTCGCATTATACTCTTTCGGAACGAAAGCCAGTGAACGCAAATTTACCGGACAACGTTTAAATCCCTGAATCATAATTAATCTGCAAAAAGCTGATTTTTTAAAAAAAGGAATCGCCTGAAATACTTTGGAATTTAACCCATCATAAGGATCCCAACCTTTAAAATGTTCAGATTCACAATATTTTCGCAAAGAATTAAAAGAATCTAATACAGATTTCATCGTAAAATAATAATTCTATTAAAAAATTATACAGTCCTCAGCATACTCTTAATTTTTCAACAATTTTATACACGCCTGAGTATAATGATTTGCCATATTTTGTAAAGAAGCTTTTTCCCGAATTATATTTTTGCTTCGCAGAGACATTTTCCTTTTAATTTCAGGACTTAAACGAATAAACATTTCTAACTTGTCTGAAATTTCATCAATATCTCCAAATTGTTTTAGCAGAAATCCATTTTGATCCACCAAATCATATACAGTACCATCTCCAGCAGTAGATATAATAGGTAAACCATAAGCCATAGCTTCATTAATAGCTAATCCCCCGCTCCCTGTCAGTAAAAAAACATCTGCGTTAAGGAAATAAGCTGTTAATTCTTCTCCATATTTAGGTCCCACAATATTTATATATTCCCCCATCTCATGCTCTGCAACAAAATTTTGTAATACATTTAGAATCCGTCCTCCTCCTACAATGTTAAATTCAATAAAGTACCCTTTTTGCTTTATTTTTTGTACAGCCAACATGGCAGCTTCTAATTTCTTATTTTTTATAAGAGCACCTACATATAAAATTTTAATATGGCCTTCCTCTTTACTGAACTCAGGAGAAAAACTCCGCTCCAAAATTTTTTCAACATCAATCGTATTCTGAGCAATAAAAATATTTTCTGAAGGAATATGCCGATGTTGTAAATATTGTTTATACAAATGACCATAACAAATATGTACCTTCGCTTTTCTCAAGACAAAACCTAATAATTTTTCCCTCAATTGTCTTACCATTTTTGAAAGCTCAGGTCTCACATATCCACAACTCCAGATCGCATAAGGAATCCTCTTTTTTCTACAATATCCTAACAAAGACCAAAAAGATAAAATAGCAGGATTAAATAAAAAAATCACCCCATCCGGTTGATATTCTTTGACAGCAGATACCATCCCTTTTAAATAAGTCACAGTATATCCACAATACCTATCTTCTTGAGTTTCAAAACACTGCTCCTGAAATTGATTATCAACGGAATTTTTAACAACCTTCGTATTTGTTGTCCCGTGGAAAACAATAAATTCCACCTCTTTTACTGATAATTTCCGTTTCAATAATTCAAAAAAATCCTTCCTGTAATCAGGTAAAGTTGGAAGTATAACGGCTATTTTCTTTATCATTATAAAATTCTTATAATTGTTTTATACATACCAGAGGGTAGCTCCCCGATATAAAAATTTCCTGATATTTTTAGTGTATGTATTCTTGAAAAGACATCAAAAATATTCGTACTACTAATAGTAGTATTCCTTCTTTAATTAAAGATCATATATATTAAATCTTCAAACCCATTACATATATATAATCATTATCCACCTTTGTGAAAAAAGAAAGGCATCCAAAATAGGATTGAGAATTATTTTCAAGGGTATCTACAACCTCAAATTCAGTTGACTTATAATTAAAATCCATTTGTTGAATATAATACGTTATGTCAACAAATATCTTCTTTCTAAAAAAATAAAAGTGAAGAGAGAATATTACAATGGAGAACCGTATCTAATTTATAAACAAAAATTTCCACATTTTAAAAATAAAATAATATTAAGCATTCTCTTTTGAACATCAAATGATGATAGTCCCCCCTATAGATAAAAATCGCTCTTAAAACAATTTTTGTAAAATATTTAAAAGAAGAAGTAAAAAACAAAACCGGAGTATAATTGAATTTTCTCAGCTTTCTGATATTATAATAAACTCATTCTTTTATTCTACAATTGTATCTTACTTCCCAAATAATCATAATATTGATCAGTAAAATAACCATAACCCGTTGTAAAGGTCATCTCACCTAGATAAGGTTTCCCATCTATTTCGTAAAAATCCATTCTTACTTGTTTAAAAGGTTTTGCGAGTATTTTACATGCCTCAATCATTTTATCAAAGGATTTTGGCTTAGGGATATCTATTGCAGCATTACAATGATAATGATTGCCAGGTAAAATGAATTCATTTTTTTTATTCCACTCAAGATCATAAAGGATCATATCCAAAGTAAACTTCTTACGATTACATATCACTAAAACCGACTCAGGCATTCCATTAAAACACCAGATTTTATAATCAACCAAAGAATCGGTAGAAACTTTTTCCGCCACCTTATTTTGAAATAATAATTCTTCAGCTATAATACAAGGTCTAATTTTTAAATAATGTATTTGTCCTCCATGATAACCATACGGACGGGATATCCATCTCTTTAGTTTCTTTTTAAGAAATTGTATATCTAAAGCCCCTTTATCCTCAACCTTCATCACTGTACCACAACCGTTATTGGCTTTAAGCACAAATGACTTCGGCAAAGAATCAAAATCGATATCATCTACGGAATACCAATACCCGTAAAGAGTATTCAACAGGTATTCACAACCGTTTTCACGCACATAATTTCTCACTAAATATTTATCAGCACATTTTGTCCATAAAGACGTATCCGAATTAAATTCTAACCATACAATTTTCTCAATTAAATTACTAGGATGTTTCCAATTAATTTTTCTTTTAAAAACTTTTTTAAAAAGATAATTTGCAGAAAACCGTGGATTTATTTTATATAAAACCAATCTTTTATAATATAGATAATTCAAGTATAAATTACTTATTATCAAATTATTTCTTAAACATGACTTTAATTTCATTTATTTGCAGACTTAAAATTAAATTAATCATATTTTTCCTCAGTTTATAAAATTTTGAAATAGCATTCCTTATCGTTTTACTAAAGTTAGCATCGATAACTCTTAAAGAATGATCCAGAAGCTTTTAATATTAAGCTACTTAAAGAATATTTTATGTATGATCTTGATTTTGAAAAGTATGCATCATAATATAGTCGGAATAATAATTACATTTCTTACTAATAGCAGACATTTTTATTGTCCAGGGCTGTGTACCGACGATTGATATTAATGCTAGTTTCTCCATTTCTTATAAACTCTCATACAAAGGATATAATTTTTTATGCTTATCCACCCATTCTTTCATTTCAATAATCATTTGTTCATAAGAAGGTACAATAAAAGAGAAATCGTGTCTTCTTCGATATAATGACTTATCAACAGTCAATATATCTGATTTATTAATTGTAAGTTCATCATTTCTAAAATACTTATTAAATAAACAAAGTAAATCATACTTAGAGATATTCTCGTTATTTACAAGATTATATAATCCGCATAAATTCTCTTTTATAGCCTGTTCCATTGCTTTAGCAAGTGTCAAAGTCGTTACACCAGTCCACATCGCACCCGTATAACCGTTAATTTTACCAGATTGCTTCATAAACCAATGAAAAAGTCCTATACCTTTTTCATTCATATCAGGACCAATAATAGAATTCCTAAAAGTTAAGTTTTTTTCATCATCAATCTCGCCCATAGCTTTTGTCCTATCGTAGAAACTTCGGCCATCAGGTAAACTATCTTCAAAATAAGGTCCAGTATTTCCTGCAAAAATACAATCCGTACTCATGTGTATCAACTTTGTATTCCTATCTTTTAATGTATCAACAATAAGATGCGGTAAATAACTGTTAAGAAAAACAGCTTTATCTGGGTTCTTATCAGCAATCTGATTTAGTAAACCTATACAATTGATAACGGCATCATAGTCATCTGCCAACAACATTTCTTTAAATTTCTCGGTTTCAAAAGCATTGCCAATAATATTTTTATCACAATAAGAAAAAGGAGTCTGTGAATAGGCTACCACATAATTTCCTTGCTCTTTAAAATATATTGTAATCAAATGTCCAGCCATACCACTGGATCCCAATATTAATATCTTCATCTGAAATAATTTGTCTGAATTAAACTTAGATTTTACTCACTGCGTATTTCACGTGATTTAGCCTGTTCTATCCATCCCAGATCCTCACGAATAAGACGTAATTTCAATAACAATTTTTTCATTCCTTCCACATCTAATCTTCTGGTATTATGACTGTGATAGTCTTCAATTCGTGAAAGTTGTTTGTCACCTTGTACAAAGAATTTATCATAGTTCAAATCACGTGTATCACAAGGAATCCGAAAATAATTACCCATATCTTCAGCCCGCACCATTTCTTCACGTGTAACCAAAGTTTCATATAATTTTTCTCCATGACGCGTACCAATAACCTGAACATCTGTTTGCCCATATTCTTCTTTTATCTGTGAATATATTTCCTTTAAGGCCTGAGACAATGTAAATAAAGTTGCAGCCGGAGCCTTCTGTACAAATAAATCACCATTATGCCCATGTGTAAAAGCATATATTACCAAATCAACTGCATCATCGAGTGTCATCATAAAGCGTGTCATGTTCGGATCTGTAATGGTAATAGATTTATACGCCTTGATCTGTTCTACCCACAATGGAATAACCGATCCACGACTGCCCATCACATTTCCATAACGTGTACAACAAATTGTCGTCTCCGCATTTTCGCTAATTTCACGACCTTTAGCAATGGCTACCTTTTCCATTAAAGCCTTACTCATGCCCATAGCATTAATAGGATAAGCAGCTTTATCCGTAGAAAGTACAACCACATTTTTAACCTTATGTTCTATTGCCGACAATAAAACATTCTCTGTTCCTTCAATATTCGTACGAACAGCTTCCATCGGAAAAAATTCACAACTTGGAACCTGTTTCAACGCAGCCGCACTAAATACATAATCGACACCATGCATTGCTATATCTACAGATTGGCGACTACGCACATTTCCTATGTAAAATTTCACCTTAGGATTTTGAAGCGAATGACGCATATCATCTTGCTTCTTTTCATCACGCGAAAAAATACGGATTTCTTTAATATCGCTATCCAAAAAGCGACGAAGAACAGCATTACCAAATGAACCCGTTCCACCTGTAATCAACAGGACTTTGTCTTTAAATACTGACATATTATTAATTATTAATGACATTCAATGTCAATCTGATAATCTAAAAAAACAAAAACTGTTTATTAACAACTTTCATCAAATTCGTAGTTGATTTCTTGGGAAAGAAGCAATAAGAGACTATGTCACTTTACAAGCCAAAAAACAAAATTGCGGAAAACTTAATGTACTTGCTTTCCGCTTCTCTACTAATCTTTTTTAAAACAGACCCTCCAGAAAAGCGTTGATCTCCTTCTTAAGTTATAATTTAGGCTATTAACTAAGCGTGAACCATTATTATAAAAACTTCTTGCTTATGTAATCTTTACTCTTAAACTAACTTTTTAATAATTTAGCTGATAAAGCTTTATTTTCTAATGAAATTTAATTATCAACATATAAATAAAGTAAACATAAGTTTTTCTTTGGATTAGAAAATTTTGAAATTCAAAAGGGATTTTATAGAACTCTTTGATAATACTATTATTTCTTAAACATTTATCAAAAAACCACTTTTCCTAACGTTCAATAATAAAATAATTAGAATTTTGTCGAACTAACGTCATTTATATCTGGAAGAGCTTCATAACTATATTTTCTATTTTTTAAAATAGTTTTTATTATATTATTAAAAACTCTTGAGAGGGGCATATGAGAATATATATTATATAAATATTTAGTCGCGAATGCAGCATCATACAAACTGTTTATTCCGGCAGCAGAAGCATCAAAAATGATCGAATCTCTAGTGATAACCGAACCAAATATCTTTTTTCGATGTCGTATTTTTTTCTTTGTTGTTTGCATCAGCCTATCAAAAAGTTTTATTAAATTATGTTGCTCAGCAATTTTTCTAACTATTTTCAATTCCCTAATTAACAATTCTTTCTCAAAATATCTATTTGCAACTTCATCAAAACATTTTCTGATAAGATTCTCAAAATCGATCGGAGTATATTTACCCGGCCAACCAGGCAAATCTCTTGCCGTTAATAAATAATCAGCCGTCATTAAAGCAATAAGAGGAGAATAAGGTTGTGAGGCTAATTCTCTATGCATAGGTCTATCAGCGTTTTGTCGAAAAAATAATTCAGATTCTTTTCTGGATTCCGGATCCGTTCTCAAATAAGCCTTTCCTTGAGATTTCGGAGAGGATCCACCTATTGATAATGGCTCTCTTGAAAAAACATACTCATCTACTTCCCCTGCCAGTACAACCCCTGAAAATCCATCAGGTGTGGGACATGAATAAAAACAATGATCAATTGTCCTAGATTTTACTTTTTCTACCAACCTAGTGGAGACAACACCTTTAATATAAAACATCGGACAGTCTTCAGATATGTACCATAATGTATGAGATATTTTATTCAAATATTCTCCTGACTTATAAATTACTATTCCTCGTCCTTTTCGAAGGATAAATTTGCCACTGGGATCTTCCGAAGTAGGATACTGATAGAAACTCGTTGTCCAGGTAAGCAATTCTTTATTCGTCTCTCTAAGAATCTCATACATTCTTTGAATTCCATCCACAACAAGTCCGTCATCTCCTCCCAATGCCATTACATATCCGGGACGTACTTGATTTAAAGCAAATTCAAAATTATCTCTCATGCCTAAACATTTTTCGTGTGCAAAGAGTTTAATCCTATTATCCCGCTTTGCCAGTTCCCTCACTATTTCAACCGAGTTATCGACACTTCCGTCATCAGAGACAATAATCTCGAAATTAGGATATTCCTGAATCATACATGTTCGTAGCACATCCCTAATATATTCTGCCCTATTTTTTGTCGGAATAATCACAGTAAACAACGGATAATCTCCACTTTGACTCATATTCTTTTAGCTTAATAATTTCTGATAAACTTCTTCCAACTTTTTTATGTTAGCCTCCGGATTAAACATTTTCTCCACATAAGTAGATTTCTCTTTGAGCTTTTTCTTTAATAAAGGTTCAATCCTATCAAATGCCATTAATTGTTCTTTAAAATCATTGTAATTATTCTCTTTATAAAGAACTGCTAACTCTCCTTTAATAGAGTACTCTAAAGATTCTGCATTTTCAGCAGCAATAACTGGTATATGTAAAATAATGCTTTCGGCTAAAGCTAAATTTGCATGTGGTATTTTAAAGTAACTCAGTACACAATAGGCTTGTTCATAAATATGCTTAATAAAATAGGTGTTCGGAATTATCCTTATCCGATTGTCTGACGAAATAGCTTTATCGAGCTCTTCAATATAAGTTTTTTCTGAATTTATAAATAAAAATTTTCTCAATCTGTTTGTTTTACTATTGGGCTTAGTACCCAATAAAAGTAATCTTGAATCCTCACCTTTAATAACTGAACTAAAAGCACGGATTACCTCTAAAGTACCCTTTATCCTATCATACCCACCTGTACACAAATATACTTTCTTGTGTGAACAATCCTCATTAAATATTTTACTATAAGGTCTGTCCTCATAACGATTAGATAAATCGATCCAATCATATATAATATTTACGCTATGAGTCTTATTTTCTATCATTGATGCGCTATACGAATTTATTGCAATAACTTCATCTGCAAATTTTCTGATTTGACTGATAGCCAGATTACGCTGAATATAATGCTGATTTTCAGGCCAATGTTCCCGGATATGAATAACAGTTTTTATTCCATTCTTTTTTGCAATCCGAAGAAATGGATAAAGCATCATCGTATTGAGATAAACGATATCGGGTTTAATTTTATGAAGGATATTACAGAATAATTTCAATGATTGAACTATACGCATCATACGCACAATATTATGCAATGTAAATATGCTTTTGTTATAAGGAACAGTTGTTATTTTTGAAATAAACAAAACATCCACATCCAAAGCTTTCAGTTCAGCAACCAACGGGCCATCTCTGCCCAAAAGTACAATAGGACGGTATGCTTTTCTATCCAAGGCTTTGATGATATTAAGCAGACAATAGGTTCCGCCTCCAATATTTGATGCATGATATACATATAGAATAGTTTTCATAAAAAATCTCCCTTAAACGATCTTTTCATTATAATTCAGTAGTCCCAGAATATAAGGATAAATCCATGATGTGGATTCAGGATACGCGGCTTGTATAAATGTCATCATAATAAGAAATAAGAATCCCAATCTGGCTTTTAGATTTCTTTTACAAATACTTTTACCCAAATAATAATAGAATAAGAAAAAAAGAAAAGCTGAAAATATTCCATAAGTAACAAAATACACTTTATAACCAGCACCTCTGATATTTTCGTCATAACCCGCAGCACCCGCAGTACCACCGTTAATTTGATTTACTCGTTCTGTACCTAAACCTAAAATTATTGACCCATTTCTGATCGCTTGATCATAATAAAAATCTGTTGCTTCACCAGTCCTATTATTACCGGCAATACCCTTCTCATCACTCAGTTTCAGTCTTTCTATAATCGTGATATTTATATAATTATTACCCTCATTATAAGACAAAGAACAACTATATATAATTATTAATAATATGACAGTTTTTATGAATGTCTTAAAACTCTTTTTTTCTATAAACAAAAAAATTATATATGCAATCAAAGTTGTTATATAGCCTGCTAAAGAAAGGCTCAACAATAAGCCAAGCAGGAGTATATAATTATATTTTTTAGAAAAATCGAACTTTAAAGCAAAAAGCAGAAAAGAAAGCATAGTACCTAAGTAACCCGGTTCCAGAAAAATGGATTGGAAACGTATAGATGCATAAGAAAGCCCCTCTATCGGTTTTAATAAAAATATATAATTGAAAAAAAAGTAAGAATTAATATCTCCTTTCTGAATTATAGGAGCCGGTAGGTTATTTATCAACAACAAAATATGGAGAATTATCCCGGGTATGAGAATAAAAGCAATTCCTCTTGCAATAAATTTTAGATTTTTTGCTAAATTGCTTTTATCGCTAAGAGCTACCCATATAGGAAATATTTTCAATAAGATACCGGGAATACTGAGTATACTAAATCGGTTATTAAATAAAACTGCCAAAATATAACATAAGAAAGCAAACATTAAATTGGGTGAAACACATAATCTTATCTTCATTTCGCCTTTATACCAAAAAGCAATAAGTGCCAATGCGATAAGAACAAAATAATGAAGCATTCTTGAACTTGTGATTTCCCAAGTAAACCAAGCATGTGCTCCCCATAAAATCTCAAATAAAAGTAAAAGTCTGAAAAGAAATATGATAATTTTAGCTTTCATTGCTTAATGACAATTTAATAAAATCTATAGATTCATCGATCAACATATTCAATTTAGGTACTATCAATGAATAATCTATTTCATTTGCCGGAACAGATAATTTATCAGAAGACATCATACGTTCATTTAATCCTACCGAATTCAAAAGGCTCATAGCACGTTCGTCGACACCGGTTCCTAATCGGAGGGTGATAAATTGCTTGTTAAACTTGATAGAAAAAGCTGTACCGTGAAACGATGTAGTTACAACAAATGAAGCACATTTGAAATACCCCAAAAACTCATTGGGCGATGTAGTTTGCAATACACCTTTTTGATGTTTCGGAGTTACATATGGTCTAATTTCTATAACCTTTAACCCCTTAGCTAATGCTATCATATCAGCTAATCTCCTAACACTTTTATGCTGAGGTACGGTATAGATTAAAAGATAATCATTCTCTTTAGGTAGAAGTGCAATCTTTTCCCATTGAAGCTTATCCAATAATAAAACGGGGTCCAATGCGACTTTTGTAGAAGCAGGCACAATGCTGTTTAGATAATTCATCAACGAGCTCTCTCTTACAGACACAGCATTAAACCGGCTGAGTATACCCGTAAAGTATGGTTTATGTGCTTCATCGCAAATCAAAGGATTGGTACTGGCAGCATAAGATATAAAAAGTGATTTATTCTTAATAATTTTTCCCGAAAAAACCTTATCCTCCCCTCCTGTAAGTAACGGATTCCATATCTGATCACTCCCAAAAATTAGAGCATCATAGCCTGTAATTTCATCTATGGTGCTATCGTATCGACGTTGAGATAAAGGAAGTTTGTTTATAAATTCATTAAAAACCTTTACTCTTCGTCTTTTTAGGTGCATACACAAAATAAATTTAGACAAATAGACTATTTTTGCTTTAAGTGATAATGATTTGAACGTTGTTAGAGAAAACAATGCATATTGTGATTGAAAATAGGAAGGATAATAGTCGATCACTTCTACCTCATGACCTAATTTTATAAGCATTGTACTCAATGCATAACATTGCAGCACTGCCCCATAGTTATGAGCACGATGATATGTAATAATGCCAATTTTCACACAACTATTTTTAATGATTTATAATTCTACCGATTATTTGATGTATACTTTTCCTAATGCTACTTCTCTCCATTTTACTTAAACCCAGAACCCAAATCGTCAGCATAGAACAGCTTACTGACACTAGAGATGTAATTATAAAACGAGTAATATCGTTCGATAAAAAAGTATACGTAATGTATGGAATAATAAACGAAACAGCAGAGACCAATAGTATTCTTAAATAAACTTCCAGGATAAATCGTCTGGCATCAAACTTTATCATAGGTTTTAACAACACCAACCTTGCCCATAAACACAATTGGCTCAATACAATTGCTGTAACAAACACGCTCTCGGGAAGAAAGCCTAAACGCAGGAGTACATAGCTAACAGGCAAGTTGAGTAAATTGATTCCTCCTACGATTATCTGATACTTTTTTATATTCCCAGTAGCCAACATGGCTGTTATCAATGGATTGGAAATCGATTCACTCATACTTAATATCAGTATCAATCGAATAAAGTTAATTGAATGCTCAGGAATCTGCCCTAACCACAATTGTACAACATAAGAAGTATTGAACAAAAGAGGAAGCGATAGTACGAAAAGAATATAATAAGAAAACTTTGATCCTTTATAGAGAAGTGACATCATATATGTCTTATCTTCAGATGCATAGGATTTCGTAATTTGAGGGTTCATTGCTGTTGTAAATCCGGAAATAAAGTTATGAACAGCATTGCTTACTTGAGAAGCGATGCCACGTGCCGCGTTTACTGTTGGACCACAGAATATATTAATTATTATATTGCCACCCTGATCGCGTAATATTCCACTGGCCGCGCCTATAAAATTCCAACCGGCAAATCCAAACATTTCTTTCAATAAAGAACGCTCCCATATCCAATGTAAAGTGCATTCTGCAAATTTCCGTTTACAATATATCGTGTAAATAAAACGTACAGATATAGAAAGCAGGCAAATAGATAATCCGTAAAAAATTAATGTATCTATCGGGGATACCAGAATTGCATAAGCGATTACTAATTTCCCTATCCCTTCATAAATGCTGATATAAGCAAATGCATTCATTTTCTCATGCGCAATAATTGCAGCATTGTAGGGGATACTGATGAGGTTTATTACAAAGGTCAAGATTGAAAATTGAAACACCCAATTAGCGGCTACCATTCTGTTATCAGGTATATTCATTTCAGAGCGGAGGAACCATAAACCTGCAGTTTCAATCAAAACGAATATTATAAACGCCAGTATGGATTGAATAATCACTGCTGACGAAAAAACTTTGGACAATCGTTCTTTATTATCCGTCCCAAGTTCAAAGGTTATGAACCGGCTAATTGCTGCAGTGATTGAACTACTGATAATAGAAAACATCGTAACAACCCCACCAACTACATTGTAAATACCATAATCTTCTATGCCAAGGGCTTCCAACAATATACGGGATGTATAGAGATTTACGGCCATCAGAAACAACATTCTGATGGTGAGTGTTAACGTATTCTTTGCTAATCTTTTTGATTTGTCACTCATTGACTATCGCGAATTATCTAAAAAAATTTGAAAGAATACTCCTGAATTTACTGAATTTATATTTAGTTTGAGTTTTTATATTCAAATCCGAATATTTCTTTGCAACATACAAAAAACCTTTACCTGAATATTCTTTCTCAAAAAGTTCTCTGTTCGCATTATATTCAGCAGGACCCAGTAATTGAGGCTGAACACATACGTCTTTGGATACTTCTTGACTGAAATGACCTTTACTTGCGATATTAAAAAGAATTTGCCCCTGCTTAGTGTTTACTAATACCAGACTGATTCCTTTATTATCTTTAGGTAAACTGGGAATGCGTTCCGACCCCCAAAAATCTCCTATTGTCAAATCTGAAATCCGTTCATACCGGGAAAATCTGCAGCTATAACAACATTTTTTTAAGCTAATATTGGAGTAAAAGAGTTTTTTAAACGTAATAAAACTGTGCTCTTTATCACAGACAAAAGTCTCTTTATGGACATTCCAACCTATGCGTTTATCTCTAAAATATGCTTTCTTGATTTTTCCATACTTTTTCTCAATATATACCAAATAGTCAGACCATATTTTCGGAGAAGGAACTCCATGGCAGATCAAATCAACAAGAAAAAGATTTTCTCTGTATTTTGATGGAATAAATGCTTTAATACCGGCAATCTGGCAGGGAGTACCGGTGAACATTACTTTTCTCCCGTCTTTAAGATCTTGCAGTGTACGAATGTAACAATCGTTTAAGTCGCTTTGAACGTATTTCGAAAACCTTAGCCCTTCACGTTCTTCAGCCGATACGGCTCGCTTATGTAATACACGAAAGTTCTCATCAAATGCTGCCCCATATACCACTCCCCCCTGATCTAAGATTGCATCGGAAAATATGACGAAAGCTGCTCCACTCTGGCTCTTGAGTAAATCCGATTCATCAAAATGCCTTAAGGCATAATACCTCTGTTTAAAGCTGACTGGTTCTGGAGGACGAAAAGAGCATTCTTTCAAACACAATCCACAATGAGTACATTTTTTTACATCCACAACCGGATAACTAAATCCTAAAACATCCGGAACCATCGTTATCGCATTGTTAATACAGATAGTTGCACAGAGTACACAACCACTGCAATCTTCTCTCTTTTTAATTAATACGTTGTTGACGGAATTCATTTTTCTCTTAATTATAGATTATGAATGTCAGATTTTTTTCCAAATCATTTTATTGATGATGCCAGTATAGCTCTGGATGAGTTTTATAACTTTCATAGATACATTATCGTTTATATAAGCGGGTACATCGCAAGCTTCATCGCCGCTCTTATGCATCTCAACAGCCATATTCACTGCTTGAAGCACCTGTTCAGATGAAAGGGAGCCAATGATAAAAACACCTTTATCCATAGCTTCAGGTCGTTCAGTAGAAGTACGTATAGATACTGCAGGGAAATGGAAGTAAGCACTCTCCTCTGGTACCGTACCGCTGTCTGATACTACACAAAATGCGTGTTTCTGAAGATGATTATAATCAAAGAAGCCAAAAGGTTGTGCTTGAACGACACGTGCATCGAACTGGAATCCACGTAGTTCAATAAATTTCTTTGAACGCGGATGACAACTGTAAAGAACAGGCATATCGTAATATGTTGCCATAGCATTTACAGCATTCATTAAAGACATAAAATTGGCTTCAATGTCAATATTTTCTTCGCGGTGTGCCGAGAGCAGTATATAACGGTTGTCTTTTAATCCCAACCGTTGCAAAACATCACTATTATCAATTTCCAACTGACACTTTTTCAATACCTCAGCCATAGGGGAACCCACAACATAAGTGTATTCCGGTCTAACGCCCGAATCAAGAATATATCGTCTAGCGTGTTCCGAATAACATAAATTAACATCGCTGGTTACATCTACAATGCGGCGGATTACTTCTTCCGGTAAGTTCTCATCTTTACAACGATTTCCTGCCTCCATATGAAAGATTGGAATCTTTAGGCGTTTTGCAGCAATAACGGAAAGACAAGAATTTGTATCTCCCAACACAATTATGGCATCAGGCTTCACTTCAACCATAATTTCGTAAGATTTAGAAATTACATTTCCCATAGTCTGACCAATATTTTCGCCTACAACTCCAAGGTAGTAATCAGGCTCTCTAAGTCCCAAGTCCTTAAAGAAAATCTCATTCAATGTATAGTCATAGTTTTGCCCCGTATGTACCAAAATGTGATCAAAATATTTATCAGCTTTCTTGATAATGGCAGACATCTTGATAATTTCAGGCCGAGTGCCGACTATTGTTAGTAATTTGAGTTTTTTCACTTTATAATAATATTTATAGACTATAAATGAGACAAATGAACTTATACCTCTTGTTATCAGTAGGACCTACCTTCTGATACTGGCATGAGCTTATTAGCTTATTCCAAACATTTATCGATTATCCGTCCACACGCCATCCCATCTCCATAGGGATTGATGGCTTTACTCATTTTTTCATAAGCTTGCTGGTCATCCAGTAAGGCAGACACTTCATTAAAAATCCGGTGATAAGCCGTACCTACTAATTTCACCGTTCCGGCATCCAATGCTTCCGGACGTTCTGTCGTATCACGCATCACGAGTACTGGTTTTCCCAAACCCGGAGCTTCTTCCTGTATGCCACCGCTATCGGTCAGGACAATCGCCGATTTTTCCATCAGATAAACAAAACTCAGGTATTCCAGCGGTTCGATAAAAAACATATTGCCCAAATTCGCCAAGTTCTCTCCAAATACTTCATGGATCGGTTTGCGGACATTCGGATTCAGATGCATCGGATAAACGAAGTCAACATCAGGATATTTCTGTGTCAAATCTTTAATGGCCGTACACATATGAACAAAACCATCTCCAAAATTCTCACGGCGATGCCCCGTAATCAGTACAAGTTTCTTACCGCCGGACAGACGGGTAACATCATAACCTGCTGCAGCCAACGCCCCTTCCAATTCCCGGTTAAGAGACAGGTCTTCTTTAATTTTCTTTACTACCCAATAAAGCGCATCAATTACGGTATTACCCGTAACAGTTATCTTTTTATCTTCCACATTTTCCTCTAATAAATTCTGACGGCTTAAAGCAGTAGGAGCAAAATGCCAGGTAGCAATACGCCCTGTTAGCTGACGGTTCATTTCTTCAGGCCAGGGACTGTAAATATTATGGGTACGCAGTCCGGCTTCCACATGGCCCACAGGAATTTGCTGGTAAAAAGCAGCTAAAGCCGCAACAGTACTGGTTGTGGTATCCCCGTGAACCAATACAACATCCGGTCGGGCTTCCGTTAATACCTCCCGCATACCGGTAAGAACACGGGCGGTAACATCATAAAGATCCTGCCCCTGCTTCATAATATTCAAATCATAATCAGGTACTATACTGAAAATATTTAATACCTGATCCAACATTTCCCGATGCTGACCTGTGACACAGACCAGGGTCTGAAATTGATCCGGATATTTTTGGAATTCTTTTACCAGCGGAGCCATTTTAATGGCCTCAGGACGAGTTCCGAAGACCAACATTATCTTTTTCATCTGAACTCACTTTTTATATATACCACAGAAGTCTAAAATCACTTTGTCATCCCGGTAAGGTAAAGTTTTAAATTCTTTATGAGCTACCAAGAATACAACGATATCAGCTTTTTCATAAGCTTCTGTATAAGAGGTCAGTTTAAAAACTTTATGTTCTGACACATTGGGTTCCACGACCAATATGTCCGCATTATTACAACTTTGCATTACCTTAGTTGTGATATATTTAGCCGGAGCTTCACGCAAATCATCAATATCCGGTTTGAAAGCAAGCCCCATCATAGCAATGACTGGTTTTCTTTGATGTTCGAGCTCAAACTTCAACATCGCATTTTCTACTTTTTCGGCACACCAGAAAGCTTTATAGTTGTTAATTTCGCGGGCTTTAGCTATAATCTGGGATTCCATCGGGAACTCAGCGGTAATGAAATAAGGGTCTACGGCAATACAGTGTCCTCCTACTCCACAGCCGGGCAACAGTATATTCACGCGCGGGTGTTTATTGGCCAGCTGTATCAATTCCCAAACATTTATACCCGCCTTATCACAGATCAGAGACAATTCATTGGCAAAAGCAATCTGTACATCACGGGAAGAGTTTTCAGTCAATTTACACATCTCTGCTGTACGACAATGCGTACGATGTAAAGTACCCTGAACAAACTGACTGTAAAAAGCAATTGCTTTTTCTGTTGATTCTGAGTTAATTCCTCCAATTACCCTGTCATTGTGTACCAATTCGTAAATTACATTTCCTGGTAATACTCGTTCCGGACAATAAGCTATAAATATTTCATTCTCAAGCTCAGGACGTTCCTCAAAGATTAATTTAGCCATCATTTCTGTAGTTCCGACCGGAGAAGTAGATTCAATTACAAATAAATCTCCTTTTTTCAAAAGAGGGAGGACAGCCCGGGTTGCAGCTTCCACATACGTCACATCAGGTTCATGATTTCCTTTAAAAGGGGTAGGCACCACCATAAAATAAGCTTCACAAACTTCCGGCTTTACAGAAGCTTTTAACTTTCCGGATTTTACAACTTCCTGCAAATAAGCCTCCAAACCAGGTTCTACAATATGTAACCTGCCCTGATTAGTCATTTCCACAACTTGCGGATTAATATCCACTCCGATAACATCTATACCATGCTTAGCTGCAATGATAGCGGTAGGTAAGCCAATATAGCCCAACCCCATAAAACATGCTTTCATAATTTTATTGATTAATCTTTATATAAGAATTGCTCAGTTATTCTCTTATCATACAGTTCTTTTTTTACAACCGATCCAATTTTCTCTGGATTTTGAGAAAAAACTTATTTCGTTGAGGATAATGTAATTTTATATGCTGTTGAACACGATTATAGATTTGTGGCCTGTATTTTTCCAAATAAGCCACTATATGCCAAATTCCATATGTAACAACCAAACAGGCCATAAAAACAATCAGAAATTGAAGTTCCGGAGCAATATGCAGTACAAAAGCCGTAATATACCAAAGCATAATCACGAAAAGATTCAACATAATAATCTGTATGGTGGTCAGCACATGACTAAACCCTAATCGGATAAACATATGATGTAAATGAGTTTTATCCGCAGAAAAAGGAGATCGCCTTTTAGCTATCCTGGCAAGCATCACCCGTAAAGTATCGAAGACCGGAACAGCAAATACTGCCATTAAAAAACTAACGGAATAGGCTCCGATATTAGTAGGACCTTCGTATTGCAAAATATTTAAAATAAAAGCGCTGAATACAACTCCTAATACTAAAGATCCTCCATCCCCAATAAACATTTTATATTTGCGTCCAAAAACATTATGCATAAAAAAAGGGAACAAAGCTCCTACGATGACCCACGCTAAAATAGCGTATGGCATATCTCCATAACGCAAAAAAACGATTCCGCAAATAGTTGCAACGACAATACCATAACCGGAAGAAAGACCGTCCACCCCGTCAATCAAATTAATTGCATTAATAACTCCCACACAAGCAATTAACGTCAAGGGATAAGCAACAGATGCCGGTAAATAATGAATCCCAAATAAACCATGTAAATTATCCAAAATATAACCCTCTCCCATTAAGAAACAGACAGCAATAACCTGTAATAAAAACTTTATGTGAGGACTTAAATTCAATATATCATCAGCTACTCCGGTAAACAGCATCAATAACATAGCTATAAATACAATAAAAAGAGAAGAACAATCGTAATGAAAATAAAACAAACCGACTGTAATAAAAATACCGAAGAATACACCTACTCCCCCCAATATAGGTATTGGTTCTTTGTTCAGTTTTCGTGCATTCGGATTATCTACAATAGATTTAATCCGGGCAATTTTGACTAAACGAGGATGTACCAACGACACGAGTATTGTCGAAAGTACTACACTTAAAAAAATAATCATGAAAAATTCCATGGGGAAGGTGATTTATAATTACGGCCCTGGGAACTCTAAAATGAACTTCTAAAATTCCATTTTTCTGAATCGTAATCGTTCGCTATACTTAACTTCCAATTATTCTCTTTTTTTACATTCTTTCGGTATGGAAATCTTAATTAAATTGCTTTTCGGAATACGGACACTGACCGATAAAAATGTTCCAAGACGTAATGTGAATTCCTTCTTTCCTTCGCATTCCGTCAAAATTCCTTCCATTCCAGCTAAAGTCCCACTCTTAATCATCACCCTATCCCCTACAACATAACAATTGGGATTTATTTTTATCTTATTTCCCATCTCTGTTGTCAAACGTATGAAATCCTCCATCTGCCTTTCCGGAATAACCAGAATTCTATTGTCTTTTTGCCGTATATAATTGATTTTAGTTTTATGAGTCAGTAGAAAATCAAACGCCTCCTTCCAGCTTGTTTTTAAAAATATTAAATTCGGAATAAGAGGTTTTTCGCTTTCTTTTACGCTATTGCCTTGTTTGATAATTTTTTGAACGGTTGGAATAAAATACAATATATTGTTTTTAATAAGACGCTCTTTCAGCAAGATCTCTTGATTACATCGCGTCCGTGCACAAATCCAATTTTCCTTATTATCAAGCATTTATAATTTATAAAATCTAAATAAAGTACAAACCATTCCTATTTGTCCCCTATTTTATAAAAGACATTTATAAAGACCTTTCTACTCTTTACTTGCGATTGAATTGAATGACTTTTAAACAAAACTTCATTTTGTTATTCTTCCTCTACCAAAGAGGTACATAACAAAATTTCGTTAGGCAAAATTATAAATATATAATTTAGAATGCAAATAAATGTCAATTTAATTATTGGTTACAGGGAGCAAGCGTTGTTTTCCAATGTCTTGCAATTCTATCACTTTCAGAAGAATATAATTATTTCCATAGCTATTAAATATAATATTTAAATAAATATCTACTTTGATTTTAATTTATCATAATATAAAAAAGTAATTATACTGCAATTTATTTTATCACTCAGAGATTCGAAAATTTAAGAGTTGAATTTTTTTAGCATTTAATATTTTCTTTTTATAAATCCTTTTTTAACAACGATAAATACACTGTAAAAGTTACAAATACGAGAAGATATAACTGTTATGTTCTTGTAAAAACAGGTATACCTCTTTGGTAGAGGAAGGAAAATAGCAAGATAAGTTTAGAGGAAGTGTGCGATCTTCCTCTTTGGTAGAGGAAAAAATAACGAAATGAGTTTAATGAAAATTAGCGTTGTGGCGGACAATGCGTAGAAGGTTAAACAAATTTACCGACTGTTTTCAATCAAAAAAGAGAACAAAAAGTAAAATTTTTTCTATCAAGAATCTTATCGGAATGAGAGCTGAAAAAACAGAAAGATCGCATTCAGCACAATAAACTACGATCGGGATTTTTCAACTAACCTTAAAACGTTAATGAGTGATGAAATCAAAATTACTGAATAAAATTATCAACGCTAAATATTTGAGTTACTGGATTATTTTAGTTGTTGACCTTATTATTTCTGTTAGTTGTACTTTTCTAGCTTGTTTATTAGCCCGGCATTTTACGAAATTGGAAATATCCGAGGGGAATTTATCAATTTCTAATCTGATTCACGATAAAGTATGGCAATCTACAAATTCTGAAATGTCGATTGAAGTAATACTGAAAATCATGGTATTATCCTTGATTTGCAGTGCCATCTCATTCTATATATTCAAAGCTTACCGGAATATTATCCGGCATTCTACATTAAAAGAATTGTGGAGAATAGGCTGCGCTACTTTAGGTAAGATTCTTCTGATTTATATTACCCTCTCTTTTTATCATATAGTAAGTGACAAGCAATTACTTATCGGCTCTTTATTCGATCTAATGCTTACCGGTATTTCTTTAGTAGCCGTCCGGATTGCCATGATTCTGATGTACGATATTTTAACCAGTAAGTTCTCCAAACAAAATAGCAAAATTTTAATTTACGGAATTACGGATAAAAGTGTCTCTCTGGAAACCCGTTTACGAAATAGCAGCCATTACCATATAGCCGGATTCTATGTATTCGGACAAAACTACAAATCTTATCGGCTGGCCGATCTTCCGGTATATTATTTTAATAATGAAGACGATTTTATATACATCACCAACCGCTATAATGTGGAAGGAATACTTTTCCCCAACTATATTACAGCTCAGGAAGAAAAGGAGCGGTTGATCCGTTATTGTGAAAAGAATAAAATAAAAGTATTGATTGCGCCTCCTGTAGATGAAGTAAGCGGAGACAAATTAATGCGGGCGAATATACGGGAGATCCGGATAGAAGATTTGCTTGGACGGGAAGAGATTAAGATCAATATGAATGAAATTATCGCCAACTTTAAGGATAAAACGATTCTGGTAACCGGTGCTGCCGGTTCTATTGGAAGCGAACTTTGCCGGCAATTGGCGACATTCGGGGTGAAGCAGCTTGTTCTGTTCGACTCTGCGGAGACCCCTATGCATAACATCCGCCTGGAATTGGAAGAACGTTTTCCGGAAATGGAATTTGTACCTATTATCGGAGACGTCAGAATTTCCCAGCGTGTAAACATGGTGTTCGAACGCTATAAACCTCAGTTTATCTTCCATGCAGCTGCTTACAAACATGTGCCTTTAATGGAAGAGAATCCTTGTGAAGCTGTATTGGCAAATGTATACGGCACCCAAAACATAGCTGAGCTGGCAGTACGTTATCAGGTAGAAAAAATGGTTATGATCTCAACAGACAAGGCTGTCAATCCCACAAATGTCATGGGAGCCTCCAAGCGTCTGGCGGAAATTTATGTACAAAGTTTGGGAATGGCTATCGCTAAAGGGGAGGTGAAAGGAAAGACCAAATTTGTCACTACCCGTTTTGGAAACGTGCTGGGAAGTAACGGAAGTGTTATTCCCCGTTTCAGGAAACAAATCGAAAAAGGAGGTCCGGTAACCGTTACTCATCCGGAAATTACCCGTTTTTTTATGACAATACCGGAAGCTTGCCGCTTAGTGATGGAAGCAGCTACAATGTCCAATGGAAATGAAATTTTTGTATTTGAAATGGGAGAATCTGTAAAAATTGCAGACTTGGCGAAAAGAATGATCGAACTAGCCGGTTATGAACCCGACAAAGATATTAAAATCAAATATACGGGTTTGCGTCCAGGTGAAAAACTTTATGAAGAAGTATTAAGTAATGAAGAAAACACCATTCCGACAACCCATCAAAAAATTAAAGTAGCAAAAGTACGGGAATATAAATATGCAGACATTGTGCCCGAAATGGAGCATCTGGCTTCCGTAGCCCGTCAAATTCAAGTTATGGAAACGGTACGGCTCATGAAACAAATTATACCCGAATTCAAATCGAAAAATTCCTGTTTCGAAGAACTGGATAAGCAAAAGGAAAGTGCTTTATCCCATCAGGATTATAAAGTTTGATATAAAACGATAGGATAAAAGTGATGTAAGAACAAACAATATAAACTGAAACATGGAATTACGCTCCTCTTGGTATGCCGTTTATACAACCTCCCGTAGTGAAAAGAAAGTAAAAGCCCGCTTGGATGAAGCCAAAGTGGATAACTATTTACCATTGCGTACTGAATATAGAATGTGGAGTGACCGGAGGAAAAAAGTATCTTTTCCATTAATTCCCGGCTATATTTTCGTTCGTATTCCCATGCAGGAAACATTGAAAGTCTTAAATATACCCGGAGTCGTCACATTTCTCAAAGAAAAATCTGCCCCAGCCTCTATTCCTGACAAACAGATAGAACGTCTCCGCCTGATGGTAGAACATGCTTTTGACGAAGTGGAATTCACCACCTCCCCTGTTTCTGTCGGAGATACAATTTTAGTTAAACACGGTACCCTTCAAGGATTAGTCGGAGAACTAGTGGAAATGCGAGGCAAATACAAAATCGCCATCCGGATCGAATACTTCGGCTGTGCCCTCACCACAATCCCCCTCGGCTGGATAGAAAAAATATAGGTGACAGGGGGACGGTTCTTTTGTCACCTCTTTCAATCAAAAAATACACAAACCTAGCCCTCCCTACTAAAAATAACCTGCAAAAAACAAGGTATCTTTAATTCCGCTGATGATAGAATCTAATATAACAAATCTTCCGGTTCAATCGGCATGTAAGGCCCGTCTTTCACTTCAAAAATTACGGTCCCGCTTACCAGCACCTCCAACGTATGCCATTGATCTTTCGGTATATGTACTCCATAATTTCCTTCTAACGGATCCAACAGAAAATCCGCTGTCCTTCCTCCCAATTCATTATAAAACATCACCCGTATCCTACCTCTTATTACCATATATGTTTCTGCTGTTTGACGGTGACGGTGAATAGGCAGAATCGTACCCGGCTCCAAGGCATTCAGTAATCGCTGTGCTTTAGCCTCCAGCGAATCGTGCAGATTGAAATTCATCCGTAAGCGCGGGCTTTCTTTCGCTTGCCCGCTCACCTTATCTAATAAAATCTTATCTATCAACATATATACTTTACCTTGTTACAACAGTTTGCAAAGTACAAAATATTAGCTTTATATCAAATCCCAATGAAATGCCGTAAAATTTTAAACTATTTTTAAAGGACATAATTATAATACATTCACCAGAAATTCTAATTATTTATTATTTCTACAAAGTTCTCTAATAAAAATTCGATTTGTACATCTGTCAAACCTGTATGTAAAGGTAATGTTACCTCATTTTTATACTGATTATAAGCATTGGGATAATCCTTAATATCAAAACCGAGAGCCTTATATCCAGACATCATAGGTAATGGTTTATAGTGAACATTACAAGCAATATCCCGCTTAGCCATTTCAATAATAACATTATTTCTGAATTCTGTATCTTTATCAAGTAACCGTACCAAATATAAGTGGCAACTGGACAAATAATCTACACCCCAATGGGACAATACCTGTACATTACAGTTCTTTAAGACATCATTATATTTAGCAACCATTTCCTGACGGCGGACCAGCATTCCCGGATAACGTTTCATCTGAATCAAACCAATAGCTGCTGTTATGTCCGTCATATTACATTTGTATGCAAGAGAAACGATATCATACTCCCAAGCTCCTAATTGTGTTTTTGCCAAAGCATCTTTACTTTGGCCATGTAGTGATAAAAGCTGAAACTGTTTATAAATCCATTCATTATCCACGCCTTTGATATTCTTCCAAGTCAAAGCACCCCCTTCTGCTGTCGTAAAATTTTTTACAGCATGGAATGAAAAGGAAGTGAAGTCTGCAATTTCTCCACACATTTTTCCGTGCCATTGTGCTCCGAAAGCATGGGCGGCATCCGCCATGATAATTACTCTTCCAAAGGCTTTTTGTAATCCATTGGCTGGCCTGAACAGAGCTTTTTTACTTTTGACAGCGGCATATATTTTCTCATAATCGCAGACTATGCCCCCTAAATCTGCAGGGATAACAACCTTTGTCTTTTCTGTAATCGCATCTGCTAGTTTAAAATAATCCATTTCAAAAGAGTCCGGAGCAGTATCTACCAAAACAATTTTAGCTCCCACATGGGCAATGACACTTGCCGTTGCGGTGTAAGTATATGCACTCGTTATAACCTCATCACCAGGCCCTACCCCTAACAAGCGCAGGATTGATTCCATACAAGCCGTAGCAGAATTCAGACAAACTGCTTTTTCTGTATGGCAATACG
The DNA here is from genome assembly GCF_937966165.1 of uncultured Odoribacter sp. Lineage (NCBI taxonomy): Bacteria > Pseudomonadati > Bacteroidota > Bacteroidia > Bacteroidales > Odoribacteraceae > Odoribacter > uncultured Odoribacter sp. The sequence goes on from NZ_CALCLB010000023.1 coordinate 29,424, forward strand.
CTGCTATTTGTCTTTCAAATTCCTTTGTACGAGGCCCCGTCGTTATCCATCCTGAACAAATCGCCTTAGTAACTTCTTCAGCTTCTTGTATCCCCATATCAGGGGGTGAGAATAAAATTTTCATTTTAGATTGAATTATTGCATAACATATCCGATTGAACTTATGATATTATCAGCATAAGCAACCGCATCTTCCACATTTTTTCCAATAGTAATAACATGTCCAGAGCGATCAAGACTGGAAGTTACTTCAGAAATAATATCACCAGTTTTCTTGTACACTTCCAGTTGATAAACGGAACTATCTATATGACATTTACTGAAATCGATTGATTTCAATACTCCCGGCCGTGGAGTAAAATACCTTATTGCCACACCTTGGGGAGCGTGTTTAGGTGTTAAATCGGGTTCTTCTCCTAAAGCTACCTGTATTGCTGCACCCACCATATCAATGCCTGTAGACAGGTGTACCAATTCTGTTGAAATAAAATCCCCTCCCAGTCTGGCTCCGATTTCCATAATATAAGGTTTCCCCTGTTGTAATTTAACTTCAGCATGAGCGACACAATTAGTAAGATGCAAAGCTTTACAGCCAGAAATTGCAGCCTTCACAACTAATTCAACCTCAACGGGAGAAAACTTACTTGGCTGACTATGACCCAATTCCACAAAATGAGGAGCGCCCGTCGTTAACTTATCGGTAACCGTCAACACATTAATCTCATTATTCCAAATAATAATCTCTACGCTAAATTCCGGTCCCTCAATGTATTGTTCTACTACAACAGCTTTATCTCTGCTATTCATAAAAGCTGTATCAAATGCTTTTTCCAAAAAGGCTCTATCTTGCTGACGATTTATACAAGAAACTCCTCTGCTTCCACTATTACGTGATGGTTTGACAATAGCTTTACCTTCGATCCGATATAACTTTTGTAAAAACTCATCAAAAGTTCCGGCACCAAAAGACAGGGGAGAAGGCGCATTTCCCAACCGGAAAGCTTCCCGCATCTTCTCCTTATTCGTGGCAAGAATAGCCGTTTTTACTCCTATACCAGATAAATGAAATACATCGTTGACAATTCCCATCGTATTCATAGCCACTTCAGAACAGGGATGAATCACACCATCAATATGTTCATTCCCCAATGCCTTTAATACAGCTTCCGGATCTACAATATTGACTACAAGTGATTTATCAGCCAACGGTAATCCTATGGCAGCAGGATTTCCGTCTGCAACAACGGTATAAATACCTTTCTCCTTTGCTTTCTTAATCACAGCAACCTGAAGAATCCCGGCACCTAATATTAACAACGATTTCATTAATTTCTGACTAAATCCTCTATTACTTTCAAATATCTGGAAACAGAAATTTCTCTGGATAAATTTTCAACAATATAATTCCGGGCATTTCTCCCCAGTTGACTACATAATTCCCGATTTTGATATAAAGTCTGTATAGATGAAACGAAAGCCCTTAAATCTTCTGCCTCCGAAAATAATCCGACCTGATTATCTTCAATAATTTTTTGTAAGTCAGAACGAGAATCAAAATTTGCAACCACTGGTGTGCCACTAGCCAGAATACTCCAAGTTTTACTGGGCATTGCACTTCCCCCAAACCCTTTTTTGCAGGAAACGACAGAAACATCGGCTAAACTATATACATAAGAAACCTTATCATAAGATTGCAACGGCAGAAATCGTAAATTTGTAATCTTTATGTTGTCTAAAGAATCGATATAAGGCTTAGACTGTTGCTCCGTTCCAAAAATCAAAAATTCTATATCCTCATACTCCAGGAATTGTTTTGCAGCTTCTATAATAATATTGATATTCTGAGCTTTTCCCAAATTCCCCGCATAAACGATATAAAACTTATTTCTGCTTAACTGAAATTCCTCAAATAAAAAATTGTCTTCTTTAGCTATCGGATGAACGACTTTCTCGTCAACCCAGTTATAAATAACTCTGATCTTGTCTTTCGCTACTTTTTTAGATAACAGATTTTTCTTAAAATCGTCAGAAATAACAATAATCTTGGACGCGCTTTTATATGTGATATTTTCTATCCTTCTTCCAATTTTCCATAGAAAAGAATTATATTTTGTCAATCCCGACGCTACTAAGGAGTCCGGAAATATATCCTGAAGATTATAGACAAAAGGTTTGCGTCTGAAAAAACGGATAAAAGCCCCTACTAATCCCTGTGTAGGCGGAGTACTTTGTAAAAACAGGACATCCTGTTTTTTGAAAAGACCGATACCTGCAAAAACCATATTAATATAAAAATACCTCAGTGCCCTTGCTAGAACAGACTTTCCTTCTTTCGGTGCATAAAACCGGTGAATCGTCAATCGTCCATTTATTAATTGTTCTCTTTTCTGCTTTTTATAATAATTTCTGATTGAAGTATCAATCCCCCGTGTCGGCAAGGGGACATATAGGTTTACAGTCCATCCCAACTCTGCCATCCCTTCATACAACTGTTTCGACAAATATAAACTGGCCGCAAATTCTGGTTCATAATAAGCACTAAAAATCAGTATTCTCATCACTTATTATTTTCTATTCACATTTTCAGAAAATAATACTGTCCGGATCGTCCAAAAGATGATCATGACATCCAATAAAAATGAGAGGTGTTCTACATAATAGATATCATTTCTCAATTTTTCTTTTGTAAGTACGGAATTCCTGTTTATTGCCTGATTATAACCTGTAATTCCGGGCCGTACAGTTAGAATAATACGTTCTTCTTCTGTATATTTATCTAAATACATAGCTGAATCGGGACGGGGACCAATAAAACTCATATCTCCTATCATGACATTTATCAATTGAGGAATCTCATCAATACTGGTTTTTCTCAAAAATTTTCCCACTTTCGTAACACGGGGATCGTCTGCAGAATTATAAGTGGAACCATCTTCCAAACGGATATCCGGAGCATTTACCTTCATCGACCGCAACTTATACATCTTAAAAATTTTCCCCTTTTTACCAATTCTTTGAGCACAATAAAATAAAGGACCGCCGTCTTCTATCTTTATCGCTAATCCGAATATAACCAATACCAATAACAGGAAGGGGGATAAAATAAAAGAGAATAAAATAGCCAGGAATCTCTTGAAAAAATGTTTATACATACATCAATAATTAAAAAGATCTCTGTAAAGGTTGTCGTCCATATCCTTTTTAAAATCTTCCATCATTTTGCGAAAATCAGAATAAGCCGGAACATAGTTAAAATCTTTTTTAGCTTTTTCCATACTGAACAAATAGGAAGGGGTATTATTTTTTATATCAGGATTATAAAGGATCTTTGATTTTCTTCCGTCCCGGGGAGCAAAAACGTCAGCAATTATTTCTGCCTGTTCCTGAAGAGTTACCCCTTTTCCAGAAGTCATATTATACAGGCCATAAGTATTTGGATTTGTAATCGCCAGATAAAAAGCATGTGCCACATCTTTCACATAGGCAACATCCCGGCTCAAATCTTTACTTCCAAAAACGGTAATATCTTCAGCTTTCTGGGCTTTCTCGATAAAAATTTGTAATCCGGATTTTAAATATTTACCATTGATAAATAAGGAGCCATGAGGACCAACCCCATAAACCGGAGGAAACCTGAAAACGGCATTCTTCATGCCATGTTGTTGATTATAATATTCCAGTACATCATTTGCTGCATTTTTTGAAATTACGTATACGGCATGATCCCCTTTATAGATAAATCCCCTCGGTTCATCTTCCGTAACAGCCCTTTCGCCGCTCCAGGAATTATAGACATCAGCATAAGAAGAAGTCGAAATGACACGTTTAATAGTATGCTTTCTGCAATATTCCAAAACGTTTATAGTCCCCAGTACATTAATCTTAAAATAATCGTCGGCATTTTCATCTACATCCAAATTTACCGGGGCATTAGCCGGTAGTAAGCCAGCCAGCAATATCACTCCTTCCACCCCTTCTGACGGAAGTTTTTCAAAGTCATTTTTATTTGTAATATCCAGATTTACATACTTTACTCCTAAAGTATCGTAATAATTTTTAAACTTGTTATTACGTCCCGTTACCAATACTGAAGAATTATTTTTTAAAAATTCGGTTACAGTATGAACACCGATAAAACTGGATGCACCAATAATGATTATCATATATTTCTCTGTATTAATATTTTCTCCAAATCATTTTATTAACAATACCCGTATAACTTTGAATAAGCTTAACCACTTTTACAGACACATTCTCGTCCTTATAATCAGGTGTGGGGAACCCCAATGCTCCATCTTTATTCATTTCTACAGCAACATCTACTGCTTGTAATACCTGCTCTGTCGTTATGCCGGCCAGGATAAAATCTCCCTTATCCAATGCTTCGGGCCGCTCCGTACTGGTACGGATACAGACTGCAGGTATCGGATTGCCTACCGACAGGAAATAGCTGCTTTCCTCCGGCAGGGTTCCCGAATCGGATACGACCGCAAAAGCATTCATCTGCAAATGATTGTAATCGTGGAAACCCAGCGGTTGATGTTGTATCACACGGGGGTCAAAACGGAATCCGCGCTGTTCTATATATTTCTTTGAGCGGGGATGACAGGAATACAATATCGGCATATCGTATTTTTCTGCCATGGCATTTACAGCATTCATCAGATTGAAAAAGTTCGCTTCAATATCGATATTTTCTTCCCGGTGAGCTGAAAGTAAAATATATTTCCCTTTCTCCAATCCCAATGTTTCGAGTATACGGCTGGCCCGGATCTGTTGCAGATTTGCAGAAAGTACTTCTGCCATGGGAGAGCCCACCACATAAGTCCGTTCCCGGGGCGTGCCTGCCGCATTCAGGTAGCGACGGGCATGCTCCGAATAACACATATTGACATCGGCCGTCACATCTACAATACGGCGGTTGGTTTCCTCCGGCAGACATTCGTCGAAACAACGGTTACCGGCTTCCATGTGGAAAATCGGAATATGTAAACGTTTGGCACCGATTACGCAAAGGCAGGAATTTGTATCACCCAGAACCAGGACGGCATCCGGTTTTACCTCTGCCATCAGGCTGTAAGACCGGGCTATAATATTGCCGATCGTTTCTCCCAAATCGGATCCCACTGCATTCAAATAATGATCAGGAGCGCGGAGTCCCAGATCGTCAAAGAACACCTGATTTAAGGTATAGTCGTAATTCTGTCCCGTATGTACCAATACCTGAGTAAAATACCGGTCGCATTTTTTTATAACTTCCGATAACCGTATAATCTCCGGACGGGTTCCGATTACCGTCATAAGTTTCAATTTTGCCATTTTCTTCTTTTTAAACTTCCTCAAAAAAAGTATCGGGATGTTGCGGATCAAAACATTCATTGCACCACATAAATGTTACCATATCTGTCTCCCCCAGATTCTCAATATTATGGGTATAACCCGTAGGGATATCGATAACCTCTATCTTATCCCCGCAAACAAAATATTCTATTACTTCTGTATTTTCTCCGTTCATATTGCGGAAACGGATAACCCCTCTTCCACTCACCACAACAAACTTCTCATTCTTGGTGTGATGCCAGTGATTTCCCTTCGTGATATGCGGCTTTGAGATATTTACCGAAAACTGTCCCCGGTCCGGTGTCCGGATGATTTCGGTAAAACTCCCCCTTGCATCCACGTTCATTTTCAGGGGATAACCGAACTTGTCACTAGGGAGATAAGAAAGATAAGTGGAATACAACTTTTTCGTAAAGGCATCCCCTACATCGGGAACGTTCAGATTATTCCTGCTTTCCTTGAAAGAATAAAGCAGTTCTACAATCTTACCCAAAGTAACGCTATAGACTACCGGTACTTCACAATAATCCCCTTTTCTGTTTTCCCCTCCCGTTAAGGCAGCGATCAGTTCATTTACCACATCGTCCACATACACCAGATTCATCATCACAGCCGGATCATTCACCCGGATTGCCAGGTCATGGGCAATATTGTTGCAGAAGGTAGCTACCGCGCTGTTATAATTCGGACGGCACCATTTCCCGAATACATTCGGGAAACGGTATATCAATACCTTCGCCCCGGTTTCTTTTGCATATTCCAGCATCAAATGCTCCCCTGCCCTTTTGGACTCCCCATAGGGATTGTCCAGTGTCGCCTGGGTAGAGGAGGAAATCATTACCGGGCAGGTATTGTTATATTTCCTGAGCGTATCCAGCAGGGTAGAGGCAAAGCCAAAATTACCTTTCATGAATTCCGACTGCTCTTTAGGCCTGTTTACCCCGGCCAGATTAAATACAAAATCTGCATTTTTACAATATACCTCTAATTCGGACGGATCACTGTCTATATCGTATTCGAATACTTTGAGGCCGTCGGGAACAGCATTATTCCTGGCTTTCCCCGATTGTATATTATGCAGCTGAGCCACCAGGTTTCTGCCAATGAAACCCCTGGCTCCCGTTACAAGAATATTCATAACATATCAGTTGATTAAACAGCCGTTGTACATGAGGCAGGATGCCGGTCAAAAAGAAAAGTATAAAACGGCTCTGTATCGGATTTTACTCGCTTTTGATTTCAGTTGTCTTTAATTTCTCCTCCAAACCCAAATCTTCCCGTATAAATCGCAGCTTGAGCAATAATTGCTTCATGTCGTTCACATCCAAACGGGTTGTATTATGGGAATGATAATCTTCTATTTTCGCCACGGCCTCATTGCCTTCGGTAAAGAACTTATCATAATTCAGATCCCGGGTATCACACGGAATACGGTAATAGTTTCCCATATCGATTGCTTTTGCCATTTCTTCACGAGTAACCAGGGTTTCGTACAATTTCTCACCGTGACGGGTACCGATTGTTTTCACTTCCACCTCAGTCTTATACAATTGCTTCAAAGCTTCAGCCAGAACATCCAGGGTAGCTGCGGGAGCTTTCTGAACGAACAAATCCCCGTTATGACCGTGTTCAAATGCATACATGACCAGATCCACGGCATCATCCAACGTCATCATAAAACGGGTCATATTGGGATCCGTAACCGTAAGGGGTTTACCTGCTTTAATCTGATCTACCCATAGGGGAATAACCGAACCACGGGAGGCCATTACATTCCCGTAGCGGGTACAGCAGATGGTTGTCTGTGCATTCTCTCCGAGGGCCCGTCCTTTAGCAATAGACACTTTTTCCATCATGGCTTTTGAGATTCCCATGGCATTAATCGGATAAGCAGCTTTATCGGTCGAAAGGACAACCACATTTTTTACGCGGTGGGCAATAGCTGATTCCAGAACATTATCCGTGCCGATGACATTGGTCTGGACGGCTTGCAGGGGAAAAAACTCGCAGGAAGGCACCTGCTTCAATGCTGCTGCCGAAAAAATGTAATCCACTCCACGCACAGCGCTGTCGACAGACTGCCGGTCGCGCACATTACCGATATAGAATCTGACTTTCGGATTCTGCAGATGATGACGCATATCGTCCTGTTTTTTCTCATCCCGGCTGAAAATGCGGATTTCTTTAATATCCGTATCCAGAAAACGACGCAATACAGCATTCCCAAAGGAACCAGTGCCTCCGGTAATTAAAAGAATTTTATCTTTAAAAATGGACATACTTATTATTTTATTAAATTAATCCAATCATCAATATTGTTATAAATATCATAATCATTTATACAACGATCATAACACCTTTGCCGCATACAATTATATGCAATCTCCTCCATATCCAACAATTCATCTGTAGCTTTAGCTATTGAAGCAGGCTCATTATCAATCCACCATCCGCAACCATCAGATGCCAAACTAGCCCAAGGCGTTCCTTTAGATGTTATTACAGGCGTACCCTGAGCCAAGGCCTCTATAACAACATTTCCAAAATTTTCCGATTTAGACACCAGATACAAACATTTTGCTTTCGCATACAATTCATTCTTAGCTTCCCCCGTTACTAATCCTAAAAATTTAACTTTATGTTGCATTTGATTATCAGCAATAACTGTTTGCAGATATTTATAATAATCTCCTGCAATCTCTCCTGCAAGTAAAAGTTGCAAAGAACTTTCCATAAATTTTTTTGACTTTGACAATCCTCTAATCAGGTTATCCAACGCTTTTATGGGAGCAATCCTTCCTACATATAACAAATAACCTGAATAGGGATTAGAAGAAAGATGAATGTGTCTGGGTAAAACCATATAATTAGGAATGATGACCACTTTCCGGTTTTTTCCAAACATTTTTATTATAGAATCTCTTTCTTCTACAGAAGTTGCATGATAAATAACCTTTTTATTATAAATCAGATTAATAAATTTGAAATAACAGGTTTTTAAAATCTTACTGCCAAAACCCTTATTTGCAATAGCTGTTGAAAACATTTCTCCCCGGGGAGAAATTATTACTTTCTTATTTTTAAAAAGAGCGTAAGTATTTAATACAAAACCTGGTAAATAACATAATCCATTGGAAATAACGACGTCGCAATTCCTCACTTCTTTCAGATTCGTACGTAACAAACGAATTGAAAACTTATAGTGCTTTACAGATTGATATATGATATGAATACCTTCGAAACAATGCCACCTGTCAAGGATAACTTTATTGTCTTCTATATACCTGCCTGTTGTTACCACAGAAACGTCGATACCTTCTTTCACAAAGCCTTTGGCAAGCCAATACAAAGCGTTAGAAGGACCTCCTTCCTGGGCCGGATAAAATGAAACAGAGGGAATTAAAATTCTCATCAGCCAACAACTTACAATCTACCGTCAATAATATCCCTATCCAGACAACCTTTCACGTCATAAATTACATGCCTGTCTTCCACTAAAGACAAAATATTCAAATTCTCAAATTCTTTATGAGCGACAGCTAAAACAACAACATCCGACTTTTCGGAGGGAAGGGCATTCACAATATCTATCCCGTATTCGCCCTTGACTGCATCAGGACTAGCCCAAGGATCATAAATAACGATATTATTCGTAAACTCAGACAGAGTGGTATAGATATCGACGACTTTAGTATTCCGAATATCCGGACAGTTTTCCTTAAAGGTAACTCCCAATATCAAAATCTTTGCATCTTTCACCAAAATACCTTTTTTATTCATACATTTAACCACCTGATTGGCTACATAAGCACCCATGCCATCATTTAATCTGCGCGCATTATACATAATTCTCGGAAGCACGCCATAGACCTGGGCCTTTTGAATCAGATAATACGGATCTACACTAATGCAATGTCCTCCTACTAACCCGGGTTTCATCTTAATAAAATTCCACTTGGATGCAGCGGCCTCAATGACATCACTTGTATCAATGCCCATCGCATGAAAAATTTTAGAAAGCTCATTCATAAATGCAATATTTACATCTCTTTGTGAATTTTCTATAATTTTTGATGCTTCCGCAACTTTTATAGAGGGGGCTTTATGCGTTCCATTGACTAACACAGCATTATACAAACCATCTACAATATCTGCAATTTCAGGAGTTGAGCCAGAAGTGACTTTCTTTATTTTTTCTACAGTATGTTCTTTATCCCCGGGATTAATCCGTTCCGGAGAATATCCCGCATAAAAATCAACATTGAATTTCAGGCCCGATACTTTTTCTACTACGGGCAGACATTCTTCTTCTGTAACTCCCGGATAAACGGTCGATTCATAAATAACAATATCTCCTTTGGAAATAACTTTACCTACAGTCGTACTCGCTCCGATCAATGGTGTCAGATCCGGCCGGTTATTATTATCCACAGGCGTGGGTACGGCGACTATATAGATATTACAATCCCGTATATCTTCAATATTACTCGTACATTTAAATCCGTTATTAATTGCATTTCGTAAAAGCTCATCACTGACTTCAAGTGTTACATCATATCCTTTATTTAAAGAGTCAACACGTTTTTGATTCATATCAAAGCCTACGGTGGGATATTGAGTAGAAAATAATCTTGCCAAAGGAAGTCCTACATAACCGAGTCCTATTACCGCTATTTTTTTATTTAACATAATTACGATTTATAGATTCTGAACAATATGATTAATAATCCTATCTATCTGGACATTACAATTTTTATTTTCCAACACATACTTTTTCGTATCTCTTCCTCTCCTCTGGAATTCCTCCGGTTTTTTTCGATAACACTCTATTATCGATTTCCGGACACCTTCTACCGTTTCATCCTCAATAAAATACATCAAGTCATTATACTCTTCAGATATTCCGGGTAATCTGGTTGTTAACACCGGAGTACCGGATAACATATATTCCATCAACTTGGAGGGAAAACTATATTTAGTAAATTCCTGACTACTGAAACGGGGATTTATTAATAAATCAACTTTTTGTTCATACCGGATAATATCATTGTTAGATACTCTCCCGTAATATTTTATCTTTTTACAAATCTTTGCTTTCTCCTCGACTAAACTTTGCAAATCACCTGTACCAAAAATCCATAATTCCATATTTTCCTCCATTTGTTCAAAAGCATCTAATAATAATCTTATTCCCATAGTCTCATGCAGACTACCGGCATACATTACAATAAAAGCATGTTCTTCCGGACATTCTATGGAAGAGGAATCATTCAGGTCCACCAAGCCCTCCATGATCGTAAAAGGTCTATGCGGAAACAGAGTCACCATTTGTTTAGTGATAAACACGTAATAATCTATTGCATAGATAAAAATATTGCAAATTTTAATATATAAAGGCGTAAAAAAACGTCTTATAATATTGCGATCTCTTGTATACCCATATTGATATTGGGGAAGATCGGGAACAAAAGATACAATTTTAACACCCCATAGCTTTAAAAAAAAAGTACCTAAGAGAAAAGGCAATTGTATCGAACTTAAAATAATTATATTCTTCTCTTTTCTCTTACTTTTCAGGACCCAGCCCAATGTTTTAACAAAAACGCTAAAAGACATTGTGAACTGTTTTAGAAAGGGTAGATTAATAAAAGAAATATATTTTCCGCTCAACTGACGGTGATTGAAAAATAAAAATGTATTTACATGAGGCCAGGTGGTAAAAGTCGGAGAAAATACATTAGTTAAAACAATACTTTTATTATTCTCCAACCCCTTCCGAATTAAGTCCGCATATTTTATAGCAGCAATGGAATAATTAGAATTCTTTAATTTGATTTTAGCGATTAAATCTTCATCCATGGAAGTGGATATATAAAGAATATTCATTCTATTTAAAATTGCTTATAAATTTTTAAATTAAATATTATCTATAGCAGAAAAGTCATGAAACAACTAAAGTGGCCCTATTCATTTTATTCCTTTTCAATAAAACTAATCTTTTATCCAGCATTCCAAATACGATCAGGTAAAAAGAAAAAAACCAGCTTGAAGCCTGCAATATAGGTTCAGTATTAAAAATCAGCAAAAAAGCAATCATGACTCCAAAAAACAAATCCGCTTCAAAAGCATCTCCTATTTTCGAAATCTTATATAATGACTTACAGCTTTGAAACACAATTATTATCAACAACATAAAGGGGAATATACCTGTAAAAGCAAATGTATCCAAAAACATATTATGCATGTAGAGCAAAGGATTTATAGTATTTAATCCCCCGAAAAGATATTTGCCGAAATTATTGAAAAATAAGGGCCAGCTACCAACTCTGGCATTTTCAACTATACCCCCGTCATATTTTTCGGTAAACCGGACAAAAATAAATTGATTTTCAAAAAAGGTCCTGATATGAAAGATGTCAAACGTATAGAGTATAACTAAAATAACAGTAATAAAAATTAAATAGTTAAAATGCTTTACACTTGAAGTTTTAATACCATAAAATATAGCGGTTAATACAACAATAACCGGAGGATAAAGCAACTCAGACCTGGAAGCGGACATTATAGCTGACAGGCAAAGAGAGATACAAAATAAAACCATCAGGATTTTAAACGAGAAAGAAGACTTATATATGAACAACATCGGATACAATAAACCACTAAATATCAAAAACATACAAGAATGCGCAGTTGCAGAAACCTCCCCATCCCACCAAACGGCCGATAATACCCTTGCCCCTACATTTAATCCGTAATGTATATAATTATCAATACTAATCAAGGTACTATAAAAACCATTTCCCAGCCCCATAATTAATAGGACAATCAGCATTGATTTTTTATCCTTAACTAAGGAAAATCCAATTATATAGGAAACAATCCATGTGATATAATCTGTAATTACAGCATTTTCAACAATAAACAGAAAATATAAAACGGCAAAAAGTACTATTGTTAAAAAATGTACTGTCCTACAAGCGGAAAGATCTATTTTATTTTTAAAAATTAAATATAAAAATAATAAATATATAATGGGATTGAAATAGGACAAGAATTGGATAGAGCATAAAAAAAGCAATAAATACTCTATACGAAAATAAGATTTAATTTTAGAACTCATTTAGTAATTCTATTATTGTATTTGTTTCAGTGGTAGTTAAAACCTGACTAATAGGCAAGCTTAACTCTTCCCGGTGAATCTGTTCGGTAACAGGAAATGACAAATTATTCCATTCTCTATAACATTTCTGTTTATGAGGAGGAATAGGATAGTGTATGATTGTCTGAATTCCATTACCGGTCAAATATTGCTGTAATTTATCGCGTTCTTTACAACGAACCGGAAACAAATGAAAAGCATGTGCTTTCCAATCCCTGATAAAGGGCAAAATAATTTTAGGATTTGTTATCTCGGTTATATAACGCTTAGCAATTTGCTGCCGGATGGCCACATCCTCATCCAGATGCCGTAACTTGACATTCAGAATTGCTGCCTGTAATTCATCTAATCTACTGTTTCGGCCACAATATTCGAAAACATATTTTTTTGTAGATCCGTAATTTGCAACAGCTCTTACGATTTTAGCCAATTCTTCATCATCCGTTGTAACAGCACCTGCATCCCCAAATGCTCCTAAGTTTTTTCCGGGATAAAATGAATGTCCGGCAGCGTCCCCAAGCGATCCTGTCTTTTTCCCCTGATAGAAACAACCATGCGCTTGTGCATTATCTTCTATCAATTTTAAATTATATTTTTTGCATAATTCTTTTATTTTCTCCGTATAAGCACATTGACCATATAGATGAACAATCAGGATTGCCTTTGTATGTGTAGTAATCGCTTCTTCGATTTTAGAATCATCTATCTGATAAGTATCGATATCAGGTTCTACTAATACCGGCTTTAAACCATTTTCTGAAATGGCCAGAACAGAAGCAATATAGGTATTAGCCGGAACAATTACTTCGTCTCCGGGATTCATGACTCCCATTTCAATATATGCTCTGAAAATCCATATCAAAGCATCTAATCCATTAGCACAACCTACCGTATATTTCGTACCAATATATTTAGCATAATTGGCTTCAAATTTATCGTTCTCTCCTCCCTGGAGATACCAGCCCGAATTCGTGACACGCAAAACGGCCTCCTGAATTTCATCTGCATACTTGGCTGTTATTTTCTGCAGATCCAAAAACTTAATCATAATTCGTATAGCTTTCCTTCTTTATCTTTTTTATCCATACCGAGCAAAATACCTTTATTCGTAATATATCCTTTCTGTCTGGCCGGGTTACCATACCAGACAGTATTGGCGGGGATATCTTTCGTAACAACACTTCCTGCCCCGATAAAGGCATAAGCTCCTACCGTATGCCCCGCAATTATAGTTGCATTGGCTCCGATTGAAGCTCCCTCTTCTATAACGGTGTTTCTTCTGATGTAATCCTTTTTAGAGCGAGGGATTAAATCATTGGTAAAAGTGACATTCGGACCGATAAAAACGTTGTTTCCTATTTGTATACCGTCCCAAACCTGCACACCACATTTAATAGTCACATTATCTCCAATAACCACTTCATTTTCTATCAGTACATGGGAACATATGTTACAATTCTTACCTATAACTGCATCGGGCAATACGACACAAAACTGCCATATTTTCGTCCCTTCACCGATATGCTCACTTTTCACATCAGCTAACGGATTGATATTACTCATTGTGTCGAAACGCTAAAAATTCCGTATAATCTCTGATATAATCATTCTTATCGTATCCTGCTGACGCTAATACCATACAAACGGATCCTGCAGAAAAATCATTTAAATCCCTCCAAATTCCGGGCACGATATATAAGCCTTGATAAGGTCTGTTGAGTGTAAATGTCCTTTTTACATTTCCATCATCAAGGATCACATTAAATGAACCACTGGCTGCAATAATTAATTGACTTAATTTTTTATGGGCATGCGCCCCTCTCGATTCTCCCCCCGGGACATCGTATAAATAATAAGTACGTTTCACTTCAAAAGGAATGGTATCATTATTCTCTACAACTGAAATATTTCCCTTCCGTTCACTATGATGTTTATCAAATTCGATAATCGTACAATCGTAAACACTATTCTTTTTCATCGGCCACATATTTTTTAAATTCATCATAATCGCGGATATAATCCTTCGCATCATATTTCGTCGATGCTAGTATCAAAGCCAAAGAATTGGTAGAAAAATTAGTCATTTCTCTCCACAAACCTTTAGGAATATATAAACCGTAATAAGAACGATTTAAAGAAAATATTTCACGTCTGTTGCCATCATCCAGTATGACATCAAAACTGCCGGAAAGGGCAATCATAAATTCACAATTCTCTTTGTAAGCATGACCGCCCCGGCTCTCGCCTCCCGGGACATCATAAAGCCAATAGGCCCGTTTTATTTTAAAAGGAATATGTATAAATTCTTCTACAAAAGACAAATTCCCTCGTTTATCCAGAAATTTTGGAAGATCTATTATTTTTACCTCATCAAGTGTCATATTACCTATTTTTATACATACCCTCATAATATTTTTCATACGCTCCGGAAGTAATATGGTCCATCCATTCCTGATGCGTCAAATACCACTTTACGGTTTTTTCAATTCCTTCCTCGAATTGTAAAGAAGGTTCCCAACCTAACTCATTACTTAATTTAGCGGAATCTATGGCATAACGCAAATCATGACCTGCACGGTCAGTAACATACGTGATTAAATATTCCGAATAGCCTTCCGGATTTCCTAAAAGACGGTCTGTCGTTTTAATAATTGTTTTTATAAGATCTATATTTTTCCATTCATTAAAACCGCCAATATTATAAGTATCAGCAATTTTACCTTTGTGAAAAATGATATCAATTGCACGGGCATGGTCCTCCACATATAACCAATCCCGTACATTTTGCCCTTGCCCGTAAACCGGCAGGGGTCTTTTATGACAAATATTATTGATAAACAGAGGAATTAATTTTTCCGGGAATTGATAGGGACCATAATTATTAGAACAATTTGTCACTATGGTAGGTAATCCGTACGTATCATGATAAGCCCTGACAAAATGGTCTGAGGATGCTTTGCTGGCAGAATAAGGGCTATGTGGATTATACTTTGTCATTTCTGTAAATAGAGAGCCGTCAAAAGTCAATGCCCCATAAACTTCATCTGTAGAAATATGATAAAACCGTTTCCCTTCATATTTCTCCGGAGTAGCTTCCCAGGTAAGTTTGGCAGCTTGCAGTAACGAAAGGGTCCCAAGAACATTGGTTTGCGCAAATACAAAAGGATCTTTTATGCTCCTATCTACATGACTTTCAGCGGCTAGATGAATGACTCCATCTACATGGTATTTCCCGAATAAGTCTAAGATCTTCCCGAAATTACAAATATCCTCTTTGATAAAGGTATAATTTACCTGTTCTTCTATATCACTCAAATTTGCCAAGTTTCCGGCATAAGTCAGTTTGTCAACATTAATAATGTGATATTCGGGATATTTATTTACAAACAACCGGACAACATGTGAACCAATGAACCCAGCTCCACCGGTAATCAGTATACTTCGCTTAAAATCCATGTATTTTCAGTTTTCTTTTACTTCATCAACTACTTTCAAAAGATATCGGCCATACTGATTTTTAATCATCGGCTGAGCCAATTCCCTCATTTGTTTCTCAGAAATCCATCCTTTTCGGAAAGCGATTGCTTCCAGACAGGCCACCTTTAACCCCTGACGTTTTTCTATCACTTCTACAAACGTAGAGGCTTCACTAAGCGAATCATGTGTACCCGTATCTAACCAAGCAAAGCCTCTACCCAAGATTTCAACCTTCAAGTTTTTATTTTCTAAAAATTGTTGGTTAACTGTCGTTATTTCCAGTTCTCCCCGCAAAGACGGTTTGATATGCTTGGCTACTTCAACTACCTTATTGGGGTAAAAATATAAGCCGACAACCGCATAGTTTGACTTTGGATACTGAGGTTTTTCCTCTATAGAAAGACAATTCCCTTCTTTATCAAATTCAGCAACTCCATATCTTTCCGGATCTCCTACATGATAACCAAAAATAGTGGCTTTCTGATGACATTCTGCATCAGCTACCGCCTTCTGGAGCTTCGGACTAAAACCCTGACCATAAAATATATTATCACCCAATACCAAACAAACTGCATCATTACCAATAAATTCCTCTCCTATAATAAAAGCTTGTGCTAACCCCTCCGGACGAGCCTGTTCAGCATATTCAAAAGAAACTCCGTAAGCACTGCCGTCTCCGAGCAACCTTTTAAACCCAGGCAAATCCTGTGGAGTGGAAATGATTAATATTTCTCGAATTTCAGCCAACATCAAGACCGAAATAGGGTAATAAATCATGGGTTTATCGTAAATAGGCAGTAGCTGTTTACTAACACCTTTGG
Source organism: uncultured Odoribacter sp. (assembly GCF_937966165.1). Taxonomy (NCBI): domain Bacteria; kingdom Pseudomonadati; phylum Bacteroidota; class Bacteroidia; order Bacteroidales; family Odoribacteraceae; genus Odoribacter; species uncultured Odoribacter sp. The sequence goes on from NZ_CALCLB010000023.1 coordinate 46,221, forward strand.
TTATCGGATATAAACGTGTCCCGGAACCTCCTGCTAAAACAATTCCTTTCATATCAAATGTTTAAGAATGATCATAGGGTTAATGCCTGATAAATAATTGTTTTGCCATGTAAGCGAACTCCAAACCATATTTTTTACAATTCACCCCGTACCTAAAATCCATACTACCCATAAAATACATGACCGACAGGCAAAATAATTTAAATGAGGGCTGAATTCTGAATTTAGACTTTGCGATCTCAAATTTCAACCATTTTTTATCTTTGGGTGATAACGAAAGTATTTTCTCGTATTCAGAAAACAGTTTTATATAAGATTCTAAAGACTCCTTTTTACCAATTTTTGAAGAAGCCCCTATTCCCGAATAATAAATGCCCCCTATAAAATCAAAGTAATAATTTTTATCAGCATATAACTGGACTTGTATATCAATCAACCCATCTGTGAATATACCGATCTCTTTTACAGGCAAAAATCTGGAAAACAATTCTTTACTATAAAATATACCTCTTGCCGAAAATAAGAGGCCCCTGATTTTCAAACTGACAGCATCGTATCCTTTTGCTATCAATTTATTGGATAAAATTAATTCCTTACTATTGGGAAAAATCACCTTCTGATCTGAATAAATACAAAAAGAACCTTTGCTGACATCTATTTGCTGTTCCTGAATGGAATCGTACAACTTTACGAAAAGTCCGTCCACAATAGCATCATCTCCGGAAACATACAAGACGAGATCGCCATTGATATTTTTCTGCCATGTACTTTCTATATTTTTAAAAATCCCTAAATTTTTCTCATTCCGGAACGGCTTGATAATATCCGGATATTTCCGTGCATAGTCCTGAATTACGTCCCAATTATTGTCAGTAGAACAGTCATCGCATATAATGATTTCGGAGAGCCCCCATTCTTTCTGAATTAAAATAGAATCAAGTGCCCGGCCAATCAATTTTTCTTGATTATATGTAATTATTATTACTGTAATTTTATAAGTAATATCCTTCATCATTTTCTGATTTTATTTATCCGATTCCGGATAATGTGGCGTATTCCTATCATTTTATCTAAATAATAATAAGATAAAAAGAGAATACCCGTTAAGGCAATTGCACCTATAATATATCTGTATACAGAATACCCTAATATTCTAAATAAGATAAAAAGAAACGTACATATAAGTATTTGAGGAATAACCATTTTAAAAAAATCATGGTTAAAATGAAAACTAAATTTTTTTCGAGATAAGATATACACTTGAATGGTATAACAAAAATAAGTCAAGCAAAATGCAATCCCCATCCCGGTGAAATTAGCCAGTTTATAACCGATAACGGAAAAAAACAGTGAATAAAAAGAAGTCAGTAACTCGTTCAGAAAAAATGTTTTTGGTTCACCTCTTGCAATAAAACAAAAAGAAATGGACCAACTTAATGCCCGGAAAATCATGCCGAACATAATCCACTCCACCATAGTCGTAATAGCTATAAATTTAGTCGAGTATAACAAAATAACTAATTGTTTAATAAAGACAATAAAAGCAACAATCAAGGGAGATAAAATGGTTATCAAAAGAGTAGCTTGTTTATTTATTGTCAACGACAAGAGATTGGCATCATTGGCTACAGCAGATAATCTGGGAGCATAGTCCGAACTCATCGCATTTAATACGATCCCGACATAAGAGGAAGCTATTGCAATCCCAGCAGTATATAATCCGACATCCAGAATATTACCATAATTAGAAATATAGACCCTTAATAAATAAATTTGACCCGTCCCTACGACCCCCGAAAGAGCTATTGCCATTCCTAAAACTAACATTAACCGACCTTCCTTCCAAAATTCCCGGATGCTCAATTTTATTTTAGGAAATGAAATTTTCCGGGAATAAAACCATACGGCCAAATAACTGCATAAGGAAGTGACGATAATAACCGGAACAATTGCCTTAATTTTCCATATATAATAAAGGGGGATTATAATAAACAATCCTATAAGGTTCCCGATTAATGCTGACTTCGCTATCGCTTTATATTGAAATGTACCCTGAAGTAATACAAAGCGGCCATTATATAATTGGGTGAATAAAACGACAATAGCTATTAGTTTTATGGATACAGAATAGTCGTTATTCCCGAAAGCCCATTCACTTAACAAAGAAGAAAAGCAAAAGGTAATGATCATTCCCAAAATACCAGTAAACCATATTAACTTGCGTAAGACTGTAATGACTATACTTATCTTAGGCGTGTCTCCGGTGGAGTATGCCTGAGATACATCTCTAACTGCACTTGTCCTCAGCCCGAAATTTGTCATCGAAGATATCAAATCAGTAGATGAAGTAAGCATTCCGACTATCCCAACTCCCACCGGGCCAATTAAGAGGGCAACAAATTTATTTTTTATAATGCTCACAATAATTTGAAGGATTTGTACTCCCCCAAATAAAGAAATGGCTTTCGTTATATTTTTGTATGAATTTCTATCTTCTGCCATCAATCATTTTTAACGAAACTCAAAAGAATGAATTTTAAATTTGTTTATACTTTTTTAGAATCGATATGCAAAATGTCATTATAACATTTCATCAATTGCCCGTAAATACGCTCATTTGAATACCTATATTTTATTTCGTCATAAGCATTATCAACAATTTCCCCATACAAAGCTTTATTGTTCAACAGTGTCCAAATTTGCTCAGCTAAGTCTTCAATATCCCTCTCTTTCGCTAACAAAATACATTTTTTAGACTTGTTGAACTCGGGAATTAATCCAACAGGATAAGAGACAACTGGAATTTTTAAAAACATACTTTCCCTGATACTACCGGGCATAGCATCAAAATATGTTGGTAAAGCGTATACTTTTGCTTTAGATACCCACGCAAACAAATCATTATCACTTTTTTGATAACCAGCAAAAACAATATTTTCTTTAATCTTATAATTTGAAATGAACTGGGAAATTCTTTTATAATATTGTTCTGAGCAACTTCCTACGATAAGGGCTTTAAAATTATTTTTCTTTCTAGACAAAATAGCTACCGCCTGAATAAAATCTTCGATACCTTTATTGACAGAGATCCTGCCCCAAAATACTAAATCGAATTCTTTTTTTACAGTAGTCGCATCTATAGACGGTATCTTCGTAGGAAAAATCAGTTCATAAACATTTTTACCGGGATACTTATCCAGAAATTTCCGGAGAAAGTTATTGTCCGTACAAGAAAATGTAAAGTTTTTAAATTCAGAATTTATTTCATTTTCAATCTGTATCCTTTGATTAATGATATAACGTCTGTAAAGATTTCCTTTATTGGCAACATCACTAATCAATCCCTGTATACTTATCAGTACTTTATATTTTCCCAATAAGGGTAAAATACCTTCTGAATAAGTAAAATTTTCAGAACCATATAAGTGAACTATATCAGGATTTATCTTTTCTACAATACGATTCACTTCAGACTTAACCCTACGTCCCTTATTTAAAATAAAAAATAAAGTACTTAAATGATTGGGAATGATTGTCGAATAAAATTTAAATAAATGATAGTGTATTCTATTTATCTCAAAATCATCGTTTTTATTTGTATAATAATTAGGAGCGATAATGTGAATTTCCAGCTCTGTCTGATTTTTAATTACATCTATAAACTGAGGAATCCAAGCTGCAATTTCTTTCTTATCTGTTCCATAGTATTGATTCAATTCAGGACTGGTTAAATGACATAACCAGGCAACCTTTATTCGATTCATACGTTAATCAATTTTAAATAGCCATTCCATTCCCCGATATCGGTCCACGATTTTTCACTGACGGGGAAACACCCAACTTTCCCTCCCTTATTTTTGATCTTTTCTATTAAATCTGTTATATGGAACAATTCATTTTCAGGTATTTCTTTTATTAATCCCGGTTCTAAGAGATAAACGCCGGTATTAATCATATAGGTATATTCCGGTTTCTCCGATAAACCCGTCATGATTCCGTCCTTTGCCGTCTCAATGACTCCATAAGGGATTTGAAAACTTTTCAGTGAAGTTATAAGAGTTATATCATTCCGGTTGGCGCGATGATACTCGTAAACATCCCGGAAATCCTGATCTATAATTATATCGCAGTTTGATAAAAAGAACGGAGTTTTAATTTTATCTTTTAAAAGCGATACGCTACCGATAGTACCTAAAGGTTTGTCTTCTTTAAAAAAACGAATATTATATTTTCGGACCAATTGATTCAGATAAAATTCCAAAATATCATATTTGTAATTTACCGACATATAAAACTGATTACAACCAATGGTTTCGAACTGATCCATTATTGTTTCCAGAATCGTTTTTTCCCCTATTGGAATTAAGGGTTTAGGTATTACATTCGTTAAAGGCTTCAGCCGTGTCCCTTTACCGCCAGCCATTATAACCACAGGCAAATTTATTTTCTCTCTTTCCTGATCAACAGTTTGAGATAAAAATAAATCTTCCCAATAATAAACTTTTTCTAATTTCCCTTCTAAAGAAATAACCGGCATACATTCGGCCCGTAATTCTAACATTTTTGCCTTAATTACCTCAATCGGATCTTGCGCTGAACAATACTTTTTATTATGAATATCCAATATATGCTCAATATTCATATTCAAATCACAATCTGAAATAATGGCCCTCTGAATGTCACCTATCGTCAATAAGGAAAGAAATTTATCATCCGAGAAAACCAATAAAGATTTTACCCGCTCTTCATCCATTTTTTTCAACGCTTCAATAATGGATAAAGAACTTTGAATAACCCTTGATTTATTCATTATAATTATTTTGCAGGAATTCCTTTTACTATTGTATTCGGTTGCACTCGTTTAGTAACAACTGCCCCGGCGCCTACAATAACGTTTTCGCCAATGACAATTTCCGGTAAAAGAGTCGCATTGGCACCAATATAAGAGGCCTCATTTACAATAACCTTTCCTAATAATACAGCATCGGGGGCCACGGTAGCATAATCTTTTACCTGACAATCATGCATAACATTAGCATTAGTATTCAGCTTTACCATTTTCCCCACATTGACATTGGAAGAAATATGGACACCCCTTTGCACAATTGTTCCTTCCCCTATTTTTGCACTACGGGAGACATAAGCATCCTTACTAATCAAAGATGCCACCTTAAAACCAATCTGTGCATAGTAATTGTACAACTTAAAGCGGATACGGGGCAGATCAGGAGTAATTAAAACCGGTACTTCTTTATAGAAATCATACAATCGTTCCGCATCCCCGTCTTTCCCTAAAACCGGACATCCCCAATAGGTTTGTTCTGTCAGATGAGGATCGATTATTCCGGTTATCTGAACTTTATTTTCTTCACAAAGTTCAATAATTTCATGGAACCCTCCTACCAAGATGACTTTCTTATCCATGAATGGCGTTGTTTACCGTACAGGCAATAAACTCGATCTGTTCATCAGTCAATGCCGCATACATCGGTAGGGTTATCTCATTATCACTCACGTATTCTGTCTGTGGCAATACAGCTCCATAATCTTTGTATATAGAAAAACGGTGAACCGCAGGATAATGATTACTTGTTTGTATGCCGGCAGCATGGATTTCATCTCTGATTTTATCCCTTCTCTCCCTTGTAGAACCGCTTATTACGATCGGCATAATATAATTAGAAACAAATTCTGAGTTAGCCGCAAAGGGTACGACAATCCCTTCTATTTTTGATAATTCTTCGATATATTTACTTCTTACGTGAACTCGTTTTTCCAAATCAGCCTGCAATTTTCTCATTTGTACGCAACCAATTGAAGCCCGTATATCATCCATTCTGAAATTATATCCTAAATCGACAATATCATAAGAAGTCGCATGTCCTTTTGCCCTTTGATAGGACATTGTTGTCATTCCATGAGAACGTAGGGAACGGGCCTTAGAAGCAATTTCCTCGTTATTGGTAATCAGCATCCCCCCTTCACCTGTACTGATATTTTTATTGGAAAAAAAACTAAATGTAGCCACATCCCCAATGGTTCCTAATTTCTTCCCATGGTATTCGGAGAGCGGCCCGTGACAAGCATCTTCAATAACTCTCAAACCGTATTCTTCTGCTATTTTTATTATCTCATCCATTTTTGCAGGAAATCCTGCCATATGGACAACAACCACAGCTTTCGTTTTAGACGTTATCTTCTTTTTAATATCCTCCGGATCAATATTTATATGTTCCGGTCCAACAATATCACAAAAAACAGGAGTCGCACCTACATATCGGATACAATTTACCGAAGCTGCAAAAGTTAAAGAAGGACATAACACTTCATCCCCCGGTCCAATACCGCACGTTAAGCAGGCCAAATGCAAAGCATCCGTACAATTAGATAAACTTACTGCATATTTCACCCTCATCATTTCAACAAACAGTTTTTCTAATTCCTCACATTTAGGACCGGTTGAAATCCACTTTGAACGTATTGTCTGTGTTACAGCCTGAATTTCTTCTTCGTCGAAATTTAACTGAAATAAAGGAATTTGATATTCCATGATCACTCTGATTAATTACATTTTTTGGTCCAGATTCCTTCCCTTTTCTTCGTGTTCAAAATTGGGAATGAAATCTTTTAATATAGCCACAACCTCATCTTTGGTAAAATCCGGCTTTGAAAACGTTTTATTCAGATTATAAAATAGGAGATCCAGTTCTTCTATGGAACGGGATTTAACCTCTTCAATAACTCCCAAAGAAGAAAAACGATCCCAATTCAATTTCTCTCCCGGTACATAAAACTCTTCGAAATCTTTTTCTCCTGTCGTATCACTTTTAAAATAAACAACAGGATATATTTTCGGATTCTCCTCCATTTTTACAGCAAATTCTTTTGCTTCATCTTCGCTCTTACAATACCTGACCTCATACCCCAGCGTTCGTAAGAATTTATCACAAATCGCCGAAAAGGTCATCATCTGCTCTTCACCTAATTTCGGAAAAAAGATTTCCCGATTTTTTCCCAATATACAAGCCAGCATACAGATCTGTCCACTTTCTTCCGGAGAAACAAAATAACGTTTCACATCACAAGGAGCTGCAAGGGGCTGGTGTTTCATCAGACGTTCGATGAATCCAGCTAATAAAGAGCCGTTCGAAAAAGCGACATTGGCGAAACGGGCCGTAGAAACCTTAAACTTATCTGCATAAGCCATGATCATATCCTCCATGATCCGCTTGCTTCCACCCATAATATTAACCGGATTGGCGGCTTTATCCGTAGAAACACAGAAAAAATGCCGGGGAGGGAATTCTACCAGCAGATCCAATAATTTCCTGGCTTTTATAACGTTGTTTTCAATTAAAGCTTCTACCGAATATTGATCTTTTTCACTCCGGACATGTTTGTGGGCAGAGAAATTAGCTACAATATCAAAACCTTTTTCCTTCCGGAAAATTTTTTCAAAAATCGGATCCGCATAACTGACCGGATAAGTCTTATAATTTTCCGGCATATAGAGTCCGTATGTAGAACGCAAATCACGGGTCAGTTCCGTTAATCCGTTTTCGCTGATATCTACTACAACTAATCTCGACGGTTTAAAAGGAAGGAGAGCCCGTATATAGGATGAACCGATCGTCCCTGCTCCTCCAATAACCAACACTTTTTTACCTTCAATTTCCTGTTTCAGTTGCTCATGGTTTGCTTCTATATCAGAAACAAACAGGCTGACCGGACGACAGGTAATATGATCAATTATGAATTTGTTTATATTCAACATATTTAGTGAAAAACAGATATATACTATTTATAAAATAAAACAGTCCGGAAAATTCAGGGGAAAACATGCCTTCTACTTAATTTACAAACATTTAAATAAAATTATTTAAAGTAAAAAACAATTTTATTTAAATTCAAATTTACCAAAAAAAACGCTCGTTTTTATTGTCAAAAATTTTGTCTACAGAAATTTTACATTTCTATACTGAATGCCATTTATTTTAATAGAAGCAAATTTAATACGGAATGGAATTGAAATCTAAAAATTAAAGCTATTATTTATGGCTTCGCCCGGTAAGTCCCACCTTTTGTGAGTCAGAATAGTCTCTCTACCTATTTCAGCTACAAAATTACATATAAAAAACAAATTTCAAAGTCATTTAAGGCATAATATTCCTACAATTATTAACATATATAACATTTAAATATCTTTTCAATTCCTTTTATGGTAAAAATTAAATTTTAGAAGTTGGAAGGTTATAAAATAAACTTTAAAATATTTCATTTAAATTTCCTTGTAATAAAGATTCACATTTAGATTTCGTTTCCCCTTAAAAAACGAGCGTTTATTTTAGTTAAATTTTCAATAAATTTCTTCTCTTTCTTCACTTTAAATAAGATATAATAAATAATTATAATTCATGCGAATCAGTAGTTGAACGTTGTATAGGTGCAAGTATATACCGGAGATACAGAGAGTGTGTATAAAACGCTGAACATCCTCGAATTTGCAATTATGCTGGAAAATATAGCTCCTTTTCTGATCGGTTTGGTTGTCGGCTGGATGATTTTTTATTTCATCCGCCGTTATAAGAAGTTCACCCCCACGATGTTGGTAGCGTCTGTTGCTTCCATTCTCGGTGGTGCCCGAATTTTTTCGCTGGTAAGCATCTGCGGGCATTCCGGCAGTCTCAACCTGCACCCTTGGCGTTTTCTGGAGGTACTGCTAGTTTCCTTTTACAACCTTACACATTTTACTTGTCGCAATTTTCTACAATAGGCGACGAATCTGAAACTAAAAGAGTTTAACAGTCCTTCTTCTGCAGTAAAGAAGTAAAAGAAACGTAAAGTTGTTAAAAGTAAGAATTCACTATAAAATAATCAAATGAAAGTTTTAGTAACAGGAGGAGCCGGTTTTATCGGTTCCAATTTATGTGAGGCATTGCTTGCTCAGGATCATGAGGTGGTTTGTCTGGATAACTTTGCTACCGGTCACATTGAAAACTTACTTCCCTTGATCCAACAGTATCCGATCACATTCAAACTTATCGTCGGTGATATACGCAACCCGGAAGACTGTCGTAAGGCCGTTGATGGAGTGGAGTATGTCCTGCACGAAGCTGCCCTCGGTTCCGTACCTCGTAGCATCAAGGACCCAATTACCACTAATGCCACTAATATCAGTGGCTTTTTAAACATGCTTATAGCTGCACGGGATGCAGGAGTAAAGCGATTTGTCTATGCCGCTAGCAGTTCTACATACGGTGATAGTAAAACTCTGCCTAAGGTGGAGGACATCATTGGCAAACCTCTCTCCCCTTATGCTATCACCAAATACGTCAATGAACTTTATGCCGATGTATTTGCACGTACCTATGGGATGGAAACCATAGGCCTGCGTTATTTCAATGTTTTCGGTCGCCGTCAGGATCCGCATGGTGCCTATGCTGCTGTTATCCCCCTATTTGTAAAGAAATTTATGGCTCATGAGAGTCCTGTCATCAACGGGGACGGGGAATACAGCCGTGACTTTACCTACATCGACAATGTCGTTCAGATGAATCTGCTGGCTCTTTCGACAGAGAATGCCCAGGCTGTAAATCAAGTTTATAATACAGCCTACGGTGAGCGTACTACTTTAAACCAATTGGTAAAATATTTAAAAGAATACTTAAGTGAATTTGATCCTGAAATCGGTAATGTTGAAGTCCTCCATGGTCCAAATCGGGTAGGTGATATACCCCATTCTTTGGCTTGTATCGACAAAGCCCGCACACTGTTGGGTTATGCTCCCCGCTTCAGCATGAAGGAAGGTTTGAAGGAAGCCGTAAAGTGGTATTGGGAAAATCTATAATATTCAGTTAAGTTAATTATACATTGTTATGTCAGAAACAAAAATTTGTGTCATTGGTCTGGGGTATGTAGGTTTGCCCCTGGCTCGCCTGTTTTCAACGAAATATAAAACTATCGGTTTTGATATGAATCCCTCTCGAGTGGAAGCCCTGATGGACGGTCATGATGCTACGCTTGAAGTCAGCGATGAGCTTCTACAAAGCGCTATTCAGCATGGTTTTGTCTGTACAAGCCAGATAGAAGATATTCGAGACTGTAATTTTTATGTCGTAGCTGTTCCGACACCCGTTGACAAAAACAATAATCCCGACCTCACACCGCTTTACGGAGCCAGTACAACGGTGGGGAAAGTTATTTCCAAAGGCGATATCGTAGTCTATGAATCTACGGTTTATCCCGGGGTAACGGAAGATGAATGTATCCCGGTGGTGGAAAAGGTTAGTGGACTAAAATTCAATGAGGACTTCTATGCCGGCTATTCTCCGGAACGGATTAATCCCGGGGACAAACAACATACGGTTGAACACATCAAAAAGGTAACCTCTGGTTCTACTCCGGAGATCGGGAGAAAAGTGAATGAAATCTATGCTTCCGTCATTACTGCCGGAACACATCTGGCACCATCGATCAAAGTAGCAGAAGCGGCGAAAGTCATCGAAAACTCTCAGCGGGATATCAACATTGCCTTTGTCAATGAGTTGTCCAAGATCTTTACCCGGATGGGCATCGATACCCAGGATGTGCTGGAAGCGGCTTCCACCAAATGGAATTTCCTGCCTTTCAAACCAGGTTTGGTCGGTGGACACTGCATAGGTGTGGATCCTTACTATCTGGCACAGTGTGCCCAGCGCTATGGCTACAATCCAGAGATCATCCTGGCCGGTCGCCGCATGAACGACGGTATGGGTGAATATGTGGCAAACGAGGTGATCAAGCTGATGCTGAAAAAGGGAATACAGGTGTTGAATTCAAATATCTTAATTCTGGGCTTTACCTTTAAGGAGAATTGCCCGGATGTCCGGAATACCAAGGTAATAGACATCTATAAGGCACTCAAGCAGTATAATCTGAATATTACGATTTATGATCCATGGGCGAACCCGGCTATTGTGGAACGTGAATATGGAATCCATGTGATCAATGAACTTTCCATCGAAAAGGCTGATGCCGTAATTATGGCTGTGGCTCACAATGAGTTTAAGACGCTAGAAGTTGAGTCTTTTGTAAACGACAAGCATGTCGTTTTTGACGTAAAGGGATTTATGAATAAGAAAATTATAGACGGGAGACTGTAAAAGTGGTAGAAACAAATAACACCAGGCAAGCTGCTTGGATTGCACTAGGTAGCTTGTTTTCATTTGGTTTTGGAATAGTTAGTTCCATGATTCTCAGTCGTTATTTTGATAAGGCTGATTATGGAACTTATAAACAAGTATTATATGTTTACAATACATTGTTAACTGTATTTACTTTAGGATTACCTAAGGCTTTTTCTTATTTTTTACCAAGAGTGAAAATATCACAAGCCAAAAGTTTGATAAAAAAAATTACTAATTTATTTTTTATTCTAGGATTTCTTTTTTCTACATTACTATTTCTTTTTTCCTCACAAATTGCTTCATTCCTGAAAAATCCTGATTTAGTTTTAGCTTTAAGGATATTTGCAATTGTTCCTTTTTTAATGTTACCAACCATGGGGTTAGAGGGAATATTAGCAACGTATAAAAAAACAAAATTTATGGCGATATATACCATAGTGACGCGTATGGTAATGTTGTTGTGTGTAGCTATTCCTGTTATGGTATTTGGGGTTGGTTATATAGGAGCTATTCTTGGTTTTGTCATCGCATCATTTGTTTCTTTTATACTTGCTTTAAATTTTAAATATTTTCCTGTAAAAAGACAGGGTAATGAAAAATGTAATATTACCAATATTGAAATATTTAAATTTTCATTGCCTTTATTATATGCTAGTCTATGGGGAACTATTATTGCTTCTTCCGATCAATTCTTTATAAGTCGATATTTTGGAAATGAAATTTTTGCTGAGTTTAGCAATGGATTCATGGAATTACCTTTTGTGGGCATGCTAACAGGAGCCTGTGCAACTGTTCTTTCTCCAATTTTTGCAAGGATGAATCATGAGAAATTGGACCCCCAATCAGAGATTTTTCCTATATGGGCTTCTGTTTTTAAGAAAACAGCAATGTTGATTTATCCATTAATTGCATATTGTTGGGTTTTTGCAGACACTGTAATGATTGTAATGTATGGTCAACAATATGAAAATTCATATATTTATTTTAGAATTAAGCTGATAGCAAACTTTTTTACATTAATTGTATATGCTCCTTTGATAATTAATATAGGGAAAGTGAAATTTTATTCTAATGTTCATATGTTTGGCGCTATAGTATTAGTTTGTTTAGAATATTTAAGTATCAGAACTGTTGATTCTCCCTATACTATAGCCGGTATTTCTCTTATCTGTTTATTAGGAAGAATATATTGTATGTTAAGTTTGGTTGCCAAGTTCTTTAATTTGAAGATTTATCAACTCTTTCCTGTAAAATTAATCGCTTTGATTTTGCTGCCGTCTACAATATTTCTTTTCATAATACATTATATATTAATAAATGTACTTGATATGAATGATATTACAGTGTTTCTTATTAGTTCATTTTTATATATAGTGTCGTATTCTATATATGCTTTTTGTATTAAATTGGATTATTTGTCGCTTATAAAACCATTAAGAATGCACAGGTTGGCATGAAAACAATTCTAAAGAAAATATTATTTTACTTGTTTCCCCTTATAAAAGCATATGTTGATTTTTCTTATTCTATAACAAATAAGGTAACACTATGGGATTTTGTTCATTTTAGATTCCGAAAAGACAAAAATGTATATTGGCCATTGCATAAAAATTCTGAAGTTACGCATCCTCAAAATATATTTGTCGGAATAAACTCTAATGCGGGTACAAGACCTGGATGTTATTTACAAGGGAATGGAGGAATATACATTGGTAATTATGTTCATTTTGCTTCTAATATTGGAATTATCAGTGGAAATCATGATGTGTACAACCAAATGCAACATGTAAATAGAGAAGTAAGAATAGGAGATTATTGTTGGATTGGTATGAATGTGGTTATATTACCAGGAGTAGTCTTAGGGACTCGTACAATTGTTGGTGCAGGAAGTATTGTTACTAAAAGTTTTCCTGACGGATATTGTATTTTAGCGGGTAATCCTGCCAAAATAATCAAAAATCTTGATAAGGATAAGTTCGTTGCAACACAATTTAAAACAGAGTATTATGGTTTTATCCCTAAAAATAAATTTCGTAAATTCTCTAATAAGCACTTGTGGAATAATAAATATCTAAATAAGAATGAGCAATCAGAATAAATTAGATTCTTTACAATATATCCGTGCATTTGCTGCCATATGGGTTCTGATTACACATGTGTTGCAACATTTGAACATTAAACCTTGGGGTTATTTATTATCCGGACAATATGGAGTAGATGTTTTTTTTATTCTGTCTGGTTTTATTATTTATTTGACAACAAAAGCAGATTCTAATTGGAAAGTATTTACTGTAAAAAGATTATTTAGAATTTATCCGGTATACATTGTTGCTTTGCTATTATATGGAATATACAGCTATGATTCACTTCAACTTACTTCAATTTCCGTAATTAAAAATATATTAATGTGCCCTTGGGGGAACACTATCGGATATAGGAGTTTAATTGTTGGTCAAGCTTGGTCTACTTGCTATTAATTGTATTTCTATTTTACAATGGGGGTATTATTATATTTAGGTGTTACAAAAAAATATATAATACCTCTATTGTCGGTACTATTTATCTTTGGTTTTATTTTAAATAAAGTGAGAGGATTTGAATGTGGTTTTGGCAAATATATTTATAGTTTAATAGTATCTGTACATATCTTTAAGTTTTGTATCGGTATATTGTTTGCTATGTTTTATAATAGTTTGAAAAAAATTAATATTCATAATAATTTATATAGGGTGATATTTGTGGGTGTTCAAGTTTTCTTTCTATATGTTTTATTTTCAAAATATAATAATCTATTTATAGCTATTCTCTCATCTTCTTTATTTTTTGTTGTATGGTTGTTAGCTAATGAAAAATTGAAGCAGGGGACAAACGAGAAGGTTCATAAATTTATCGTGTATTTGGGAGATATCTCTTTTTCCATTTATTTGATACATAATTTAGTAATAAAAGTTTTGTTATACCAATTTAGTATAGATTCTTTTTTGATACTCTTAATTGGAACCTTTGCTTTAACATTTATAATGTCTCATTTCTTATATAAATATGTAGAAATACGATTTATAAATAAAGCCAAAATAATATCTCAAAAAATTATAAGCAAATGATAATAACAATTGTTGCAGGAGCAAGACCTAATTTCATGAAGATTGCTCCGATTATTCATGCTATTCAAAAAGCACAGGATAAAAAAAGAAATATCTCTTATCGTTTAGTCCATACTGGTCAACACTATGATAAGAATATGAGTGATACATTTTTTGAAGAACTTAATATTCCTAGACCAGATGTGAATCTTGGCGTCGGGAGTGGATCACAAGCCGAACAAACGGCTGGAATCATGATCGCTTTCGAAAAGGAATTACTACGAAATCCCACAGATTTAGTTATTGTTGTTGGAGATGTAACCTCTACAATGGCTTGCTCTATTGTAGCCAAAAAACTTAATATAAAAGTGGCACATATAGAGGCTGGTATAAGAAGTTGGGACTTAACTATGCCGGAAGAAATAAATCGTATGGTAACAGACGTACTAGCTGATTATTATTTCACGACTTCTGAAATAGCAAATATAAATTTAAAAAATATAGGTGTAAAATCCGATAGGATATTTTTTGTTGGAAATGTAATGATCGATACCTTACTAGCCAACATGAAAAGATTAAAGAAACCAGAAATTTTTGATTCGTTGGGATTGGAAGAAAAAAAATATTTAATGCTCACCTTACATCGCCCTGCTAATGTGGATGAATCGGAAAAATTAAAAGCTCTGATGTCTGAAATTGTAAATAATGTACGCGGCTTGCCAATAATCTTTCCAATACATCCTCGAACTGCAAAAATCTTTTCTGAGCTTGGAATTCAAGCTAATAATTTACATATCGTTGCTCCTATGGGATACCTAGAATTCAATTATATGGTTAAACATTGTAAAGCTGTTATCACTGATTCGGGCGGAATAACAGAAGAGACTACTGTTATGGGAATACCTTGTATTACATTAAGGGATAACACTGAACGCCCTGAGACCTGTGTAATTGGTACCAACGAATTGGTGGGTAATACCCCCAAAGTCATCAAGCCGATTTTAAATAAATTGTTTTCCGGTAATTGGAAAAAAGGCAATATCCCTGAATTATGGGATGGAAAAACAAGCGAAAGAATAATAGATATCCTTTTAGGTTTGCAATTATGAATAATAAACCTTTAAAAATAGTTATTATTACGCAAGGAGTTTATCCAGCGTTAGATCCGCGTTCTCATAGATCTACCCAATTGGCAATAGGGTTAGCTGATATGGGACATAATGTGACAGTGTATGCCTTATTGGGTAAATATGATTATTCAGAATTACAAAAAGAAAGAAATCTTACATTTAAAAATTTAGGTGTTTCTCGTTGGGGAATGAGTGATAGTGATAATAATTCTAAACATACAATACTCAATAGAGGACTGAAAAAACTATTTTGGAAAGTATGTCTTTTCCCAGATATAGAATTAGTACCCATGATTAAGCGCGTATTACGTCAAGAGAAAAATATAGATTTACTGATATCAATAGCAGTTCCTTATATCGATCATTTTGGGGTTGCTTTATGTAAAAACTTAGATGCCAAATGTTGGGTGTCGGATTGTGGGGACCCTTTTACAGGAAATCCGTTTCATAAAATGCCGTTTTATTTTAAGTATATTGAAAAATATTGGTGTAAAAAAACAGACTATATCACAGTTCCCATAAAAGCAGCTAAAAATGGATATTTGGAGAAGTTTAGAAATAAGATAAAAGTAATACCTCAAGGGTTTGATTTTAGAAATATAAAATTAGCAGAGTATAAAGTTAATATTATTCCAACATTTGTTTATTCCGGTGCTGTATACAAAAATTTACGAGATCCTTCTGCGTTTCTGAAATATTTAACCATATTGGATTTTCCATTTCATTTTATAGTATATTCAGTAGGGGGAACTATTTTTGAAAATTTTAGTGAGCAATTAGGTAATAAAATGGAAATAAGACCGTACGTGGAAAGGAATCAACTTTTATATGAACTTTCAAAAGTTGATTTTTTAATTAATATCAAAAATAAATCAGAAATACAACAGCCAAGTAAGTTGATAGATTACGCGATGACAAAACGTCCTATTTTAACTCTTACATCAGACTTTCTTTCAGATGAAAGAACAGCTTTTGACGAATTTTTAAAAAGAGATTATACACACCAAACATTAGTTGAAAACATTGATGACTACAATATTGAAAATGTAGCACGTAAATTTACTAATATATATTACAATAAAATAAACAGTTAGAATGGAGAAATACATAAAAAAAGCATTGCTAGTAGTTTACCGTCGGACATGGGAGTTTATGGCTACTCATTTTAATGATAGATTTTATATCCGAATTAAATATCTACTTAATCTTCACAAACTTCCTAATTTAAATAGGCCACAAACTTTTCAAGAAAAATTACAATGGATTAAATTAAATGATAGAAAGCCAATTTATCATGATATGGTGGATAAAGTTGAAGTAAAAAAATTTATTGCAAATAAAATTGGTGAAGAATATGTCATACCTACTTTGGGGGTTTGGAATAGTTTTGATGAAATAGATTTTGAGTCTCTTCCCAATCAGTTTATTTTAAAAGGTACATTTGATAGCGGTACTTATTGTCTTTGTAAAGACAAAAGAACATTCAATATCGAAGAAGCAAGAAAACGATTATTAGTAACATGGGGACAAGATTATTATATTTGGAGTAGAGAATGGCCATATAAAGGTTTAAAACAAAGAATTATTGCAGAACCATTATTGAAAGATTGCAAAGAAGAATATTTAACAGATTATAAATTTTTTACGTTTAATAGTGAGCCTAAATTTTTTTACATTACTTCTAATAGGAATGGTATTGGTGGTTTGAAAGAAGATTTTTTTGATGTGGACGGAACTTTAATGGAATTAAATCAGAAAGGATATTATAATAATCCTCAGATTCCTCAACTACCAAAAAACTTATCTAAAATGTTAAATTTCAGCAAGAAATTGGCAGAAAATACTTATCATTTAAGAGTAGACTTTTATGAAGTTTCAGGCAAATTATATTGTGGAGAATTAACTTTTTTCGATGGAGGAGGCTTTTGCTCATTTATTCCGGTAAAGTATAATAAAATTTTAGGAGATTGGATAAAGTTACCGATAGATAAAACGTAAAATGAATATTTCTGCTAAAATGCGATATTTAGTTTGGTTACCTGAAACTAAAATTGATGTACAAATTAAGGTATTGTTGTTTTTGATTTCCCCGTTTTGCGGATTTTTATATGCTTTAAAGCGTATAAAAACCAAATCTTCTTTTGTTATCTTTTTCATGTTTGCCCTTTGTTTCGGTATGGCTTTTAGTCCAGACAAAAGAGGTGCAGAAGCATATATCGATGGACAATATTATGTTGAGGAAATGCCCGTCTTTGCAAGTATGAGTAATGAATATTTCTATAATGAATTTCAAAAATTTCTTGCATTTGATGATGAGAATAAGGATTATTATTATAATACGGTAGCATTTTATGTTTCAAGATTCACGGATAATTATCATGTGATGTTTATGCTATTTGCTGTTGTATTTGCTTTTTTCCAACTCAAAACATTTAGATTCTTTACAGCTGAAGAAAATTTCAATAATTCGTTGATATGCATACTGTTAGCATTCTTATTCACTTATAATCAGATATTTAATATAAATGGAATGCGATTTTGGACAGCAGCATGGATAGGAGTGTATTGTATCTTTCAGATTTTTTTTAATAATAATAAAAAATATTTTCTTTTAGTATTTTGTACGCCTTTTTTTCATGGTTCATTTTGGGTATATATTGCAGTGATTGTATTGGCATATTTAGTAAGGAAATATGAGAAGGCGTGGATTGTTCTTTTTTTTATAAGTTTTATATTCTCAAGTTTTGCAATTGAATTAATTCAGAATACAATAGATTATTTGCCTCCATTCTTAGCTCGATTAGTAGGTTCTTATACTAGTTATGAAGCAATATTATCAAGACAGCAGGAAGGAACAGGGTTTTGGATGGTTGGTAAAATATTTAATATTGCAGTTAAAGTGTATATAAACTTATTAGTTTGTCTTTTAATTAAAAATAATACTGCAATAAAAAATATAAAGAATAAAAGCCTGTATCATTTTTTGTTAGTATGGATGACATTTGTAAACTTTGTTATGCCTGTTCCCTCATTAGGGAACCGTTTTATAATATTAGCTTATCCGATTATTGCATATTTATGGCTTGGTAATTTAAATGGTACAAAATATCGATATTGGATATATGCTATCCCTTTAGTTTTCTTCATGGGAATATATAGTCTTTTAGAACTCTATATATCAGTATTAGATTTTTCTTTTTATTTTTCAAGTCCCTTGATTTTAATAATCAGATATTTGTTGTTGGTATGAAATCATTGAATATTATTATTATTATAACTGGTGTAATATATCCTCAAATTTCACCACGTTCTTTTAGGTCGACAGAATTAGCCAGAGGTTTGGCAAAATTAAGACATAATGTAACGATTAATGCTATTTTAGGAAGGTATGATTATAGTGGATTTGAGAAATATAATAAAATAAAAGTCAGAGATTTAGGTGAATCTTATTTTTGTAATATCGACAGCGATAGAATTGCATATAGAAGTTTTTTAGATAAAGTTTTAACTAGATTATTGTATAATGTAATCGATTATCCACGAATAGAGTATTTTTTTAATTATTAAAGCATTAAAAAAAGAAAAGAATATAGACTATCTGACTACAATAGCGCATCCTTTTAGTATTCATTGGGGAGCTTCTTATTATAAAAGATTTATTAATCACGGGTTATGTAAAGTATGGGTTTCTGATTGTGGTGATCCTTTTATGGGAAATCTGGATACTTTTAGATGGAAATTATTTTTGAAACCCATTGAGAAGTTTTGGTGTAAGCAAACAGACTATATTGTAATTCCTATTGAAAACGGAAAGGCCGGTTATTATGAAGAATTTAGAGATAAGATAGCAGTAATTCCACAGGGAATTGATTTTAGTGGAGTTATACTCGATAAGTATGTTAAGAATAAATATCTAAAAGGATTTCTGAGTGATTTCGATCCGGAGATTGTTGGAATAAAGGTTTTGCATGGTCAGAACCAGGCGGGAGATATACCTCACTCACTGGCTTGTATCGATAAAGCAGTGAATTTATTACAATATGCTCTTTGTTATTCCATGCAGGAGGGTTTGTGTGAAGCGGTGAAATGGTATTAGGAAAATATCTGAATCTTTCTTTTCGATTTTTAAAGTTAAGTCCATGGACTTATAAAACTTCCCGATGTGTTTTTGATTTCACATTTCTTTGTCTTGCAAAAGAAAAATATTCCCTCTATATAAGGAAAAATATTAAGCAAGGATGGATATTGTATTTGGTATTGTGTTTTTTGTATTTAATGATTAAGTTTTAAATGAAGTTACTTTTCTTTATAGACTCTCTCGGTTCAGGCGGGGCTCAGCGTCAAATGGTGACAATAGCTCCGTTAATGAAACGGAGGGGAATACAGGTGGAGTTTTTGTGTTATCATCGGGATATTTTTTTTAAGGGATTACTGGATGAGGTTGATATCAATGTTCATTGGATCATTACATCTAATCCTGTTTTGCGAATCTGGAGAATCCGCTCGTTTATTCGCAAGGGGAATTACGATGCGGTTGTTTCTTTTTTGGAGACACCTGACCTATTGAATTGTCTGGCTGCTATAGGGAGGCATAAGTGGAAGGTGATTACCAGTGAACGAAGTGCGAAGGAGGATGTCTTTACTACTTGGCGAGGGAAACTGACAGGATGGATGAAACGTTATTCAGATTCTATCGTGTGCAACTCGGAAAATGCCCGGCGAATGTGGTTGAAGTATTATCCTCAGTATGAAGATAAATTAAAAGTGATTTATAATATTGTTACTCTGCCTTCTTTTACTTCTGAATATGTGCTTCGCAAGGATGGTAAAACTCATATAGTTGTTGTTGCCAGTTATCAATACCTGAAGAATCCAGGTAATGTCGTTGAAGCTGTAAATCTTTTAGGAAATGATGAAAAGAGCAGGCTTATCCTAGATTGGTATGGAAAGAAACAAGTTTCACAGGGTGGAACCAGAGCCTATGAGGAAGCAGTCAAGTTGGTGGAACAGTATGGTCTGCAGGAAGTAATCCATTTGAATGGACAGACCTCACTGGTGGCAGAAAAGATGAAGGAAGCTGATGTAGTAGGTTTATTTAGTAAGCTGGAAGGATTACCGAATACGATATGTGAGGCGATGACTTTGTGTAAACCGATTATTATGAGCCGGGTATCTGATTACGCTATTTTAGTGGATGAAGGTAACGGTATTTTGTGCAACGGGAATGATATTGTTTCTATAAAGGATGCTTTGCATGTTTTATTAAGCCAATGGTCCGATAAACAGTTTTTGATTGCTGGGGAAAACTCGTTTAAAAAGGCTGCACTATTGTTTGGAAAAGAGAGAATTTTAAATCAATGGATGAAAGTCATAGGGCTATGAATTGGAAACGGAAAATCAAGAATAACACATTTCTACGAGGGCTATATGTGTTTTATAAATCTTATTTCGGAATTAGGAAAAGCAAGTTCGGTTATTGTGCTGAAGATGTTATCCTTACTCCTCCGTTGTTTTTGGGAAACATGAAGAATATTTATCTTCATGAAAATACCTGTCTTGCTGCTCATTCTTTTATATCTGCTGTGAATGCAAAATTTATTGTGAATAAGAATTGTTGTATTGCCGAGCGATTGACAGTCCATACAGGCGACCATGCAATGGTAGTAGGGCGTTTTTGTTCTTCAATCACGGAATCAGATAAACCCGGGGGATATGATAAAGATGTGATAGTGGAATCAGATGTATGGATAGGATGTAATGTAACCTTGTTGTCGGGGGTACATATTGGCAGAGGGGCTATTGTGGCTGCAGGAGCAGTTGTTACTAAAAACGTCCTTCCTTATTCTATAGTGGGAGGCGTACCTGCCAGGTTTATTAAATTCAAATGGAATATGGAACAGATTCTAGAACATGAAATGGCATTGTATCAGGAGAAAGAGCAAATGACACGGGAAGAACTGGAGCGTAATTTTAAAGAAGTATTATGCAAAATACAAAAAAATTAAAAGTTTTATTGGTATCCCCGTTGTCTTTAAAAAAAGTAGGAGGTATTGCAACCTGGACTCGGAATCTTCTTAACTATATAGCGGAGAATCCACAACCGATTATTCTGAAATTTCAGAATACTGCTATGGCTATCAAAGGAAGTATAAGCAGAGGTAAATTCAGTAGGTTATTCTGGGGAGCTATAGATTCACTGCTTATTATTCTGAATACTTTTTATCATATTCTGGTATTTCGTCCGGACGTTGTACATTATACATCGAGCGCCTCGATAGCTTTATTTAAGGATTACATAGTTGCCGGTATTTGTCGGTTGTTTCATACTAAACTTGTCGTACATTTTCATTTTGGAAGAATACCTGAGTTATCCCAATTGAATAATTGGGAGTGGAAATGGATAAAGCGGGTGTGCAGGTTTGCTGATAGAGTGATTGTAATTGACAATGCTTCTTATGAAATAATGAAAGCTCAGAATCGATCGGATAAAGTTTTTTATATTCCAAATCCGGTATCTCAGGAAATTTTTGATTTAGCTGAATTAATGAGCGAATCCCGGAATAAGCGGATAGAAGGTAAAGTAGTATTTGTTGGACATGTTGTGCCTGCTAAAGGAATATTTGAGTTAGTTTATGCTTGTTCAGAACTAGAAGAAGTGAAGCAACTGGTGGTATGCGGGCCTTATCTGGAAGATACGAAAAAACAACTGACTCGGATTGCATCTGTAAGAGATCAGGGACAATGGCTTGTTTTTTTAGGAAAGGTCGAACATAAAAAAGTAATTGACGAACTCAGAAACAGTTTAATTTTTTGTCTTCCTAGTTATACTGAAGGCTTCCCTAACGCAGTGATGGAAGCGATGGCTATGTCGTGTTCAGTTGTTGCTACATGTGTTGGAGCTATTCCGGAGATGTTGAATTTTGATACGGAAATAGCAAGCGGGCTAAAGGTGAAACTTAGAGATACGGATAGTATTCGTAAGGCGTTAAAACGATTGATTGACGATCAAGATCTAGCCGTCCGACTTGGCAAAAACGGAAACCGGAAGATTTTAGAAGAATATAATTTAAAAACAATCTTTCTTCAATACTATAAAGTCTGGGTACAATGACCCGATCCTGGGGTTATGTAAATTAGGATATTATGGAAGTGGTTCGAAGATTTTGCTTGTATTTAGTCTGAAGGGGCTATATCAATGTTTATAAGGTGTGCTGGAGAAAATATGGTCATCTGCTTTATGAAACTAGATTTATGGCCTTGTACATTTTATTTTAAGGTAGTTTAGATATAGGTTATTTATAAAAATTCTTTATAATGTCAATTTTTGATAATAAAACGCTTTTGATTACCGGCGGCACGGGTTCATTCGGTAATGCTGTGTTACGGCGGTTTCTTGATTCTGACATCCGGGAAATCCGGATCTTTAGCCGGGACGAGAAGAAGCAGGATGATATGCGGCACCGCCTACAAAATCCGAAGGTGAAATTTTATATCGGCAATGTACGAGATAAATCGTCGGTGGATGTTGCCATGAAAGGAGTGGATTATGTATTTTCTGCAGCGGCACTGAAACAGGTGCCATCCTGTGAATTCTTTCCGTTGCAGGCCGTACAGACCAACGTCATCGGTACGGACAACGTACTGGAATCCGCCATAGCTCACGGAGTAAGAAACGTCGTGGTTCTTTCCACTGATAAGGCAGCCTACCCCATCAATGCCATGGGTATTTCCAAGGCCATGATGGAAAAGGTGGCTATCGCCAAGGGACGCGCCTTGGGAGAGGGAGCGCCAACCACCATCTGCTGCACCCGCTACGGGAACGTTATGGCCAGCCGTGGTTCCGTCATTCCCCTTTGGGTAGACCAGATCAAGACCGGCAAACCTATTACCGTCACCGATCCCAATATGACCCGTTTTATGATGACCCTGGATGATGCTGTGGATTTGGTAATGTATGCCTTCGAGCACGGTCACAACGGAGACCTCTTTGTCCAAAAGGCTCCGGCGGCAACCCTGGATGTACTGGCACAGGCATTGAAGGAACTGTATCATTCGGATACGGAGGTGAAGACCATTGGTACGCGCCACGGGGAAAAACTGTATGAGACCCTAGTAACCCGCGAAGAGATGGCAAAGGCCATCGACATGGGCGACTACTATCGTATTCCTTGTGATACGCGTGACTTGAACTACGACAAGTTCTTCACAGAAGGCAATGAGGATGTGGCCAGGATAGAGGACTATCATTCCCATAACACTAGTCGTCTTGACGTAGAGGGCATGAAGCAATTATTGCTCAAGCTTCGCTTCATTCGGGAAGATCTGGGTTTGGAAGCCAGGAAAAAAACTTCCGAAATTAAAAGTGAATAATCCAATTCCCAATCGTTTTCTCTTTATCGCATACAGAATTTTACATTCCCTAGCGATTTTTCATTTCCATTTGAAATTCTATGAAAATTCTAGTAACCGGAGCCAGGGGCTTTATCGGTCGCAACTTGGTGTCCCAACTCCACAACATCCAATCAGGCAAAGCCAGAAATTATGAACTGTCGGGAGAGGGCCTGACCGTCTTTGAATACGACGTCGACAGTGATCCTGCCGAACTGGAAGTCTACTGTAAACAGGCCGACTTTGTGTTCAATCTGGCAGGTGTCAATCGTCCTCAGAATCCTGCCGAATTCATGAAAGGAAACTTTGGTTTTGCCTCGATTCTACTTGATACTCTGAAAAGACACGACAATGCTTGTCCCGTCATGATTTCGTCCTCCACCCAAGCAGCACTGGATAATCCCTATGGAGAATCCAAGCGGGCAGGCGAACAATTACTGTTTGACTATGCTAAAGAAACAGAAGCAAAAGTACTGGTCTATCGTTTCCCGAATGTCTTCGGGAAATGGTGCCGTCCCAACTACAACAGTGCCGTGGCCACATTCTGTAATAATATCGCTAACGATCTTCCGATTCGGGTAAATGATCCGTCCGTGGTGATGAATTTGGTGTATGTAGACGATGTGGTGGACGAACTGATCGGAGCATTGTGTGGATGCGAACACCGGTCGGGGGAGTTCTGCGAGGTTCCCGTGGTACATACCATTACGTTAGGGGGGATTGTAGAATTGCTGTATACATTCCGGGAGATGCCGTCCAATCTGTCGGTACCCGATTTGGGCGATGCCTTTGCTAAAAAACTATATGCTACCTATCTGTCTTATCTCCCCAGGGAAAAGTTCAGTTATCCGCTTAGGATGAACATAGATGCCCGGGGAAGCTTTACGGAGATTATCCGTACTCCAGACCGGGGACAGTTTTCTGTGAATGTTTCGAAGCCTGGAATCACGAAGGGGCAGCACTGGCACCATACGAAGAACGAAAAGTTCGTGGTGGTGAGCGGTCATGGTCTGATCCAGTTGCGGAAAATGGGAACGGAGGAGGTGGTTTCCCTTGAAGTGAGCGGAGAACGAATGGAAGTGGTGGAGATGATTCCTGGTTATACGCACAATATCATCAATCTTTCGGAGACAGAGAATCTGGTAACGTTCATGTGGTGTAATGAATGCTTTGATCCGCAGCATCCCGATACGTATTTTGAAGAAGTAGAACACAAAACGGAAAAATAAGATTTGCATGATGGAATCAAGAACTGATTATTCCGACATAAAGTTTGCCGGGAATGGTCAACTGAAGCTTTTGATCATTGTAGGTACTCGTCCGGAAATCATCCGCTTGGCCGCAGTGATCAACAAATGCCGTAGATATTTTGATACGATCCTGGCGCATACAGGTCAGAACTATGACTATAACCTGAACGGGGTGTTTTTCAGGGACCTGAAGCTCCGGGATCCGGAGGTGTATCTGAATGCCGTGGGGGATGATCTGGGGAGTACTATGGGAAACATCATTGCGTCGTCGTACAAGCTGATGGCAGAGATCCGACCGGATGCGGTACTGGTACTTGGAGATACCAATTCGTGTCTCAGCGTAATCGGTGCAAAACGACTGCATATCCCGATCTTTCACATGGAGGCCGGGAATCGCTGCAAGGACGAATGTCTGCCGGAAGAGACGAACCGCAGGATCGTTGACATCATCTCGGATGTGAATATTTGCTATTCGGAGCATGCCAGAAGATATCTGGCAGAATGCGGTCTGCCCAAGGAGCGGACGTATGTTTTGGGTTCGCCGATGGCAGAGGTACTGCATGAAAATCTGGCGGAGATCGAAGCTTCCGATATTCACAAGCGATTGGCGTTGGAAAGGGGCAGATACATTCTTTTGTCAGCCCATCGTGAGGAGAACATTGATACGGAGAAGAACTTCACATCTCTTTTCAATGCAATCAATGTCCTGGCGGAGAAATATGACATGCCCATACTTTACAGTTGTCACCCTCGCAGCCGAAAGCGGCTGGAGTTGAGCGGCTTTCGGTTGGACGGTCGGGTGATTCAACATGAGCCGCTGGGTTTCCATGATTACAATTGTCTGCAGATGAATGCGTATGCGGTGGTATCGGATTCTGGTACGTTGCCGGAGGAGAGTTCGTTCTTTCTGAGTGTGGGACATCCGTTTCCTGCAGTTTGCATCCGTACGAGTACGGAGCGGCCGGAGGCTTTGGACAAAGGTTGCTTTATTCTTGCCGGTATAGATGAGGGGTCGTTACTTCAGGCTGTGGAGACGGCTGTAGAGATGAATAACAGGGGAGAGCATGGATTGCCCGTACCGAACTATACGGATGAGAATGTGTCGACGAAGGTGGTAAAGTTGATTCAGAGTTATACGGGAGTGGTGAACAAGATGGTGTGGAAGAAATATTAATTTGAAGTTAGTAATAAATAAGGACATTACATAATGTAATGTTAAAATGGAAATATGAATGTAATATTCTTAACAATTGGTAGAATAAGAGAAATAGCATCGAGGGGTATTTATACGGATTTGATGCGTAAATTTCGTGATGAAGGACATAACGTTTATATTGTGACTCCGTATGAAAGGCAATTCACCTTACCGACATCTTTATCAAAAATTGATAAGGTTCATGTATTAGGCGTCCGAAGCCTTAATCTACAAAAGACGAATGTCGTAGAAAAGGGAATAGGTACCATCCTATTAGAATTTCAATATAAAAAAGCCATAAAAAAATATTTGAATCATGTTTCATTCGATTTAATTCTCTATTCTACCCCCCCGATTACTTTCACCAACGTGGTAAGATTCTTAAAAAGAAAAAATCCAAATGCCACCTCCTATCTTTTGTTAAAAGATATCTTTCCCCAAAATGCTGTGGATTTGGGTATGTTTTCTAAGAGTAGTATTCTATATCGATATTTTAGGAATAAGGAAATCAATCTTTATAGGAATTCGGATTACATCGGTTGTATGTCTCCTGCTAATGTAGCATATGTATTGGAACATAATAAATATTTATCATCCGAGCATATAGAGGTAGCTCCCAATAGTATTGAATTGACTGATCGGGTAATTGATTTTGATAGAGAAGGTATCCGTCAAAAATATAATCTTCCAAACAGCAAGCCAATATTCATTTATGGAGGAAATTTGGGAAGACCGCAGGGAATTGATTTTTTTATAGAGTGTTTGGATAAAAACAAACTAAGAAATGATTGTCATTTTGTTATAGTTGGCAATGGAACGGAATATCATAAAATTGAACATTGGTACAAAACCAATAGGCCTAAAAATGTATCCTTGTTTGCTCGTTTATCCAAAGAAAATTATGATCTATTGGTCCAATCCTGTGATGTTGGTTTGATTTTTTTAGATCATCGTTTTACAATTCCGAATTATCCTTCCAGATTGCTTTCTTATCTGGAATACGGAATGCCTGTCATAGCTGCTACGGATGTACATACGGATATAGGTTCCATTGCAGAAAAAAATGGGTATGGATATTGGTGCGAAAGTAATTCTACGAATGATTTTACGACATGTATCAATCGATATGTTAACCATCCGAATTCTATAAAAGAGATGGGGAAACGGGGCTTCCAATTTCTATTGAATAATTATTTGGTTGTCAATACTTATCAAAGTATTATTTCACATGTAGCAAGGATATAGTTCTATGTATAAATACTTTTTCAAAAGACTGATTGATTTTTTTATAGCCTTTGTTGTGTTGGCTTTTAGTTGGCCAATATTGTTAATCATTACTATTTGGCTACACTTCACCAATAAGGGGGCTGGAGCTTTTTTTCTACAGGAACGTCCGGGGAAGGATGGGCGGATTTTCAAAGTGATCAAATTCAAAACGATGACGGATGAACGGGATGTAAATGGGAATTTGTTGCCGGATGCCGAACGTTTAACAAAAGTAGGGCGTTTCATTCGCTCTACCTCCATTGACGAACTTCCTCAACTAATTAATGTATTGAAAGGCGATATGGCTTTGATTGGTCCTCGTCCACTGTTGGTACAATATCTGTCACTATACAGCAAGGAACAGGCTCGCAGGCATGAAGTTCGTCCCGGAATTACGGGTTGGGCACAGTGCAATGGACGCAATGCCATTAGTTGGACAAAAAAATTTGAACTGGATGTGTGGTATGTAGATCACTGTTCATTTCTGTTAGATTTAAAGATCATTTTCATTACAGCGAAAAAAGTATTTGTACGCGAAGGTATTTCTTCGGAGACTTCGGTTACCATGGAAGCTTTCACAGGAAATAATTGATAACATTATATATTTGTATGGAGCTAGTGGTCATGCCAAGAGAGATAATCATTTATATATTGAATAACCTTACTTTTTGATATAAACATTGTTTAGGAATATTGTGGGAAAGGATATACAGTTTATGTTCTTACCATATAAAATTTTAGAATCATATAAAGGATATTTTGTATTAATAATTAAAGATTATGGAAAACAAAAACATAGCAATATATGGAGCCGGAGGATTGGGAAGAGAAATACTTGAGTTAATTAATGATATCAATTCCCAGACCCATTTATTTCACTTCATTGGTTTTTTTGACGATGGTATCGATAAAGGTCAACTAGTGAATGATTATGCTGTGTTGGGTGGTATGAAAGAGTTGAATGCCTGGCATAGTAATTTATCTCTGGCAGTCGCTGTAGGTTCTCCTAAAACAAGAAAAGATATTATAGAAAAGATTGTAAATAATTATATAGAATATCCTTCGCTTATACATCCAACTGTAATAATGGGGAAAAATGATATAAAAATAGGCTGTGGATGTATAATATGTGCAGGGAATATAATAACAACCAATATAAAAATAGGTGATTTTACTATTTTGAATTTAGGTTGTACCGTTGGACATGATACTGTTATTGGCAAGTATTCATCCTTTATGCCATCTGTTAATATTTCCGGTGAGGTTAATATTGGTAACTCTGTTTATGTCGGAACAGGAGCAAAAATTATTAATCAGTTAGAAATAGGCTCAGAGACAATTGTTGGTGCAGGAGCAGTTGTTGCAAAATCTTTACCTGAAAGATGTACAGCTGTTGGAGTTCCTGCAAAACCAATAAAATTCCATTAAGGGAAGTATATTTTCATTTCATTACGGAATTTTTTGTGATAATATATTAATCGCAAGTAGAGAATCCAGTAAGAATGAATGGAGTATATTTTAATTAAGAATCGATCTTAAATTCCAATAAATATGTCACAGAAACGCATATACCTTTGCCTGGCACACATGTCTGGCAAGGAACAGGATTTTATCAAGGAAGCATTTGATACGAACTGGGTGGTACCGTTGGGACCTAATGTAAATGCTTTTGAGGAGTGCTTAGAGGATTTTGTGGGGGAAGATAAACAGGTGGTGGCCTTGTCTGCCGGTACGGCAGCGGTGCATCTGGCACTTCTGGCTTGCGGAGTGGGTCCGGGAGACGAAGTGATTTGCCAGAGCTTTACCTTTTGTGCTTCTTCGCATCCGATAACTTATCTGGGGGGGATTCCGGTTTTTGTAGATTCGGAGCGTGACAGCTGGAACATGGACCCGAAACTACTGGAAGAGGCGATTCGTAACCGTATTGTCAAAACCGGTAAAAAGCCGAAGGCCATCGTACCGGTCTATCTGTATGGTATGCCGGCCAGGATTGATGAAATTATGGCTGTTGCCGATAAATACGATATTCCGGTGATTGAGGATGCAGCCGAGGGCTTCGGTTCCCGTTTCGATGGTCAGGTGTGTGGAACGTTTGGGCGGTTCGGAGTACTTTCGTTCAATGGTAACAAAATGATCACCACCTCCGGAGGCGGTGCCCTGATCTGTCCCGATGCAGAAACTAAAAAAGAGATCATGTTCTATGCCACGCAGGCACGTGAGGCATATCCCTATTACCAGCACGAGCAAATCGGGTATAACTATCGGATGTCAAATATCTGTGCCGGAATAGGGCGCGGTCAGATGACCGTGGTTCGTGACCATATCTCCCATCACCAACATATTTGTGCCCTCTACCAACAATTGCTTTCAGGCGTTGACGGGATCACGCTTCACGAAAATCCCTCTCCCCGTTATGACAGTAACTATTGGCTGAATACCATTCTACTCGATCCCTCCCTGCCTGTCACCGGTGAAGAACATGCCTACGAGACAGCCATTCAGGGAGCAGTGGGTGGAGCGGCAGGAGTTACGCATGCTTCCAGGACGCTACATACCTCCAGTGAGCCGAACCGGAATGTAGAAGCGATGCGACTGGCGTTGGATAAGGCAGGAATAGAGAGTCGTCCGCTTTGGAAACCGATGCACCTGCAACCGGTATATGCTGGTAACCCGTGTTATGTCAATGGGGTAAGTGAAGCCTTTTTCAGATGTGGTTTATGTTTGCCAAGTGGTCCTTGTGTGACGGATGAGGATGTAACGTATATTATAGAGGAAATAAAGCGCTGTATACTGAAGTAATCAAATATCTTTCCTATATTCACTCTATAATAATTCATAAGATAAGGCCTAAATAAAACAATAAAATGAAGTTGGTTTCATTTGATTTATTATTCTCGTCTATCCATTCACGATGGACACTCCTAAACGAAGAGGACTTGAAGCCTAAACGGACAATGTCCTACATAACCTAAACTTAAGAAAATCCGGCCGAAGCCATTTTTAATCAAGGCCTGTGCTTGCCTTCCGGATCGATCTTAACGGACGAAAATAGAGATACC
This sequence comes from uncultured Odoribacter sp., assembly GCF_937966165.1. NCBI lineage: Bacteria > Pseudomonadati > Bacteroidota > Bacteroidia > Bacteroidales > Odoribacteraceae > Odoribacter > uncultured Odoribacter sp. Next base: position 76,757 of record NZ_CALCLB010000023.1, read on the forward strand.
GTTGTAACAACAATCAAAGAAAAGTTGAATATTCAATTTCAGACAAGTTATCAATTCATCGGAAAAATAAAATACCCTCAAAAGTAAAAGCTGCTTTTGGGGGTATTTTATATATAAACATTCTTTTAAAAAGCACGTATAAATTCAGAAAAAGGCAAAAATATCTTTTAAAATACTATTTTTGTCTTGGAAAGACAGATCATTTTAAAAACTAAAAAATTGTGACTATGAAAAAGTACATCTGCACCGTATGTGAATACATTTACGATCCGGCAAAAGGGGATCCGGACAGCGGAATAGAACCGGGAACAGCATTTGAGGATCTTCCGGATGATTGGGTTTGCCCCCTTTGCGGAGTAGGAAAAGAAGATTTCGAACCGGTAGAAGAATAAACAATACAAGGGGACGGACCTTTTGTGTGAAATCAGGTGACAAAAGAACCGTCCCCCTGTCACGCTTTGCGGTATTTTTGCCGGTCTTTATCGGTAATTTCCCGGATAACTTTACAAGGATTACCGGCTGCAATAACCCCGTCAGGAATGTTTTTGCATACAACACTACCGGCACCGATAACAGAATCATCTCCTATGCTTACTCCCGGCAAAACGACAACCTGCCCTCCTATCCATACATTATTTCCAACCGTTATGGGAAAAGCGTATTCCAAACCTTGATTTCTCTGCTCTACATCCAATGGATGCCCCGCCGTATAAAAACCACAATCCGGAGCGATGAATACATTATCTCCAAAAGTTACTTTAGCCGCATCCAGAATGGTACAATGAGTATTGGCATAGAAATTCTCCCCTACCTCAATATTATACCCGTAATCGCACAGAAAAGGCTGTTCTATAATTAAATTCCTTCCGGTCTTTCCCAAAAGTTTTTTGATAAGTTTCTCCCTCTCCTCCAGTAAAGCAGGATGCAAACGATTATACTCGTATAGTACTCCTTTACAAAAAAGACGCTCCTCCAACAAACCAGGGTCGTAATTGGCATCGTATAATAAACCCCGGGTAGCCTTTTCTTTTTCTGTCATAGCATTGTGTTATAAATTTTCGCAAAGAGAACGAACTCTTTTTGTGAAATCAGGTGAAAAAAGAACCGTCCCCTTGTCACTAAATAAAAAAGCCTGCGTATTATGCAGGCTGACGAAGAGCTGTTAGTGAGATTTGAACTCACGACCTCTTCCTTACCAAGGAAGTGCTCTACCCCTGAGCTATAACAGCAAACGAAGAAAACGTTCAACAACACATACCCTGTTCTTTCGAGTAAAAAAGCAGATGGACTCCGTCTATCCGCTTTCTTTTTATTTCCCTACCCTTTCTTCCTGAGCCTCTTGTCGGATTCGAACCAACGACCCCGAGATTACAAATCACGT
>NZ_CALCLB010000024.1:0-2540 GCF_937966165.1 uncultured Odoribacter sp.
GACCCCGACCTTGGCAAGGTCGTGCTCTACCAACTGAGCTATTTTCGCATTTCAACGCTTCCAGTTTTTGAAACATTACCTTACCAAGGTCGGTTTAGGATCTTCTGGGGGGCAAGGTCGTGCTCTACCAACTGAGCTATGTGCAATATTTCAAAACAACGCTTTTCCTTTGTTGCGGTGCAAATATAACACGTTTTTAACAAAATAACCAAATAAAAAAGAAAAAAAATCGGCCGGTTCCGAAAAACCGACCGACCGCTAAAATCAAACTACCTACTTCACCTCAATTGTTTTTTGCAATTTCTCCGTCTCTGCATTCTTGGGCATCGTAATCTCAAGAATTCCGTCTTTGTAGGAAGCCTCAGCTTCAGCTACATTGTACTTATCCTCCGGTAGTTCGATTGTCCGGTGAAAAGAATAGGAAGAAAACTCCCTCCGAAGATATTTACCTTTTTCTCCATCCTCCTCTTTCTCTTCCCTGCTCTCACCTGATATATTCAGAAATCCATCCTTGTATTCCAATTTAATGTCCTCTTTTTTCATCCCGGGAACCCGAAGATCCAAAGTCAGGTTCTGATCATCTTCTTTAACATTTAATGCCGGAACTCCATTTCTCTCCTCCGTCTGATAAGGTATTACGGTATTGAAAAATTCATCCAATAAACTGGAATAAAAAGGCCGTAATTCTGTGTTTTTCTTTACTATGCTCATAACCGTATAATTTGATATTAATAGTTCCAAATTTCTGAGGATTTTACGGTCTATTTGAAATCACTGTTTCAGAAGAAACTTTAAATAATCGAAAATTAAAATATCGGGATTATTTTTTAAATCTTCTCCATTGATCTAACTGACAGATTCTCCTTTAACAGTTCTTTTACGATCACAAAATACATCCGGAAGTTTAAGTTTATATTTATGGTTATCTCCCATTTATTTACTATTTTAGATGTCCGAAAAAGTAAGGACATTCGTTACTTTTCAAGGTTTTTTATTTTATTTAATCTGTTTATTATTGATATTATGGCTATTATAAAAAAACTGAACGGACATACTCCGAAATTTGGTAAAAATTGTTTTCTGGCTGACAATGCCGCCATTATCGGAGAGGTAGAAATGGGCGATGACTGCAGTATCTGGTTCGGCGCTGTTCTGAGAGGCGACGTACATTATATAAAAATCGGCAATAAAGTAAATATACAGGATAACGCGACGATTCACGCTACATATCAAAAATCTCCGACCCATATCGGCAATAATGTTTCAATCGCCCACAATGCCGTTATTCACGGTTGTACGATTCAAGACAATGTCTTAATCGGGATGGGAGCCATCGTGCTGGATAATGCGGTTATCGAAAGCAATTCCATCGTGGCTGCCGGAAGTGTCGTGACAAAAGGTACTGTAGTGGAATCAGGCTGGGTGTATGCGGGAACTCCTGCAAAGAAAATCAAGCAAATGGGACCGGAATTACTGAAAGGAGAAGTGGAACGGATTGTAAATGCTTATTCCATGTATGCCGGCTGGTATAAAGAAGAATAGCCCAAAACAGGCCAAAGGCTGAATATACGGTAGAGAAATAAACCCCAAAAGACAAAAAGATGCTGAAAATAGGTGACTATCGATTAAATCTATATTTTTGTCTTCTTATATCACCAATTTTGGATATAAAAATATTTTTATACCCGAAGTTATAATTTAAACGTCATGAGTGTTATCATTTCACCTTCTCTCTTGTCTGCGGATTTTCTAAACCTCGGAAAAGAAATTGAACTGGTCAATAAAAGTAAAGCGGACTGGTTTCATCTGGATGTAATGGATGGTATATTTGTACCCAATATCTCTTACGGCTTACCCATTATCTCCCAGATTAAGAAAAAAGCGGAGAAACCTTTGGATGTGCATCTGATGATCGTACAGCCCGAACACTATATTGAACAATTTTATAAAGCCGGGGCTGATATTTTAACTGTACATTTAGAAGCATGCATTCATTTACACCGTACCCTGCAATGCATTAAATCTTTCGGAATGAAAGCCGGAGTAGCTTTGAACCCGCACACAGCCATCAATAATCTGGAAGACATCATTACCGATATCGATCTGGTACTGGTGATGAGCGTTAATCCGGGTTTCGGAGGACAAACTTTTATCGAAACCTCCCTCAATAAAGTGAGAAAGCTTAAAAAACTCATCCAGGAAAGCGAAAGCAAGGCCCTGATAGAAGTAGACGGAGGCGTTAACACCGAAACCGGTCGTTCGCTGACCGAAGCCGGAGCAGATGCCCTTGTTGCCGGAAGTTTTGTTTTCAACTCCCCGGATCCCCTGAAGACCATAAGTGACTTGAAAGAATTGAAATAAACCGAAATCCGACTATGTCTGAAATAATTATAAACGCCGATAAGGCTGTTATCCGCCAACAAAAAGTGGCCATACTGAAAGATGTCACCCTGGAAATAGAAAGCGGAGAATTTATCTATATCATCGGTAAGGTTGGAAGTGGCAAAAGCTCTTTTTTGAAAACATTGTATGCCGAACTT
>NZ_CALCLB010000025.1:0-42035 GCF_937966165.1 uncultured Odoribacter sp.
ATAAGTATTTTTTTTATGATTTAAATAAAGATTTAGCAATAGTTTACGTTCGTTTAAATTTTGTTTCAAAAAGAAGATTTTTTTAACAATTAAAATTAGTAAAATAATGAGGGATAATATTTTATTATTTTATAAAAATAGTACTTTTATCCCCACTTAAAACGAACGTTTTTTATAGCTGAAATTTGAATGATACATAAAAAGATTGAGTTTTATGCAAAAAAGAAGATAACTTTATTATTCTTTCATAACATATTCTTAATCAAATTATTCTTACATATACTCATTTCCTTCCTTTTTGCAAAAATTGATATTTTCAAGCTTTGTTTTTTGACCTTTAATATACTAAAAAAACGTTCGTTAATGTGTGTGAATCGTGTATTGATAATAACTTCTTTTTGAATTTTTCGTAGATAGGAGAAAAATCGATTAATATATATGACCAACAATATTGATAATAGGACTGTTACTGAGCTTGATTTAAAGCGTTATATGGGTAAATGGTATGAAATTGCCCGGTTTAACCATCGTTTTGAGAGGGGAATGGATGGAGTGACAGCAGAATATTCAGTGCGGGAAGATGGAAAAATAAAAGTACTCAATCGGGGATGGAAAAAAGGAGCCTGGCATCTTATCAAAGGGAAAGCAAAATTGCCTGACAAGTCACAACCCGGGAAATTGAAGGTCTCTTTTTTCCCGTTAATTTATAGTGATTATTATGTTATGGAATTGGATCAGGAAAACTATTCTTATGCCATTGTTGGGAGTTCGAGTGATAAGTATTTATGGATATTGAGCCGTACAAAAGAGTTAAGTGCGGATTTAATGACTGATTTATTGACGAGAATTCGGCAAAGGGGGTATAATACGGAAAAATTAATTTTTGTTATTCAATAGATTTAAAATCAAAAGTCAATTCATATTGATCTACCTAAAAGGGCTGTCTCCGGGCAGCTCTTTTTATTTAAAATGTGCCTGTAAAATGCTTTAGGGGAAGATTCCGGTGGGTGTATTGCTTATCTGTCTGAAATGTAAAATATTGAAAGCGGAGATCAAACGTTGTAAATAGGGAAAAAAGGCGCTAAATAATTTTTTTAATCCTTTAAAAGGCTTAAATTTGTTCGTTTTTTACAATAAACAGTTACAGTTAAATATATAAATTATGGCAGAAAATGTAAATCAGAAGCTTTTCAGTGAGTTTGCGCCTAACACTATGCAGGAGTGGGTGGACAAAGTTACTGTCGACCTGAAAGGGGCCGATTTTAGTAAAAAGCTCGTATGGAGAACCAATGAAGGTTTCAGTGTTCAGCCGATGTATCGGTTAGAAAACATGAAAGACCTCAAGAATCTCGATTGTTTCCCGGGAGAGTTTCCGTTTGTAAGAGGCAATAAAAAGGATAATAATGATTGGTATGTGCGTCAGAATATCCGGGTAGAAGACGTTGCCGAAGCCAATAAAAAAGCATTAGATGTATTAAACAGGGGAGTAAATTCGTTAGGATTTATTTTTACGGGATGCCGTGAATTTTCAAAAGCTGATATGGCGGCTTTATTGAAAGATATCTGTTTGGAATGTGTAGAAATCAATTTTGTATGTGAGTGCAAAAAATGCTCTTTACTAGATGCATTTATGGCAGTAGTGGAGGAAAGAGGAATTGATCCGGAAAAGATATACGGAGGTATAAATATTGATCCGTTAACGAATTTAACTTTGAAAGGTAAAATTTGTTGTGAGAATCCTTTCGGAGCCCCTCTGGAAAATACCAAAAAAATGGCGGCTTATAAGAACTTCAAAACTATAGAAGTCGGAGGATATGTTTTCAATAATTCCGGAGCTTCTATTGTACAGGAGTTAGGTTTTAGTTTAGCTGCGGGAGTGGAGTATTTGGACAAGCTGACAGAAGCCGGAATGAGCGTAAATGAGGTGGCACCCCGGATTCGCTTCCATTTTGCTACAGGGTCTAAATATTTTATGGAGATTGCTAAACTGCGTGCAGCCCGTTATCTGTGGGCACATATTGTAAAAGCATACAATCCTTGTTGTGACAGTATGTGTAAGATGAATATACATGCGGAGACTTCTGAATGGAATAAGACTGTATATGATCCGAACGTGAATATGTTACGGACTCAGACAGAAACGATGTCTGCCGTATTAGGGGGGGTAGATTCTTTTACAGTACATCCTTATGATTATATATATGAATGCGAGCCTTCTGAATTGGGAGAACGTGTTGCCCGTAACCAGCAATTATTGTTGAAGGAAGAATCGCATTTTGCCCGTATTGTGGATGTAGCGGGAGGTTCCTATTATATTGAAGAATTGACAGAATACATTGCAGAGGCTGCCTGGAAATTGTTTTTACAAGTACAGGATGAAGGTGGCTATATTGAGGCGTTTAAGAAAGGTTTCATCCAGGCTGCTGTCAAGGCTACTGCACAAGCCCGGGATTTAGCAATTGCCCAGCGGAAAGAGAATTTCGTAGGTACGAACCAATTCCCGAATTTCAATGAAAAGATAGAAAAAGCTATTTGTTCTTGTGTTTTAGAGCCGGAAGATCATACTGCAGAAGGAGCTACAGTGGAGACACTTAAGCCATACCGGGGTACTCAAGCATTTGAAGCATTGCGGCTGAAGACAGATATGTTCGCTGCTAAGAATGGCCGTCCGGTCGTATATATGTTCCCCATGGGAAATCTGGCTATGCGTAAGGCAAGAGCTCAATTTGCTTGTAACTTCTTCGCTTGTGCCGGATTCCAGGTAGTTGATAATAATGGATTTAAGACTGTTGATGAAGGAGTTCAGGCTTGTTTAAACAATAAAGCTGCTATTGTAGTACTTTGTAGTTCTGATGATGAGTACGCCGGATTTGCTCCTGAAGCATTTGAGAAGCTGAAAGATAAGGCAATTCTTGTTGTAGCCGGTAATCCGGAAAGCCGTCCTGAATTGGAAGCTAAAGGATTGACCAATTATATACATGTTAAGAATAATGTATTGGAAGAACTGAAAGGCTATCAACAAAAGTTAGGTATTTAATAATTAATGAGTAGGGAAAGAGGATGAAGAGAATTTTGTTCCTCTGTACGTTATCACTCTTTAGATTTAAAAAGTATGAAACCGAATTTTAAAAATATAGATATTAAGACGGCTCAAAAGACTACCCTTTCAGCTGAAGAATGGGAAAAAGCCAATCATATCGCCAAAAATTGGACGACGCCAGAATTGATACCCGTTAAGCCGGTATATACGGCTGAAGATTTGAAAGGAATGGAGCATCTGGATTATGTTTCCGGTATTCCTCCCTATTTACGTGGACCGTATTCAGCCATGTATCCTTTACGTCCCTGGACGATCCGTCAGTATGCAGGATTCTCTACTGCTGAAGAATCCAATGCATTTTATCGCCGGAATCTGGCTGCGGGGCAAAAGGGGTTGTCAGTAGCGTTTGACCTGGCTACACACCGGGGTTACGATTCCGACCATCCGCGTGTTATCGGTGATGTCGGGAAAGCCGGTGTAGCAGTGGATTCTATCCTGGATATGAAGATATTGTTTGATCAGATTCCATTGGATAAGATGTCTGTTTCAATGACAATGAACGGGGCTGTATTGCCCGTGTTGGCTTTTTATATAGTAGCGGGTTTAGAGCAGGGGGCTACTTTGGATCAATTATCAGGAACGATTCAGAATGATATTTTGAAAGAATTCATGGTGCGGAATACTTATATTTATCCGCCTAAATTTTCAATGAAAATTATTGCTGATATTTTTGAGTATACTTCCAAAAATATGCCAAAATTCAATTCCATTTCCATTTCCGGTTATCATATGCAGGAAGCTGGAGCAACGGCAGATATTGAATTGGCATACACCTTGGCAGACGGCCTGGAATATTTGCGGGCAGGAGTAAATGCTGGTATGGATATCGATGCCTTCGCTCCTCGTCTGTCATTCTTCTGGGCGATTGGGATGAACCATTTTATGGAAATCGCTAAGATGAGAGCGGGAAGACTGTTGTGGGCTAAAATCGTAAAACAGTTTAATCCGAAGAATCCGAAATCTTTGGCTTTACGTACCCATTCCCAGACATCAGGTTGGTCTTTGACGGAACAGGATCCGTTCAATAATGTGGGACGTACCTGTATAGAGGCTATGGGAGCTGCTTTGGGACATACCCAGAGTTTGCATACCAATGCTTTGGACGAAGCAATTGCTTTACCTACGGATTTCTCTGCACGTATTGCCCGTAATACACAGATCTATATTCAGGAAGAGTCGACAATTTGTAAAGCAATCGACCCATGGGCCGGTTCTTATTATGTAGAAAATCTGACGAATGACTTAGTACATAAAGCTTGGGAACACATCCAGGAAATTGAAAGATTAGGTGGTATGGCCAAAGCAATTGAATCGGGAATTCCGAAATTACGTATAGAAGAAGCTGCAGCTCGTACACAGGCCCGGATTGACAGTGGGGAACAGACCATCGTCGGTACGAATAAATATCGTTTGGATAAAGAAGATCCGATTGATATTCTGGAAATTGACAATACCGCTGTACGGGAAGCTCAGATTGCCCGTTTGAAAGAATTAAAAGCTAACCGCAATCAGGCTGAAGTAGAAGCTGCTTTAGATGCTATAACAAAATGTGTTGAAACAGGAGAAGGGAATTTGTTGGAATTAGCTGTAGATGCTGCTAAAAAGCGGGCTTCTCTGGGAGAAATCTCTTATGCATGTGAAAAAGTTGTTGGACGTTATAAAGCTGTAATCAGAACTGTGAGCGGAGTATATTCAAGTGTTGCTAACGAAGATGCAGACTTCAAAAAAGCAAAGGAAATGGCCGACGAATTTGCAGAATTGACAGGTCGTCGCCCGCGTATTATGATTGCTAAGATGGGACAGGATGGTCACGACCGGGGTGCGAAAGTTGTAGCGACAGGGTATGCCGATATGGGCTTTGACGTCGATATGGGACCTTTGTTCCAAACTCCGGCAGAAACGGCTAAACAAGCTGTAGAAAATGATGTACATGTTATCGGAGTTTCTTCTTTGGCTGCCGGACATAAGACATTGGTACCGGCTGTTATTGAGGAATTGAAAAAATTGGGACGGGAAGATATTCTCGTGTATGTAGGAGGAGTTATACCTCATCAGGACTATCAATTCTTATTCGATGCCGGGGCTATTGCCGTATTCGGACCCGGAACGAAAGTTTCTAAAAGTGCTATTCAGGTACTGGAGATCTTACTTCAGTTAGCTAAAAAATAGTTTCCGATAGAAAGGAGATAAAAAGGGGTTACCGGCAACGATAACCCCTTTTTGGATATAGATGTGTTTACTGTACAGTAGGTACTTCAATAAAGAGAACTTTTGCATTTTCTTTTACTTCAATGCCAAAGGAGAGTGTATCATATATACCTTGTCCGTCCCTTCTGCCTAAATGAGAACCTTCCACAAAAACGGAACCTTCTATGACGAAAACATATACACCAAAACTATGGGATGACTTAAAATGATAAGTGTGACGGGTATCTTTTGTGAGTTCTCCGATTGAAAACCAGGCTTGCTGGTAAATCCATAATCCTTTTTCTTTTCCTGGATAGGGAGATACAATTTCTGTAATTTCATTTCGCCGGATGATATCATTAATCCGGGCGGTTTCATAGCGCGGAGCCACGTTCATTCTGTCGGGAATGACCCAAATTTGTAAAAAATCGGTATTTTTTTCATTGCTGGCGTTGTATTCACTGTGGAGAACCCCTGTACCGGCACTCATTACCTGAATTTCTCCCTGATGAAGTACAGTGGTATTTCCCATATTGTCCCGGTGTTTTAATGCACCGCTGAGCGGTATGGATATAATCTCCATATTCCGGTGAGGATGCATGTCGAATCCTGTGCCGGGATCGATAGAATCGTCATTTAATACTCGTAAGGCTCCGAAATTAATGCGTTGCGGATCATAATAATCAGCAAAGCTGAAGGTGTGGGAAGTGCGTAACCAACCGTGATTGAAATGTCCCCGGCTCTCTGCTTTGTGTAATACTGTTTTCATAATTCGTTTTTGTTTCGTTTAGTCGTATAAAATTAGAGATTAGCAGAACATCGGGCAATTCTAAAGCCTTATTATTTGTTAAAAAGGAAAGAGGATTAACTTTGGATTAATTAAAGATTGTAAACAAAACGAAGGAATAAGGTAAAAGCTTTCCGGAAAATTTTTGAATACTGATTGTTTATTTCTGAGCCAGATGAAAATAGTCTTTTAAGATAGTTTTTATAAAAGTTTGATTATCCATATCAGTGGAAATACCGGTAACTTCTTTTATTTTTTTAGCTAAAGGATCTAAAAGTTTAAAGTCCAGGCTGCGATTTACTTCTGTGATTACTTCGTTTACGATTCGGATGTCCCGGTCGGACAGTAAACTGACCTGGGGAAAAATGACGGTGTATCCGGCAGGCATTACATGTTGGGTTAAATCTTGTAAGCGAACAGGCGTTTTTTGGCGGATGACTGTTGTTCCGGCAGCCAGGTCCCCTATCCTTTGCATGCGGCGGGTCACTACAATTGAAATGATGGCAAGTGTACCGCTGGTGAGGGTAATGTCGATTAAACGGAAAACCCAACGCAACATATAATCCCAAAAGTTTACTTTTTTACCGTCTAAACGAACAACTTGTAATCCTAGGGCCATTTTTCCGACGCTTTTCCCGTTAAAAAATAATTCACAGAGCAGGTGGTATAAAGGGAGGATACTGAGCAGAATAATGATAAAAACAATGCTGCCTGTACTGCCTTGGCTGATGCCTACGCCCATACTGCCTAACAGGAGGAACAAAAGACCTGTAGAACCCAGAATGAGAAAATCCAGAAGAGTAGCTAAAATTCGGGGACCTACACCTGCCATTTCGTAGTCGATATTGACATTTTGAACAGTATTGACGGATATTTTCATCGGAAACAGAATTGTATCGTGCAAACATATGCTTTTTTGATAAAAAAATCTATTTTTGTTATTAAAATTACATTTATCCGTGGTAAAAGAATGAGTGGCTAACTCTTTTTCGTCCTATGAAAGAAGCAAAATTTATAGCTAAAAATAAGCAAAGGTGGAAGGAGATTGAAAAAAGAAGACAGGAACGCACGGATAAACTGGCTTCCGATTTTATTGAATTGTCTGATGATCTTTCTTATGCCCGGACGTTCTATCCGGGAAGTGCTACAGAAAAATACCTGAATCAGCTCATGATTCATTTTCAGACAAAAATTTATCGTTATCGTTCGGAAAGAAGAAAGGGACTCTTTTCTTTTTGGAAAGAAGATTTTCCTCTTTTACTGTTTCAGGAAAGAAAAACAATGTTTTTTGTATTATTGTTTTTTATTGTTTCCTGTATCTTGGGATGGTTTTCTGCAGCACATGAGGGAACTTTTGTACGTTTAATTTTAGGGGATGCTTATGTAAATCAGACTTTGCACAATATTGCAGAAGGAGTTCCTAGGGGGGTGTATAATTCTGGTAACGAATGGGAGATGTTTTGGGGAATTACGCTGAATAATATACGAGTGTCTTTTGTTGCCTTTGTATTCGGAGTATTTTTTCAGTAGGGGCTTTGTGGATTTTGTTTTCCAATGGCGTGATGCTGGGGGCCTTTCAATATTTTTTTTATGCTCAGGGCTTGTTTATACATTCAGCTTTATCCCTATGGGCACATGGAACATTTGAGATTACTTCCATTGTAATTGCCGGAGGTGCAGGAGTAGTGATCGGAAATAGTTTTTTATTCCCCGGTACATATACCCGTATTCAGTCGTTTAAAAAGGGAGCTTTAAAGGGAATTAAAATAGTAGTAGGATTGATTCCCTTCTTTATCTTAGCCGGAAGTATAGAGAGTTTTATAACCCGCTATGCAGACCGTTATCCGGTTGTGGGGTTGTGTTGTGTCGTGGTGTCGTTTGCGGGTATTTTGACTTACTTCGGATTTTATCCGGTTTTAGTAAATAAAAGGAAGAATGGAAAAAATTGATTTGTGTCAAAGACGGAGTTTCGGAGATTTGTTAACGGATACATTTGTGTTTATCAAACAAGAATTTAAGCCGTTTTTACGTTGTTTCTGTTATCTGGTATTGCCTGTTCTGATTGTGGATGTTTTATTTAAGAGTGCCTTTTTACAGGATTTTATACTTAATACAGGAGAACAATACTCAACAGATATCCTTCGTTTTAGAGGACAATTCTTCTGGACTTATTTTTTTAATCTCATTGTAATTTATGGGTTGATGTTGGAAACTTTATCTTATATACGGGTATATCAGGATAAATATGAGGCAGGCGACACTTCACCGGTAAAGCCCCGGGAAGTATGGTTTGTTATGAGACGCAAAGGGGTTCTTCTGGGGATATGGGGAATTGGTTATCTGTGTATCAGTTTGATTGCCTTTTTATTTCTCATTATACCCGGGATTTATTTTTTTACAGCCCTGACTTTTGGAGCTTATTTGATTGTAATTACGGATAGGAAAATGAAAGAGGGTTTTTCATTTTCTTTTATCCGTGGAGAATGGTGGAGTACTTTCGGATTCGGAATTGTCCTCTATCTGATTATAAGTTTTATGTCTTATATTTTTTTGATACCCACCTGGATTTTGTATATACCCGGTTTGATGACCGGCAATCCGGAAAATAATTATATCGCTTCTATGCTTTTGTTATTGGCGTCGTTGGGACAAAATTTTCTGTATACCATTTATTTTATTGGGATGGGTTTCAAATTTTTCAGTATTATAGAAGGACGGGAACATTATACTTTATATAAAAAAATCAATAGTATCGGTGAAAATACAATTTAGGAAAAGTTTAAAAATGACTTTCCGATACGGGAGTTGGACGTTTATTTTCTGTTGCATCATGCTCCCTTTATTTGGCGGACCGGCGAGGGATTCTCTCTATGAAATACGTTCGCCGGGAAATGCTTTTGTTGAAAAATTCCGTGCTGAGCCGGCATTTAATTATACGGAAATTGTGGAAGATAATCCTTGGGGAAAGCGTATGATACGTTGGCTGGCGGATCTTTTCGGTGGGCTACCGGCTGAAACTACGGCAGATGTTTTGGGATTCTTGTTGAAAATGCTGGTTGTTAGCTGTCTTATTTATGCTTTATACCTTATGGTGAAAGCAGGCGTAATATCTCCATGGGGACAAAAAGAGAAAAAATTTAAAGAAGAAACTTTAGATACTGCTTTATTTTCCGATCCGGACAGATTCCGGAGACGGTTGGAGGAAGCTTTAAAAACAGGGAATTATAAAAGTGCTGTAAGAATTCATTATTTAAATGTATTGTTTTTATTGAATGAAAAAGGACTGATACATTGGGATTTATGCAAGACAAATGCTTTGTATCTCAGGGAGATTCCCTTGGAAAAAAAAAAGGCTTTCCAGCGTCTTTCTACTGTTTTTGATTGTGTTTGTTATGGGGATTTTGAAATCGATGAGAAAGTTTACCCACAGATACGTGATTGTTTCCTAGGGTTTGAAAAGGAGATAGAGGAATGAAATTGAAAATTTACATCTACCTTTTTATGATGACCGGTATAGTGTTGTTTTATGTTTGGTATGAAACAAACCGGCCGGCCACTGTTGATTGGACAGAGACTTTTTCGGTAAACGATAAAATACCGTTTGGAACATACATTGCCGGTAAAAGTTTACCTTATCTTTTTCCGGAAGGAAAGGTTGAGATTTCGCGTAGGCCGGTAACTGAGCGGCTCCGGCGTAAAGATACCCTTTATCCTTCGGCTTATGTATTTATCGATTACGGATTTCAAACGGATCCGGCGGAAATGGAAGATTTACTGAACTTTGTGGAAAAGGGGAATTATTTATTTATTGCTGCATTACAGATGCCCGATACTTTACTCTCCTTATTCCATTTAAAACTGGAAGGTGATTATGAGGAACAGAAACATCAGTTAAAGGTGGATACAGCCGGTCAGCAGTATTTATTCCGAAAACGTTTTGTCGCTTATTTTGAGTTACAAGAGGACTTCGAAGGAAAAGTATGGGGGACTGTAACGAAAAAAAAGCGTCCTGATTTTGTCCAATTGAATTATGGAAGGGGACAGATATTTCTTAACTTAAATCCTCATGCTTTTACGAATTACCATGTTCTGGAAGCAGAGCAGGGGGAATATTATTATAAGGCATTGTCGGTTTTACCTGCCCGGGTAAATGTGATATGGGATGAGTATAAAATTGCCGGACCGGAAGGAGGCGAAAGTCCGTTCCGGGTAATAATCCGTTACCCTGCCTTAAAAGGAGCTTTGTATTTGATAGTAGTATGTGGAATCTTATACGTTTTGTTCCGTTGTAAACGGGAACAGCGGGCGATGCCTGTAATTGAACCTCCCGAAAATAAGTCATTGGAGTTTATTGCAGCTGTCAGTTCGTTGTATTACAAACAGCAGGATCATTACCGGATAGCTTTGAAACGAATTAATTTTTTTCTGAATGAAACAACTGTAAAATATAAACTGGATACAGGAAAATTGGATGGGTCTTTTATTTCGGACCTTGCCCAACGATCCGGTATAGAGGAAGAAAAGGTTGAAAAACTGATTCGGTTGATTATCACTATCCGTAAAACGGAACATATAAATGAGCCCGGATTAAAAAAATTAATACAATTATTGGAATTATTTAATGAAAAAAATAAAATATGAAAACTGAGCAGGAGGAAATAAACATAAATTTTGAATCCCGTATCGATTTTACTCTTTCAAAGAATAAACTGGATTCATTGCGGGGAGAAATCGCAAAAGTAATTGTCGGTCAGCAGGAGTGGGTTGACTTACTCTTGACGGCGATATTAGCGGATGGGCATGTGTTGGTGGAAGGGGTACCCGGTGTAGCAAAAACATTGATGGCTAAAGTATTGTCCCGTTTAATTGATGCGGATTTTTGCCGTATCCAGTTTACGCCCGATTTGATGCCAAGTGATGTTTTGGGAACTTCAGTGTTCATGCCTTCAACCGGACAATTCGAATACCGGAAAGGTCCTGTTTTTACGAATATATTATTGGTGGATGAAATCAATCGTTCTCCGGCAAAGACACAGGCGGCATTGTTTGAAGTGATGGAGGAGAGGCAGGTGACAAATGACGGGAAGGAGTATAAGATGGATTATCCTTTTCTGGTTATGGCGACTCAGAATCCGATAGAGCATGAAGGTACCTATCGTTTGCCGGAGGCACAACTGGACCGCTTTATTTTTAAGATTTCCGTTGGATATCCTGCTTTTGAAGAAGAGTTGCAGATACTTCGTTTGCACGATTCGGGGAATATTGTAAATTGGGAAAAATGGGTTCCTGTATTGGGGGCTGAGGATTTAAAAACATTGAGAGAACAGGTAATGCACGTCCGGGTAGATGAAAAGATTAAAGCGTATATCGTTCAGTTAGTGCGGATGACCCGGGAAAATGGATGGCTTTATTTGGGTGCCTCTCCGCGGGCTTCGATAGCATTGATGAAAGGGGCAAAGGCTTATGCTGCATTGCAGGGGAGAGATTTCGTAATTCCGGAAGATATTATACACCTGGCCTTACCTGTTTTCCGGCATAGAATACAATTGTCGGCAGAAAGAGAACTGGAAGGGGTTTCTGTGGATCAGGTTATTACTCAGTTGGTCGCTAAAGTAGAAGTGCCCCGTTAAAATCCCGGGTACGAAAAGAGGATATTATTCAAATTCTGTAGAAAGTGAAATTATTTCGGGAGTTATATTTACCGCCGCGTTTTTTTGCCTTATGTATACTTGGGGTACTGGCTTTGGTTATGGCTTTTGTTTTCCCTGTTCTTTACTGGGGTGTTTTAGGATTAATAGGGGCGTTGGGGATATGGACTGTAATGGATATTTTACTATTATTTACGGCAAGAGGGAGTGTATGCGGAAGCAGAGAAATGGCTGATAAATTTTCTAACGGGGAAGATAATCAGGTGAAAATTGTCTTACAGAACAAGTACCGGTGGACGGTATATTTACGGGTAATGGATGAGATTCCATTTCCTTTTCAGATACGCACTTTAACGCAAAAATGTAAATTGGAAAGTGAGGAAAAGCAAATTCTGTGTTACCGTCTCCATCCGGTAAGGAGGGGAGAATATGAATTTGGCAGGATTCGCGTATTTGTTTCTACTGTTTGGGGATTGGTTGAACGTCGTTTTTCTTTGGGAGAGGAAGCTAAAGTTGCTGTTTATCCGGCTTTTGCTGAAATGAGAAAGTATGAATTAAGGGCTATGGGTGCCCGCCAAAATGCAGGAGATAAACAAGTCCGTTTCGTAGGGATCAGTACTTCTTTTGATCAGATAAAACCCTATGTATGGGGAGATGATCCCCGCCGGGTCAATTGGAAAGCTACGGCAAAGTGTAACCGTTTAATGGTCAATTCTTATACGGATGAGAGGGCTCAATCTATTTATTGCTTATTGGATAAAGGCCGTACGATGCAATTCCCTTTCCGGGAGATGACAATGTTGGATTATGCAATAAATGCGGTCCTGGCTTTGTCGGATGTGATTTTGAAAAAAGGGGACCGGGCCGGTTTATATACATTTTCAAATACGTCCGATGTTTTTATAAAATCCGATAACCGGGGCGGACAGTTGAGACAGATTAATGAGGCTCTTTATAAGCAGCAGACTTATTTTCTGGAATCGGATTTTGAACAGATGTATGTTGCTGTTAACCGCTCGGTACAGACCCGTAGTTTATTGATTTTATTTACAAATTTCGAAAGTATGGCTGCATTGGAAAGACAATTACCTGTACTGCACAGATTGACACAAAAACATCTGCTTTTAGTGGTGTTATTTGAGAATTCAGAAATACGGGAAGTTATGGAAAACGCCAATAAAAGCGTATACGATATTTATTTTCAAACAATAGCAATGGAATTCATGGCAGAAAAGCAGCGTATTGTACGGACCTTGCGTCAGCAAGGTATTCTGGCATTGTTGAGCCGGCCGGAAGACTTATCCGTGGGCGTTATAAATGCTTATCTGAAGTTAAAGGAAAAGAATGTGATTTGATTGGCCGTTATTTTATAATCCCTTTTCGCAAAAGAATGGGACGACTGTATTTGTAAATAAGAGGTCGGTAATATTCAAATGTGGCTCCTGCGAGAGTACATGTCATGCCTGAAAGAAGTATAATAACCGGTAAACCGGCGTATTTTTCCAGATAACCTAACAGTATACCTCCCAGAGGAGATATACCGGTAAACGTCATAGCCAGATAACCCATTACCCGTCCACGTTTATCTTCTTCAGCCAATGCTTGTAAAAGGCTGTTGATGGAAGCCACTGTCATAATAATAGAGAATCCGGCGGATATAAGTATGGCGGCAGCTAAAAATGGCGTGTGGATAAAGGCCAATGAACTTAAAGACGCGCCTAGTAGGAATGTGTTGATGGTAATCAGCCTTTCTAATCCGGCAATCGTTTTACGGGCAGCCAGTGTGATGGCGGCTGTTAAGGAACCCAACCCGATACAGGACAATAAGTACCCCAGCATTTTGCTTTCTCCGTTTAGGATATCGTTGACATAGGCCGGAATAAAAGTAACAAGTGGCAGGCCGAAGAAGCTGACAATGGCCATCAATAATAAAAGAGAACGAATCGGAAGCTGGGTAGCCACGTAACAAAAACCTTCATTTAAGTCGGTAAAAACAGTGAGTCGGGTTTTCCGGGAATGCTGTATGGGCAAATGCATTCTTAATAAAGCTATGATTACTCCCAGGTAACTTAACCCATTCAGTAAAAAACAAAACATTTCTCCGCCAAAACCGATGACAATACCTCCGATAGCCGGTCCGACAAGACGGGAACCATTGATGACCGTAGAATTAAGAGCGATGGCATTATTTAAATGCTCAGGTGCAACCAGGCCGGGATAAAAAGCCTGACGGGTAGGATTATCCAAAGCGTTGATTACCCCCAAAAACAGACTGAGCGCCATGAGATGCCAGATTTCAATTGTTCCGTTAAAAGTTAACCAAGCCAGAAGTAAAGCTTGTACAGCGGATAGAGATTGAGTGAGAAGTAAAATATGATGCCTGTTGAAGCGATCGGCAAAGACACTGGCAAAAGGGGTAATCAGGAGTATTGGAATTTGAGCCATAAACGAAATACCCGCTAAAAAGAGAACAGAGCCTGTCAGTTTATAGGCCATCCAACTCATGGCAAGTTGTTGCATCCAGGTGCCAACTAAAGAAATGCACATTCCTCCGAAATAAAGCCTGAAATTGCGGGACTTTAAAGAAACCAGAATACGGTCAGTCAGTTCTTTAGGCTTGTCAAATACTCCTCGGGTCGTCTTCATATGGATTTTCCTGCAGTCATTCGGTTCTTTCGATGGGGAAGAGAAACATTTTTAATGGATTTAATTTTTCTTATATTCCTGATTCTTCTTTAATCAAAATAATATTTATTCTTCCTGCAGGCCAGGATTTTTCAGTAATTGTCCATGTATTGCAGATGCGGTGGGGACTGCGGCAATCCATGCAGGTTCCGGTTTTCCGGCAGGGAGTATTGAATCCTTCGTGACGCAATATATTCTGAGGGGCCGTCCAGGTACGAATGCGTTGCATAGCTGTTTCCAAATCCGGGACGATCTTATTTATCCCGATGAAAAGCACGACATGTTCAGGACCGAAAGTAATGCCTCCGACTCGGTTGCCCATCATATCCAGATTGACTAACTGCCCTTTCTGAGTAATGGCATTCGTGCCGGCGAGGAACAGATCTGAGAGGAGAGCCTGACGGCGCCAATATATTTTCTGGGTACGGCTCATTCCTGCTCCGAATGTCCGGATTAAGGTCACTTCCGGATTTTTTTCCAATTCGGAGAGAATACGGGTAGATTCCAGCGTTTGGGAATCGCCCCAGCTCACTGTAGCAGGTTGTAATACTGTAAATATTTCTTTGAAAAAAATAGCCCGGGCTTCTTCAGTATTAGCGGCCGGAAAAACTTCAAAATTATTATTTTTCAAAGCTTTTATTGTGTTCTCTATAATAGATAAGTCCATGAGTTTCATTTTCGGACAAAGGTAATGAACATATTGAAGAGAAGGGCAAAGAAATATAAAAAACTGAATTTTACGGGGAAAAAAGGAGTGAGAATTTATAGAAAATAGCGGTCCGGGGCTTGCTTTGAGTACGTAAAGAGAGGAACGCAATTTTTTAAGGTATAAATGACTTTATTTAAGTATTTTTTAACTATTTTTGTGACTTATTCTGACAGATAGGAAAAAACGTGCTAAATATTGAAATTTTGGTATGAAAAAAAGACTGGACTTTCAGCCTAAGTTATTTACAAGTTTGAAGAATTATTCGAAAGAAAAATTTTTCTCCGATTTAATGGCCGGTATTATTGTCGGCATTGTCGCGCTCCCTTTGGCTATTGCCTTTGGAATTGCTTCTGGTGTTAGTCCGGAACAGGGTTTGATTACGGCTATTATGGCTGGTTTTATCATTTCTTTGTTGGGGGGAAGTAATGTACAGATTGGAGGTCCTACCGGGGCATTTATTATTGTAGTATATGGCATTATAAGTGAATTCGGAATGGAAGGATTAGCTATTGCTACTGTATTGGCCGGTATATTTTTATTATTAATGGGGCTATTGAAATTGGGGACCGTTATCCGTTTTATTCCTTATCCCATTATTGTCGGATTTACAAGCGGAATAGCTTTGACTATTTTTACGACTCAGATAAAAGATTTATTCGGAATGCAGATGACGGAGATGCCTGCTGATTTTCTGCCTAAATGGGGAGCTTATTTCCGGAGTGCGGGAAGTATACATGGAGCATCGGCTGTGGTAGGGATAGCCAGTATTGTATTAATCGTATTTACACCGAAATTTTTAAAAAAAATACCAGGGTCTTTAGTTGCGATTGTTGTAATGACGGGAATCGTATATATTTTAAAAAATTATTTGGGAATTACAGGGATTGAGACAATCGGGGATCGTTTTCAGCTAAAAGCGGCTTTGCCTGAGCCCAGTATGCTTGCCTTGAATATGGAGACGATTCACTTCTTATTTCCGGCAGCCTTTACAATTGCCATTCTGGGAGCTATAGAGTCTTTGCTTTCGGCAACAGTGGCAGATGGAGTGACGGGAGATAAGCATAATTCCAATACAGAATTAATGGCACAAGGGGTAGCTAATATGGTTGTGCCTTTTTTTGGTGGAATTCCGGCGACGGGAGCTATTGCCCGTACCATGACGAATATTAACAATGGCGGGCGTAGTCCGGTAGCGGGAATTATTCATGCGGTCGTATTATTGCTGATCTTATTATTTTTAGGACCTCTTACCCAGCATATACCGATGGCTTGTCTGGCTGGAGTACTGGTAATTGTTGCCTATAATATGAGTGAGTGGCGGACTTTTCGTTCTTTGCTTCGGAATTCCCGCTCGGATGTGGCTGTGCTTTTGACAACTTTTTTATTGACGGTGATATTTGATCTGACAATAGCCATTGAGATCGGGCTTTTATTGGCTATGCTTTTATTTATGAAGCGCATGAGTGAAGTGACAAAGGTGTCTGTCGTAAAAGATGAGGTGGATCTTTCTTCGGAAAGCGAAATTTATCACGAAGAAGAAAAGCTGAATTTAAAAAAGGGAGTGGAAGTATATGAAATCGACGGTCCTTTCTTTTTCGGTATTGCCAATAAGTTCGATGAGTGTATGAAGGTGTTGGGGGATCGCCCTCAGGTCCGTATTATTCGAATGCGTAAGGTGCCTTTTATGGATACGACGGGTTTGCATAATTTGGAAAGTCTTTATCGTTTGTCAGAAAAGGAAAAAATACGCGTTGTACTTTCCGGAGTAAATGAATCCGTGCGGAAGGTATTGGAAAAATCCGGTTTAGCATATAAAATCGGTAAAGAAAATATTTGCAGTAATATTCAGGAAGCTGTAGAAAAGGCTAATAGCTATATTTAAGGCGAATCATAAATTTCTAAAGGCGGACGATGTCATTATGATGAAGAGAAATGTACTACTTTTTCTAGTTTTAATTCTTTTTTCATTTCCTTTGAAAATGAAGGCGCAGGCTTTTGTAAAGTCGTCTACGGAGGATTTTGAATGGAAACTGATCGGAAGAGCTTTATTTGACGGAGGTGTATTTTTCAGTGATTCCGCCCGTTTAGGGAATGGTATGGTTATTTCGGATGTGCGTCTGGGGACCAGCATCCGTTTTTTGAAAAATTGGGAAGGAAAAGTCGAGTTGGGATATAAGGACAGCAAGGTATCGCTGAAGGATATTTACATTGCTTACCGGAAACGGGATCATATGATAAAAATCGGTCATTATTTTGAACATCTGGGATTGGATTACCGGCTGGGGACTTTAAATTTCCGGTTAATGACGATGGCGGTGACCGATGCTGTTTTGGGAGATAAACGGAAAGTAGGATTCAGTTATATTTATAATAGTCATGTGATGACGGCGGCAGCCGGTTTTTTCAGTGACGGAGATATTGACAATACCAAAAGCCTGGATGAAGGTTATGTAATTGCTGCTCAGCTTATCGGTCGTCCGGTGTACGATGAAGAAAAGCTGGTCCATTTGGGTTTTGGGGTAAGGTATAGTGAACATGACGAGGCGGAAAGAGAGGAAGTCATTTTTAAAGGAGGTGCTCCTACAGATGTCCTGAATAAAAACGAAAATGTGTTTGTACAGGCTAAAGTGACGGATATGATCAATCAGTGGCGGTTCGGTGCAGATATCATTTTATTTTACAGAGGGATTTATCTTCAAAGTGAATGCCTGGCTGTTCATATCAATCGTATCGGAAAAGAAAATTATACCGGTAAAGGGGTGTATGTACAGTCGGGATGTTTGTTGCTGGGAAATAAACAATATAAATACAATCGTTCCCAGGGATGGGTTTCTAATCCTGATCCCAGAAATTTAGAGCTGTTGTTCCGTTATAATGTAACGGATATGAACGACAGGGAAGCACATATTATGGGAGGAAAAGAACAGGATATTACGTTGGGAGTGAATTACTTTATAAATAAATATATTGGTGTGAAGGTGAATTATACTCATATGTGGACAGATTCTTATGCTGTTTACGGAAAAGAAAAATTCGATTTTATTCAGGGACGTATCCAGTTTAGTTTTTAAAACCGGCAATAAAATCCGGACATTATAAATATTAATAAAAAAGAGTATGAAAAAAATTTTAGTATGTATGATCTTGATTCTGGGAGTAACTTTAGGAATCAAATGTTCTGAACCGAAGGATTATAAGACTACGTTAAAAGAGATGCTGATCGTTTCTGGTAGTGATAAGACTTTCGAAATGGTGGTACCTCAGATGATCGGAATGATGAGACAACAGATGCCGCAGGTGCCGGGTGAATTCTGGGATGAAATGGAAAATGAGATGTCTAAAACGGCTTATACCGATTTAGTGGATATGCTGGCGCCGATTTACCAGAAATATTTAACACAGGAAGATCTGGAAGAAATCATTAAATTTTATCAGACTCCGGCAGGTAAAAAACTGGGTACATCTGCTCCGAATATCAATATGGAAAGTATGCAGGCCGGTCAGCAATGGGGCATGAAATTAGGTCAGAAAATCCAGGCTAAACTGCAGGAAAAAGGATATTAAAATCCGTTTTTTAAAACAATGTCCGGAAACAGATGCTCCTGTTACATTCGTAATTGATTGATAGTGTAAAACCAGCAAAAGAGAGAGGAGTGGTATCCTGGATTCCCTTAACCGGTAGAGGTGGACCGGATCAGGAAGAAAGCTGTTTCCGGACGTTGACTTTTGTTTTATCCGTTGAGCATATGAACAGTATTAAGATTCTCCTTTTTTAGGGCTTTTTTCAAAATATACTTTACAGAAAGCATCTAACTTCAGCGTTCCCGTTTCAGCATTTCCCGAGGCATCCTTAAAGCCCGTGAGAGTTCCGGTCTTTCTTTTCCGTATGAGTGCTTCAACTTGCCTGGAACTTAATTTTTTTCCCTCAATTTCCATTGGGATCAGGAAGTCACAGGATTTCTTATACAGAGAACATCCCCAGGCGGTTTTTCCTTTTAGTATAGTACCTTTTCCGCATTTTGGGCAGGTTAAGGGCAGGGATTTTTGGGGAGATTTTGCCGTACTTTTTTTCTTTTCACTTTCTTTTGTATCTGATTTATCTTGTTCTACGGTAATTGTCTTAGCGGATGAATGTTTGACAAAGTGAATGATTTCATTGACCATATTTTTAAGCTCTTCCATAAATCCGCTTACATTGTATTTCCCGTCTTCGATCATACGGAGTTTCCTTTCCCATTGTCCGGTTAGTTCTGCGGATTTCAGGAGTTCATTTTGAATGGTTTGGATCAGCTCGACGCCGGTAGGGGTTGCTAACAGGCGTTTTTTGTCTTTCCGGATGTAATGCCTTTTTTGTAAGGTTTCGATAATACCGGCTCGTGTGGAGGGACGTCCGATTCCGTTTTCTTTCATCAGATCGCGTAATTCTTCGTCTTCTATTTGTTTCCCGGCTGTTTCCATTGCCCGGAGTAAATCTGCTTCTGTATAATACTTAGGAGGCTGGGTTTCCTTTTCCAGCATTTCAGGAGTGTGGGGACCTTGTTCCCCTTTTTTATAGGCAGGCAATACGTTTTCTTCGTTTTGTTTATCCGTTGTCGATCCGAAAACGACCCGCCAGGCCGGCTGAATAATTTGTTTTCCTGTCGCTTTAAAACTTTCTTCTCCGATTTTAGCCAATACGGAGGTATTGGCAATCTCACAGTCCGGATAAAAGGCAGCAATAAAACGGCGGGCAACCAGATCATATACACGTTTTTCATCCGGTGTCATATCATAACTGAATATTCCGGTAGGGATGATGGCATGGTGGTCTGTAATTTTTTTATCGTTAAAAACTTTTGGTGACTTTTTAATTTTTGTACCGCTGAGAAGAGGTGCCACCAAGTTTTCATAGGGTTTAAGTCCCTTTAATATTCCCGAAATTTTAGTATATTGATCATTGGGAAGAAAATTAGTGTCTACGCGGGGATAAGTCGTCAATTTCTTTTCGTACAACGATTGGATAATCTTTAGCGTATGGTCAGCGGTAAAAGCATATTTCCGGTTACATTCTACCTGCAACAAAGTCAGGTCAAATAATTTAGGGGGGCTTTCCATTGCCCTTTTGCATTCTACGCTGATAATTTCGAGATTCAGAGGGAGAATTTGCTGTAAAACGGCTTCAGCCTCTTCTTTTTTATTGAAACGTCCCCGCTGGCAGGAAAAAAGACCGCCCCGGTAATCGGTCCGGATCTCCCAATAGGTTTCCGGCTTAAAATTTTCGATGGCTTTTTGGCGTTCTACGACCAAGGCAAGCGTTGGTGTCTGTACTCTTCCGATGGAAAGCACATTTTTTCCGTTCCCGTATTTTAAAGTGTAGGCACGGGTGGCATTCATTCCCAATAACCAGTCGCCAATCGCACGGGCAGAGCCTGCTGCATATAAAGTATCGAAATCGTGGGCATCCATTAAATTTTCGAAACCTTCCCGTATGGCTTCTTCTGTCAAAGAAGAAATCCAAAGCCTTTTTACCGGAACCTGACATTTCGCTTTCGTCAATACCCAACGTTGAATTAATTCTCCTTCCTGTCCTGCATCCCCGCAATTTATGATTAATTCTGCTTTTGCTACTAATTCTTCTATAATAGCGAATTGTTTTTTGATGCCTTCTTCGTCGATCAGTTTGATACGGAACCTGGAAGGAATCATCGGTAAAATCGTTAAGTTCCAGTTTTTCCACTTTTCTGTATATTCGTGTGGTTCCTGCAAACTGCAAAGGTGACCGAATGTCCAGGTCACACAATATCCGTTTCCTTCCAGATATCCGTTCCGACGTGTAGTGGCTCCTAAAACATTGGCAATTTCCCTTGCTACACTCGGTTTTTCGGCTATACACATCTTCATTGTTTGCAGACATTAAATATAGAACAAAGATAGGATTATTTCGGCAAAGTCCCATGAGGGACAGCGGGAAATGAACAGAGGATCCTTCACTGACATTTTTATTTTACATCGTGTCCGAAAGGGGTAAGGGCGAGTCCAGCCAGCTTAAAATGTTGCAGTCCGAAAGGAATTCCAAGAATGGTAATACAGAAAAGTATTCCAAAGCCAACGTGGGATAAAAAAATCCAGACCCCTCCTACAAAAAACCAGAGAATATTCATAAAAACGGAAAGACATCCGTGTGCTTCTGCTTTTGGAACAATTTGGCTTCCAAAAGGCCAAAGAGCCAATATACCTAACTTCAGCGTTTGCAAACCAAAAGGAATGCCGATAATTGTAAGGCATAATAAAATGCTGGAAATAAAATATTCAATAGCGATAAAAATCCCTCCAAATACGAGCCATATAATATTCCCTATAATTTTCATGATTATCTTTTATTGTAGTCAAAGATACGAATAAAAACCGAAAAAATAGCACCCGGGGACGGGGGAAGGTGCTATCTAAAACCACCAAGACATTTGTTTTTTATATTTTACCGGAACATACAGGCAAAAGGGGACGGAATGGAAATCAAAAAAAATAGTGAAACTTATTCTATCCGTTTCTTTTCTTTCGTTTTAATGGCTTTATTTACAATAACAATGCTCAATTCATAGAGCATATACATAGGGATTGCCAGTAGAAACATACTGAACACGTCGGCAGGGGTGATAATGGCAGCTATAATTAAAATGACGATAAAAGCGTGCCGGCGGAATTTTTTCAGATGTCCGCTATTAATCAGGCCGATTTTGGCCATAAAATAGGCTAATATGGGTATTTCAAAAACGGCTCCCATGGCGATAGACAGCATGGTAAATGTAGAGATATAAGAAGACAGTGTTATTTTATTTTCGACGAACTCGCTTACCTGATAAGTTCCCAGGAAGCGAAAAGAGAGAGGAAATACAGCGTAATAATTTAATAATATGCCGCAGAAAAAGAGCAGAAAGGCTGCGATAAGGACTCGGGTGGAATACTTTCGTTCATTTTCATAGAGGGCCGGTTTGATAAATCCAAACAACTGATATATGATATAAGGGGAAGCGATCACCAAGCCTGCGTAAAATGCGACTGTCATATGGACAATAAACTGTGAGGACAAGTTGATACTAATTAAATCTACATGGAAATCTCCCGGACAAAGAGAAGAAATATGCGACCATTCCGCTAACTGGCACAAAGCCCGGTAAGTAATAAAATCGGAACGGTGGGGTGCAAAAATAATATCGAAAAGAATTTTTTTATTGACAAAAGCAAGAACAGCAAATATACCTACGAACAAAGCAATACGAAAAATAATCTTTCTGAGCTCTTCCAAATGATCCCAAAAAGTCATGTTGTTTTCTTTTGCATCGTCCATACAATCCTGAGCTGCTTATTTTTCTTTGTCAGAATTCCCTTTCAAATCTTCTTCAATACCATTCATCCCGTCCTTAAAACTTTTGACGCCTTTCCCCAGGCCTTTCATTAATTCGGGAATTTTTTTACCGCCAAAAAATAATAATACCACCAGAACAATGATGACAATTTCAGATGTCCCTATCATCAAAACCATACTCATAAATCTTTTATCTTCTTAGGACAAAGATAGAGAACAATTTTAAAAAAGAAAATTAAAAGTTCAAATTAACGGTGTTTTTATTCTAGTGGATTTTTATAATTTTGCGGGGAATCATTAATAATATAGATATGAGCGGATTTTTTGGTTGTGTATCGCGAAAAGAATGTATTGCGGATGTTTTTTACGGAACAGATTATCATTCTCACCTCGGTACAAAGAAAGCTGGTATGGCTTTTTATAACGGGCAGGATTTTGTCCGGTCAATTCATAGTATTGAAAGTGCTTATTTCAGAAATAAATTTGAGCCGGAGTTGGAGAGATTTAAAGATTCTTATTTGGGTATAGGGGTGATAAGTGATATGGAATCGCAACCGATTACAGTAACTTCGCACCTGGGTCGGTTTTCGGTAGTTACGGTAGGACGTATTGATAATATAGAAGAGATTGCACGGGAATTACTGGATGAAAAAATCCATTTTGCTGAATTATCGGGTTCCTCGATCAATCCTACGGAAATTGTAAGTATTTTAATAAATAAAGGGGAATCTTTTAAAGAAGGAATTGAAATTGTCTATAATAAAATCAAAGGTTCTTGTTCTTTTTTGGTATTGACGGATAATTGTATTTATGCAGCCCGTGATAAATTCGGGCGTACTCCTGTTGTTATTGGCAAAAATGAATTTGGATATGTCGTTGCCAGTGAAAGTTCTTCTTTTACAAATTTAGGGTATTCAATCGTCCGTGATTTGGGAGCAAGGGAGACGGTACGGGTTTCCAAGGATGGTTTTACTTCTATAATTGCTCCGGGGAGCCGGAAGCAGATTTGTTCTTTTTTATGGGTTTACTATGGATATCCCTCGGCTTATTACGAAGGTATTAATGTCGAAGATGCCCGTTATCGTTGTGGGGCTGCTATGGCAATGCGGGATGATTTGAAAGCTGATTTTGCTGCAGGTATTCCGGATTCGGGAGTAGGGCATGCAATCGGATATTCAAATGCCAAGGAAATTCCTTATAAACGGCCATTTGTCAAATATACTCCGACCTGGCCCCGTAGTTTTATGCCTCAAAACCAATCGATGAGGGATCTGGTAGCAAAAATGAAGTTGCTTCCGAACGAAGCTTTTACGCGTGGGTCGCGGATTGTTTTTCTGGACGATTCTATTGTGAGGGGAACACAATTAAAAGATAATGTAGTAAAATTGAGGGAGTGTGGAGTGAAGGAAGTGCATATACGGATTGCTTGTCCTCCCCTTATTTATCCGTGTCGTTTTCTAAATTTTTCAACTTCCCGTTCGACTTTTGATTTATTTGCAAGACGGGTAATCCGGGATTTGGAAGGCACTTCCGAATTGACGGAAGAGATACTGAAACCTTATACTGATCCGGATTCGGACCAATACAAGGCAATGGTAAAAATGATGTGTCAGCATTTGCAATTGGATTCTTTGCAATTCCAGCGTCTGGATGATCTGGTTAAAGCTATCGGATTGCCCAAAGAACAGCTTTGTACCCATTGTTGGGACAATAGCAGTTATATGGAGTAAAGAAGTAACAAAAATATTTAACGATAAAAATCAAAAGGGGCAAAAACTCCTTTGGGATTAGTGTTCCTTGGAGAAATCCTGTAGGAGCGGAAGAAGCATTTATATATTTCCGTCACTAAAGGTAAAATACATTCAACTTTTAAATATTTTAATTTCATTGTTTTTAATTTACGTTACTTTTAAAGAAAAGATTGCTGCTTCCCCGGAAGAATAGCGGAATTTGAAAATAGACGGATTTATTCTATCTTTTGAATTATAATTCCTCCTGAAAAAAGGTAATATTTATTACTTTTGTTAAAATTTAATTTCAATTTGTATTAAAATAAACTGTGTATGAAAAAATTATTTTTAGGTCTGTGTCTGATTCTATCATTGACAACGTTTGCACAGAAAAAAGAGTGGCTTGATCCGGAAGTAAATGCGATCAACCGGGTTCCTGCCCGAACTGCTTATTTTGCATATCCTTGTGTAAAATGTGCTGTTGCTGGTGTGAAGGAAAAGGCATCTAATTTTATGTCTTTGAATGGAAAGTGGAAATTTAACTGGGTAAAAGATCTGACTGACCGGCCAGTGAATTTTTACAAAACGGATTTCGAAGACAAAAATTGGGAGGATTTTCCGGTTCCTGGTTTATGGGAATTAAACGGACACGGAGATCCGATTTACAGGAATGCGGGTTATGCCTGGTCCAATCAATTTCGTCCAAATCCTCCAATGGTAGAAACTAAAAATAATCATGTCGGTTCTTATCGGAAAACGATCGTCTTCCCTTCTGACTGGAAGGGACAACAGGTATATTTGCATGTCGGGTCTGCTACTTCTAATTTATATGTATGGGTAAACGGGCAATTTGTAGGATACAGTGAAGACAGTAAAATGGCAGCAGAGTTTGATATTACGAAATATCTGAAGCCGGGGGAAAATTTGATTGCGATGCAAGTTTATCGCTGGTGTGATGGGAGTTATTTGGAGGACCAGGATTTTTGGCGTCTGTCCGGAATCGGCCGGGATGTTTATTTATATGCCCGTAATCCTGTCCATATTGAAGATTTATTCATTGTGCCGGATTTGGATGCAGCTTATAAGGACGGGCAATTGAATATTACTGCAACTTTGAACCGGAAGGCCCCGCTTGAAGTGGACTTCGACTTATATGATCCTCAGGGAAAACAGCTGGAACAGATAAAAGGCCGTCCCAATAGCAAAGGACAGATAAATGCCGTCGTTCGTGTAAATGAGCCTTTAAAATGGACCGCAGAGACTCCTGTACTTTATACCTTGAATACTGTTTTAAAAGACCGGTCCGGGAAAGTTCTGGAAGTTATCCCGCAGAAAGTTGGGTTCCGTAAAATTGAGTTAGACCGGGAAGCCGGACAAATTCTGATAAATGGGAAACCCGTTTTATTCAAAGGAGCTGACCGGCATGAAATGGATCCTTTAAGTGGTTATTGGGTGACAAAAGACCGGATGATAGAGGATATCCGCATTATGAAGGAAAATAATCTCAATGCGGTAAGGACTTGTCATTATCCGGATTCTCCCCTTTGGTATGAATTGTGTGATGAATATGGAATTTATGTCGTTTGTGAAGCCAATATAGAGTCCCACGGAATGGGATATGGTGAAAAGACTTTGGCTAAAAATCCTTCTTATGCATTAGCTCATTTGGAGAGAAATCAAAGAATGGTAGAAAACTTTAAAAATCATCCTTCCATCATCTTTTGGTCTTTAGGAAATGAAGCCGGAGACGGTCCTAATTTCGAAGCTTGCTATAAATGGATTAAAGAAAGGGATAATAGCCGGGCGGTGCAATATGAACGAGCCGGCAGAAAACCGCATACGGATATCGTATGTCCGATGTATGCCGATTTGGAATGGATGGAAAATTATGCCAGGGATACGCAGCAATATCGCCCTTTAATTCAGTGTGAATATGCTCATGCCATGGGAAATTCCCAGGGAGGATTCAAAGAATATTGGGATTTAATCCGTCAATATCCGAAATTACAAGGTGGTTTTATCTGGGATTTTGTGGATCAGGCTTTTCGGGCTTATACCAAAGAGGGAAAAATGATTTATGCTTACGGAGGAGATTATAACTCTTACGATGCTTCAGACAATAATTTCAATTGCAACGGATTGATAAGTCCCGACCGTGTACCTAATCCTCATATGTATGAAGTACAAAAGGTATATCAGTCCATATGGACTACGCCCGTAGATATCCGGAAAGGAGAAGTGAAAATATACAATGAAAATTTCTTTACGGATTTATCTGATTATTACCTGGAATGGCAATTGGTGGAAGATGGAGTTGTTATCCGTCAGGGAACTGTCGACAATCTGGAAGTGGAGCCGCAGGAGGCCAAAGTAGTGAGCCTGGGGTATGAAGAATCGGATTTGCCAGAGGGGCAGGAATTATTATTAAATGTAAATTATAAACTGAAAAGGAGCAAACAATTACTGGAAGCGGGTTATATAGTTGCCAGGGAACAGTTGCCGATAAAGGAATACGATGCTTTCAGTGCAGCTATTGAAGAAGGGAAGACGAATGTAAGCATATATGAAGATATCGTCCATCTTGTATTGGTGGGAGAAGAAGTGACGGTTATATTTAATAAAAACTCAGGTTGGCTGGAAAGCATTTCTTTAAATGGATTGGAAATGTTGGAATCTGGTTTTGCTTTATGTCCTAATTTCTGGAGGGCTCCTACTGATAACGATATGGGGGCCAATCTGCACCGGAAATTTGCAGATTGGAAAAAACCGGAGATGAAGAAACAGGAAATGAAAGCCGAAGCAAAAGGAAAAAATGCTGTGGTGACTGTTGTCTACGATATGCCTGATATGTCGGCTTCTTTGACGATGACTTACGAAATGAATGTTGCGGGAGAAATAAAAGTGAAAGAGGAAATGAGCGTAGATAAAACAAAGGAAAAAATGCCGTATTTGTTCCGTTATGGAATGCAGCTGGTGATGCCGCAGCATTTCGATCGTATCGATTATTATGGAAGAGGGCCGGTAGAAAACTATGCGGACCGTAAATATTCCCAGCATATCGGACGTTATCGTCAATTGGTAAAAGATCAGTACTATCCTTATATCCGCCCGCAAGAGTCCGGGACAAAGTCGGATATTCGCTGGTGGAAGGTTTTGGATATAGACGGAAGGGGACTTATGATTCGTTCCGATAAGCCTTTCTCTGCTTCTGCTTTGAATTTTTTGCAGGAAGATTTAGATGACGGATTTCATAAAGATCAGAGGCATTCCGGGGAATTGGAACCCCGGAAACTGACAGCCGTTTCTTTTGATCTCCGGCAGATGGGTTTAGGGTGTATTAATAGTTGGGGCGCCTGGCCTTTGCCTCCTTATCTATTGCCTTATGATAATTATACATTTGATTTTGTACTGGCTCCGGTGAGGAAAAAATAAAAAAAAGCGGCTGAAACCAGCCGCTTTTTTTATCGTCAGAGAGTTCAATATTTATGTTCTGAGTCGTTAACTTCCTGAATATTCATTGGTTTACGGGTCATTGCCCGCCATACATACCAGATATAGAGGATAATAATGGGAATAATCAGGGAAACATAAGACATAGCCTTCAGGGTGTATTCAGAAGAAGAGGCATTGTAAATTGTCAAAGAAGAAGCCGGATCTGCATTAGAAGGATAAAAAGCCGTATTATTGAAACCTGCTATAATAAAAAGGGAAATAACTGTTAATATTGTTCCCGGGGCTGCAAACCATATTCCTTTTTTCCATTGGGGGCAAGCCAGTGTTTTAAAAATGCCGATAAGTACTCCTATTACTCCGATAATGAAAATAAAGGTATTTACAGGCATTTCGAGCAGATTATAAAAATATTTATAAGGGACCAGTCCTACGTTACCGTTCTGGAGGATTCCATATCCTTCTCCTGTGAATATAAAAGCGAGAAACAAAAGGAAAGTAATCAGAAAAGGAATCATATTATACCACAATTGTTTATGGCATCTTTCCTGAATGTTGGCATCGTCCAGATTGGTTATAAAATAGAGGCAAGCCATTGTCCGTGCCAGGAAAAAGACAGCAAATGCCAGTAGATAATTGGTAAAAACAAAAAGAGCGTCCAGGCCTCTCCAGGGAGTAAGCCATTCTACTTGGTGCAGTGGACTGAGGCGGAAAGGAGAACCGGTGAAAAAAGTAGCTACGGCGGCTCCGAGCAAGAGCGGGCCTGCATAACCGTTGATCATCAAAAACACTTCGTAAGTACGGCTTCCTAAAAAATTACGGGGTTTACTCCGGTATTCGAAGGATACGGCCTGAAATACAAAGCAGAAAAGGATCAACATCCATACCCCATAAGCTCCTCCGAAACTGGTGGAATAGAATAAAGGAAAACTGGCAAAAAAAGCGCCTCCAAAGACGACCAAAGTCGTAAAAGTGAGTTCCCATTTATTTCCCAGGCTATTGACCAGCAAATCGCGTTCTCCTTTGGTTTTTCCAAGCGTATAAAGCATACTTTGTCCGCCTTGGACAAATAAGAGGAATACCAGGGCTCCGGCCAGAATGGAGATAAGTATCCACCAATAATGTTGCAAAATATATAATGACATAATATTGAATTTTTTGAGTGATTATTATCCGTTTTCAGAGAGGGGATTTCCTTACCTTCTCATCCCATTTTAGGTCCTTTTTTAATTTGGGAAAACATAATTCCTATTTCAGCAATTAACAAAACAGTAAAAAGTATAGCGAACATCCAGAAAGTAGTAACAACCCAGCCGGATGCAATGCGGGTAATCGCTACATTCACCGGCATCAGGTTTTGTACGATCCAGGGTTGACGTCCTACTTCTGCAACGATCCATCCGCATTGAGAAGCTATATATGCCAGAGGAATACAAATAATAGCCAGATAAGGGATAAATTTGAATTTTTCGAATTTACGTTTTTTGGCGTACCACCAGCTCAGGATAAAAAGAGCTACAAATAGCAATCCCAGTCCCACCATGATCCGGAAACTATAGTACACAAGCGGGATGGGGGGGATGGCATCGTAGGGAGATGCCAGATAACCATAACCGATATCGCTGTAATTTTCTTTTAATATTTGGTAAGAACTATCTGCTTTTTCCTTATTTCGTTCTTGTATCGCCTGTTTGTAGGTTGTCAGGGCCTCTATTGCTTTACTTCCGTTTGCCATTCGTTGTTCTACCGAGGGATAGGTAATGCCTTCGTAAGACGTATAACCGTCCAGGATATTTTGTATGCCGGGCACATAGGCATCCGTATCTCTATAACTCATAAAAGACAATAATTTAGGAATGGTAATGCCATATCGGGTAGCTTTCATCCGGGGAGACGGTAAAGCGGAATCTTCCTCGAGGAAGCCGATAACCGTAAGGCCAACCCCGTTTCCTCCTTCATTTAAGCCTTCCATTGCTGCCAACTTCATCGGTTGGGTACGAGTGACATCCTGAGCACTGGTATCTCCTGTAAAAATAGTGGCTATAATACTCAGGATTCCGAATACTGAACCGATTAAAATACTTTTACGGGCAAATTCCAGATTCCGTTTTTTCAGTATAAACCATGCACTCACTCCCACTACAAAGCAAGCAGAAAGAGTATAGGCGGATGTGACAGTATGAAAAAATTTGTTCATAGCTGTGGGTGAAAATAGCACTTCCCAGAAATTATCCATTTCATTCCGTGCCGTGAGAGGATTGAAATCGGTTCCTACCGGATTTTGCATCCAGGCATTTGCCACCAGGATCCATAAGGCCGAGATATTGGCACCTAAAAAGACCATCCAGGTAGAAAAAAGATGGAATTTTTTACCTACTTTATTCCACCCTAAGAACATAACAGCAAAAAAGGTGGCTTCCAAAAAGAAAGCAAATAAACCTTCTATGGCAAGAGGGGCTCCGAAAATATCACCGACAAACCAGGAATAATTAGACCAGTTCGAGCCGAATTGGAATTCCAGGATCAGTCCTGTTGCGATACCTATCGCGAAATTGATCGCAAAAAGTTTCATCCAGAACTTTGTTGCATGTAACCATTCTTCTTTACCGGTGCGAACCCACATCGTCTCCATAACAGCCAATAAAAAAGAAAGCCCTAAAGTTAGCGGGACAAACATGTAATGGTAAATGGCTGTCATGGCAAATTGCCAACGAGACCATTCCACCAGGGATGTAGAAGAAATTTCGTATAACATAAATTTAAGGTTTAGTAATTAATTCGTTTAATACGTGGTTACTTTTTTCTTTATCTGTTGTATAATTCGTGTTCAGGTAGTTGGGCATGAGAAACAATTTGAAAACTAAAAACAGAATGAGGAGTTTACAGACAACGATGATACACAGAATGCGTGCCCAGCGGGGCATATAGCGAAAACCTTCATAATATAGCATCCAGGCGCGTCTTAACATAGCAAATTATATCTCTACTTAAAACGAAATAAAGTTAGGAAAGTTTTTGAAAAATATCTATTTTTTTTAATTTGAATTAATTTAGTTTTTTATGTCTTGATATTTCTTTAATTTTGACAATCTAAGTCGTTCTAACGGGCAATCATCCGGCAGGAAGGGATAAAGGCTGGATTAAAGATGGAATTATGAATAATTTCGGCAAATATTTTTTGGGTTTTATCGGCATAGTATGTGTGGGATTATTTTGCTGGTATTTTTCTTCTATTATCGCCTATGTTTTGATTGCCGCTGTTATTTCTTTTTTAGGAAGACCGATTATTGATTTTCTGGGAAGGGTAAAAATCCGGGGAAAGGAATTACATAACGGGTTAAAGGCTGCATTGACGTTACTGGCACTGTGGGCTCTTTTTATACTTTTCATGGTGACAATCATTCCGTTGGTAACCCATGAATTTCAGAATATAGGCAATATCAGTGTCGAAAGTGTGATGAATAAACTGGAATCTCCCGTAGAGGATATTTCCAGAGTATTAAAGCACTATGGCCTGATTGAAATGGATGACGATATTGAACAATCTGTTTCGAATAGCCTGAGTTCTTTGGTGAGTGTCACCCAAATAAAAACGATATTCGGTTCTTTGGCTAATACCATCAGCGACATTTTTGTTGCATTGTTTTCCATTACTTTTATTTCTTTCTTTTTTCTGAAAGACAGCCGTCTGTTTAGTGGTATGGTTTTAGCTTTGTTACCGGCTAAATATGAGGAAGGGGGACGGAATGCTTTGGATTCGATTCAGAAGCTACTGGTACGCTATTTTGTCGGAATGTTTTTTGAAGTATTGGGTGTAATGACATTGAATACGCTGGGATTATGGATGGTGGGATTAAGTTTTTCGAATGCAATTGTCATTGGTTTGGTCTCCGGAGTATTGAATGTAATTCCTTACATTGGACCGATTATCGGAGTTGTTTTCGGAGTTGTTGTGGGGATTGTGTTACACATTGACCTGCCTTTTTATACGGATTTGTTGCCTTTATTGATTTATATGGTGATCGCGATGTTAATTACGCAGTTAATTGATAATGTGGTATTCCAGCCTTTTATTTACGGGAGTAGCGTGCATGCTCACCCCTTGGAAATATTTTTAGTGATCTTATTGGCAGGCAATTTAGCGGGCATCCCCGGTATGATTTTAGCTATTCCTTCTTATACGGTACTTCGTGTAATTCTGAGGGAATTTTTCAATAAATATAAATTGGTTAAAAAGATAACGCAAAGTCTGGATGAATAAGGGAATTCTGTTTATACTGCTCCTTCTGGGTTGTCTGACTGCATCCGCACAGTATGGAGGTGATCTGATATTGGGCGGGAGGATTAATTATGTGGGAGGAGGTAAAATTGTTACTCCCGATCACCAACGGGTTAATACCGGATTTACATTAAAAGTGGCCCCTTCTTTGGCCTATTTTATCCGGAATGGAATAGCTGTGGGAGTAATTACCGGTTATGAGTTTATGAAAGACAGAAGGGGACATCAGAATACCGGGGAGATTTTGCCTTTTTTGCGTTATGATGTAGGAGGAGGTGTCATTCGTTTTTTTGTACAATTAGAAAGCGGATGTGGATGGGGGAAAAGTCATTTGAAGGATGGGGCGGATGGAAAGCATTTCTTATGGACAACAAATCTGAAACCGGGTTTGTATATTCGGATAACCGATCATTGGGCGGCAGAAGCTACTTTTAGCTGCCTGCAATATAAGCATGTCAAGGCTACGGATCTGCAATCAGGAGAATCTGTGGTGCGTGACAAATGGGATTTTACCTGGCTGGATATCAGTTTCGGAGTAGCTGCTATTTTTAAGCTATGATTTTTTAATGAGAATCTCCCTCCGGGATATTGGAATGCCGGAGGGAGAGGGTTCATCTTTATGAAATCAATTGTTTTTCTCTTTTTCAGATTGCAATATTTTGTGAAGAGTTTTGACTTTCTTTTGTTTTTTAGAAGCCAGATTCTTTTTTTCTCCTTTGTCTTTTGCCAGGTTGTACAGTTGTGGTTCTTTACTGTTTCCCAGTTCGATATTGGTCAGTTTGCTGTAGGCGGGTCCGTTACTGGGAACAATGTATTTCCAATTGTTCAACAGTATGGATAGAATATCTGCTGATTCAATAAGATAATTCCTGCCTTGTAAATCTTTTCCCAAAAAAGCTGCGAGGTAATTCTGACTGTCGGGTGCAGCTCTGTTGGGTAAAGTAACTTGTAAAAGAGATGCAAAGGATGCTATCAGATCGATGTGTGAAACTAAGGCCTCAGAGACTTTTCCGGTTTCTATTTTTCCGGGCCAGCGGATGACCATCGGTATGCAAGTGCCGGCTTCAAAAGCACTGTATTTCCCTCCCCGGAAAGGTCCCCAGGGACGGTGATCTCCCAAAAGTGCTGCGGCCTGGTCTTGATAACCGTCGTCGACAACGGGACCATTATCACTCGTTACAATGACAATTGTATTGTCTGTCAGATCCAGTTCTTCCAGTGTGCGGGTAATTTCTCCTACGCTCCAATCAAATTGAAGCAATACATCTCCCCGGGGGCCCATCCCGCTTTTACCTCTGAAGCGGGGATGCGGGACCCGGGGAACATGGGCGTCATTTGTTCCGAAATACAGGAAAAAAGGACGGTCTTTGTTTTTCCGGATAAATTCTACTGCATGAGAAGTAATACTGTCTGCTATATTTTCGTCTTTCCAAAGCGCTTTTTTACCTCCTTTCATATAACCGATACGTCCGATCCCGTTTACAATGGCTTGATTATGCCCGTGATTGGGACTTGCTTTCATCACGGTCAGCATTTCGGGATGATCTTTGGCAAGTGGTTCTCCGGGGAAAGGAGTTTTGTAGCTCACGGCGATCGGGTCCTGGGGATCCAGATTTACAACCCTCTGGTTTTCTACGAATACACAAGGAACACGATCTCCTGTTGCAGCCATAAGATAAGAATAGTCAAAACCGATATCTGCCGGCCCCGGACTGATAAAGCCGTTCCAATCCTGGGTCCCGGTTTTATCCCCCAGGCCAAGATGCCATTTCCCTATCGCTCCCGTAACATAACCACAAGATTGAAACAGATCGGCCAGGGTGTATTGTTCCGGTCGGATAATCATACCGGCATCTCCGGGAGCAATGCCCGTATCGTTACGTCTCCAGGCATAGTGTCCGGTGAGTAAAGAATAACGGGCAGGTGTGCTGGTAGAAGCTACTGCATGAGCATTCGTAAAGCGTAAACCTTGCTGGGCTAATGTATCTACATGCGGAGTATGAATCGTTTTTTCCCCGTTACAACTTAAATCTCCGTATCCGATATCGTCCGCCAGAATAATTATTACATTAGGACGTTCCGGATCCCTCTCTTGCGCTATCAGAGAAGGACAGGAAGAACATACTGTTGTAAATAATAATAAACTTTTGAATGTATGCATAGCAGTTATTTAAATGAATAATTTGCAGTGAACTTAAAATTTTTATACGGCTGAAAGTCGGCATATAAAAATATATTAAGTATGTAAAAGTCGGAAATTAATTCATTATGTACAATGCCTGAAGGAAAAATCTGGAGTATTAAGCTGTTTTTGTTTGTTCTGAGATCCATCATTCAGCAAAATAAAGAGGTAAAAAAAGCCCGGAATTACCCGGGCTTTTACAGCTTTTTTTAGATTAAGGCAATCTTTAAAACCTCTTCGATTGTATCCGCATAGTGGAATTTTAATCCTTTCAAATATTCCTTTTTGATATCTTCTATATCTTTCCGGTTTTCACTGCAAAGGATAATCTCTTTTATGCCGGCCCGTTTGGCGGCTAAGATTTTTTCACGTATTCCTCCTACGGGCAATACTTTTCCTCTCAGTGTAATCTCGCCTGTCATAGCGAGGGCTTTTTTTACTTTTTTCCCGGTAAGGGAAGACACTAATGAAGTGACCATTGTTACTCCTGCTGAAGGTCCGTCTTTGGGAACAGCTCCTGCAGGAACGTGAACGTGAATATCTTTATTATCGAAAATATTTTCATCTATACCGATCTCTTTGGTATGGGATTTAATATATTCCAAAGCCAGAGTAGCGGATTCTTTCATTACGTCTCCGAGATTTCCCGTTAAAGTTAGATGACCTTTCCCTTTACTATAGCTGGATTCCACGAACAGGATTTCTCCTCCTACGGCTGTCCAGGCAAGTCCTGTGACGACTCCCGGCAGATCATTACCTTGGTATTCTTCCCGTGAAAAGATAGGGGAACCCAGGTATTCTTTTACTTTACCCGCATCCAATGTGAGATGGAATTTTTTATTCATCGCCACTTTACGGGCAATTTGCCGGATGATTTTAGCAATGAGTTTATCCAGACTTCTCACCCCGGATTCACGGGTATATTTTTCGATAATCATATCGATAATTTCATCCGGGAAATCGATATGGCTTTTACTTACCCCATGGTTTTCGAGTTGCTTGGGAATAAGATGCCTTTTGGCTATTTCCCTTTTCTCCTCGAGTAAATAACCGCTTACTTCTATGATTTCCATACGGTCTCTCAGCGGAGGGGCAATGGTGGAAATATCGTTAGCCGTTGCGATAAACATAACTTTGGATAAATCATAGTCTATATCCAGGAAATTATCGTGAAAATTCGTATTCTGTTCCGGATCCAATACTTCCAGTAAAGCGGACTGGGGATCTCCCCGGAAATCATTTCCCACTTTATCTATTTCGTCCAGGATAAAAACCGGATTGGAAGTCCCCGCCTTTTTTATACTCTGGATAATACGTCCCGGCATTGCACCGATATAGGTTTTCCGGTGACCCCGGATTTCCGATTCATCATGAAGGCCTCCCAGCGACATACGGACAAATTCCCGTCCTATCGCCTTGGCTACAGATTTTCCTAAAGACGTTTTTCCCACTCCCGGAGGACCGTATAAGCAGAGGATAGGGGATTTCATATCGGCTTTTAATTTTAAAACAGCCAGGTATTCCAATATCCGGTCTTTGACTTTTTCCAGTCCATAATGGTCTGCATCCAGAATTTCTTTGGCATGCTCCAAATCCAGGTTGTCCTCTGAATAATGATTCCAGGGTAAATCGATCAATTCCCTCAGATAATTCGATTGTACGGAATAATCCGGGGAAGCCGGGTTTAAACGTTTCAGCTTATTGAGTTCTTTTTCAAAAATCTCTTTTACGGACTCACTCCATTCTTTTTGTCTTCCTTTTTCTTCTAACTCCTTGATTTCTTCATCTACAGGATTTCCACCCAATTCGTCCTGAATGGTTTTCATCTGCTGATGTAAAAAATACTCCCTTTGCTGTTTATCAATGTCGATTTTTACTTTTTTCTGGATATCGTTTTTCAGTTCCAGTAAACTGACTTGTTTACTGAGGATTTCCAGTAGTTTGATTGCACGTTGTTTTAAACTGTCAATTTCCAGTAATTCCTGTTTACTTCTATATTCCACATCTGTATTGGAAGATATGAAATTAATCAGGAACAGCATGCTTTCAATATTTTTCAGAGCAAATCCGGCTTCATTCGGAATATGACTGGAATATTTGACAATTTTAGTGGCCATTTCTTTTAAAGATTCGGCAATCGCATTGTATTCCGGGTCGTTTTCCGACATCCGTTCCTCTTGTTTAATCAGGATCTTACCTACATGGTAAGGATCGTCGTAGAGGACATCTTCCAGTAAAAAACGTTTTTTCCCTTGAATGATAGCAGTCGTTGTGCCATCTGGCATTTCCAGAATTTTCAATATAGAAGCAATTGTACCAATTTTGAATAAATCGTCCATTTTCGGATTTTCAGTATTGGTATCCTTCTGTGCAATCACTCCGATAAGCGCATTTTGCTTGTACGCATACCTGATTAATTTAAGGGATTTGTCTCTGCCGATATTAATAGGAATAACTACTCCCGGAAATAAAACGGTATTCCGAAGCGGTAAAATTGGCAGTGTGTCAGGTATGTTGAGGTTATCATTCAATAATTCTTTTTCATCCCCAAGTATCGGTAAAAATTCCGAAGATTCCTCTGTAATCTCATCCAGCAGCATGTTTCTGAAATCTATTTTATTCATTTAATCTCTCCTTCTCAATTTTAGTTATTACAGAATTTATAGATGATATAACTGACATTTTGTCAATATAGCACATATATAAGTTGTCTTCCTATATAGGGCAATTCCCGTGCCAAAGTTCTGCCCGTGCAAGAAGTACGTTAGTTTGAAAAAAATGTGATGGAATGCCTTTATGTTTTTAGAGGGGAAATCGTAAATATTTTTGATTTTTAGAACATTTATATATATTTTTTGTGTATAATTTGTTGTATTGAAAATGATTTCACAGATTTACTTAAAGGATTACCCCTAATTAGATAAGAAAAATTAATCAGTCAGTTGGAATTTCAGTTTTGAAAAAAAGAGTAAAGAGAGAAGGTTAGCTGTTGCAGTTTACAGTTCAGGATTTTGCCGGAAAAAGGAGTATAAAAAAGCCGGCCGAAAAGTAAAACTTCCGGTCGGCTTTTCTTTATTTTATCCAGAATATTTATTTTTTTCTGTTTTCCATATGAGCTTTGTACCGGTTCATAAATTTGTCCACACGGCCAGCGGTGTCAACCAATTTAATTTTACCCGTATAGAACGGATGTGAAGAATTGGAAATTTCCAATTTCACCAGCGGATATTCAATACCATCAATTTCAATCGTTTCTTTTGTTGCAGCGGTTGATTTGGTAATAGTAGTCGTTCCGTTAGACATATCTTTAAACGCTACCAGTCTGTAATTTTCAGGATGTATGCCCTTTTTCATTTCGTATATAAATTTTATTATTATTTCTTGTATTAACGGCTTGCAAAGATAGCTCATTCATTATAAATTACAAAGAAAATGGAAAATAATTTTATGTCGGAGAAAAGGTATTTCATTAAAGGAAATGAATTCCGGCGGGGACAGCAGGCAAGTTTTCATTTAAAAATATTACTTTAGAGCCCGAATAGAAAGTGTTATGATGATTCCAGAACTATGTCAATTAT
This sequence comes from uncultured Odoribacter sp., assembly GCF_937966165.1. Taxonomy (NCBI): domain Bacteria; kingdom Pseudomonadati; phylum Bacteroidota; class Bacteroidia; order Bacteroidales; family Odoribacteraceae; genus Odoribacter; species uncultured Odoribacter sp. Next base: position 37,678 of record NZ_CALCLB010000025.1, read on the forward strand.
TTTGGGAGGCAAACGGGGAGAAAGCGGAAGAAATGGTTGAATTTCCCTCTTCCGGTTCAAACCGGAAGTATTTTAGAGTAAAGAGTTGGCATTTTAGCCGTATCGGTGTATGGGGGGCCTCTCCGCAGGAAAACCGGGCTTTTATTTATTTGTCAACCCATTTGCGTAAACAGGGATTACCCGTGCCGGAAGTGTACGGACATACGGACGATTATACCTATTATCTGCAGGAAGATTTGGGAGATCTGCTTTTGTTTGATGCCTTGGCGGAAGCGCGGAAAACCGGGAAGTATATGGAGCAGGACTATTTTTTATTGCAAAAGACGATACGCTTGCTCCCGGTTTTACAGTTTCGGGGGGTGGAAAATCTCGATTTTACTCGTTGTTATCCTCGTCCTGAATTTGACCGGAGGTCTTTGTTCTGGGATCTCAATTATTTTAAGTATTGTTTTTTAAAAACTTCCGGAATAGAGTTTTCCGAAGATAAATTGGAAGATGATTTTAATAGATTAGCTGATACTTTGTTGGGGGAAACTTTCCATACATTTATGTACCGGGATTTTCAATCCAGAAATGTAATGTTAAAAGAAGGAGAGCCTTTTTTTATTGATTTTCAGGGAGGACGGAAAGGACCTCTCTATTATGATGTTGCTTCTTTTTTATGGCAGGCGAAAGCTAATTATCCGGAGAAGTTGCGTGCGGCTTTGCTGGACGATTATTTAGAGGCATTGCAGGCTTTTACACCTGTGGACCGGGAGGCTTTTAAAAAACGGCTGCGGTATTTTGTGTTGTTTCGGTTGTTGCAAGTATTGGGTGCATACGGTTTTCGGGGGTATTTTGAGAAGAAACGGCATTTTATAGAAAGTATACCTTTTGCTATTTCAAATTTAAAGAATTTATTGAGGAAAGGTTTTCCCGAGTATCCTTATTTGGATAAAATTCTGAGAGATGTATGTGACAGAGGCGAAAATGTAGAAGAGGAAGCTGAAAATGGTTTGACTGTACATGTTTACAGTTTTTCGTACCGGAAAGGTATTCCGGAGGACCCGTCGGGTAACGGCGGAGGTTTTGTTTTTGATTGCCGGGCGACGCATAATCCCGGTAAATATGAGGCTTATAAATGCCTGACGGGCTTAGATGAACCGGTCATTCGTTTTTTGGAGGAAGACGGAGAAATTTTCCGCTTCCTGGAAGCTGTATATGCTTTGGTGGAAGCTTCAGTCCTCCGTTACCGGCAAAGGGGATTTACGAGCCTTATGGTTAGTTTCGGTTGTACTGGCGGGCAGCATCGTTCTGTATATTGTGCCCAACATCTGGCTGAACATTTATACAAAAAATTAGGAGTGACGGTGCATTTGGTACACCGGGAAAGAGGTATAGAACAAAGTTTTAAAGCACTTTTATGAAAGCTATGATATTGGCAGCGGGTTTGGGGACACGTTTACGGCCTTTGACCGATAATTGTCCTAAAGCATTGGTAAAAGTAGGGGATAAATCCCTGTTGGAACATTTGATTTGTAAAATGAGGGAAGCGGGTTTTGATCATCTGGTTATTAATATACATCATTTCGGGCAACAAATTATCGATTTTTTAAAAGTCCGTCAGAATTTTGGGATTCACATAGATATTTCAGATGAAAGAGGAGAATTATTGGATACGGGGGGAGGAATAAAGAAAGCGGGTTCCTTTTTGGAAGGAAAAGAGCCTTTTCTTGTTCATAATGTAGATGTCGTTTCAGATTTGGATTTAAAGAATTTTTGGGAGGAGCATTGTGCTTCGGGTGCAGTCGCTTCTTTGTTTCTTGGACAGAGAGATACGGCTCGCTATCTTTTATTCGACAGACAATTCCGTTTAAGGGGTTGGGAAAATTGTAAGACAGGAGAATTGAAGTTCACGGATAAGGGGGAGGGTACAGAGGATTACCGGCGGTATGCTTTCAATGGAATTCATGTATTGTCCCCGGAAATATTTCAACATTTGAAGAACTGGGACGGTACGTTTTCTATTATAGATTTTTATTTAGCTATAGCAGGCAGCACCAGGATACAGGGGTGTTACAAACCGGAAATAAACTGGATAGATATGGGGAAACCCGAAGTATTAGAAAGGGGAGCCCGTTTAATAAAAGAAGGATGGAAAAAGTAAGGAATGCATTATTCCCTTTTTATCGTTTCGGAAATTTATCAGATTGTCCGAAAGTATTACACTTTGTATCTACAGCCGCTAAAAACATCGGTTATCCGGACGATGAATCCGTGGACCGGATGATTACGGCCCGCAGAGAACTGGCTGAAGCGGTAGGTTTTAAGGTGGATGCTTTGTGTTTAGGGCAGCAGGTACATTCGGATCATATCCTGGAGGTAAAACGGAGAGATACTGGCAGAGGAGCGAAGGAAAGGGAGAGCCGGTTCCCGGAAACGGATGCTTTAGTGACAAAGGAGACCGGGATTTGTCTGATGGTGTTGGCAGCCGATTGTGTACCGGTCCTATTATGTGATTCCGTCCGAAGAGTAATAGCGGCTGTGCATGCCGGCTGGAAGGGAACCTTAGCCGGGATAACCGGAAAAACAGCAGAAATGATGCAGGATAAATTCGGATGTCAGGCCTGTGATATTAAAGCGGGAATCGGACCGTCTATCGGAAAATGTTGTTTCGAAGTCGAAGAGGAAGTCGCTACATTATTCCGGCAAAAATTTGAAAATTTTACCGGAATTATGGAAAGAGAAGATACCTTTGGAAAGTGGCATATCGATTTGTGGGAGATTAACCGGAGGCAACTTTTAAAGGCTGGTTTGCAGGAAGGAAACATTGAAATTGCCGGATTATGCACTCAATGCCATACAGATGAATTTTTTTCTTATCGTCATAGCGGTAACAATGCCGGCCGCTTTGGTGCGGGAATTATGTTGTTAACGGATGACGGAAGGGAATAAATATTATTTCCCTAGTTTCAGAAATTGTAAACCGTATTGATAAGTTTTAATAAACTATTATTGAGAATACAGACAAATTGATGATTGTATGTATTCCCAATAATTTTAGGTTAGAAAGCTATTCTCCCCTTATGCGGAAATAACCGGATTACAGATTGGAAATAATTTCTTTAAATAAAGCCGTCATCCGGGGTTGGGCAGTGTTCCCGATATCCTGTACTTCTTCGTGGTTTGTTTTGATCAGTTCGGGGGAAGCTGTACTGTTTGTAATTACAGACATACCGAAACATTCCATATTCATATGGCGGGCCACAATAATTTCAGGAACAGTAGACATCCCGACGGCATCTCCGCCGATAACCCGTATCCAGTTGTATTCTGCCGGAGTTTCGAAAGAAGGACCTTGTAAGCCTGCATATACCCCTTTTCTCAATTGAATGCCTAATTTTTCTCCGGCTTCTTCAGCCATACGGATCAATTCCGGACTATAAGCATTTGTCATACCTGGAAAACGGGGGCCCAATTCATCGATATTTTTACCTCTTAACGGATGTTCCGGAAAAAGATTGATGTGGTCTGTTATAACCATTAAATCTCCTGCCAGGAAATTCGTATTAACGCCTCCGGCAGCATTGGATACAAATAAGCGGGATACGCCCAGTTGATGTAAAACCCGTACAGGAAAAGTGACCTCCTGCATGGGATATCCTTCGTAAAAATGGAACCTGCCCTGCATGGCGATTACGTTTTTACCTCCGAATTTTCCGATGAGTAAATTTCCCTTATGGCCCTGTACGGTAGATACAGGGAAATGAGGAATGGCTGCATAGGGGATAACATGTTTTACTTCTATGGATTTTCCAAGTTCTCCCAAACCGGTCCCTAAAATAATGCCGATGGAATAAGTTTCTTTTTCCAGGAAACGGGAGATATAGGCTGCACTTTCATTTATTTTTTGTAACATAGGCTTTCAGTTCATTTAATAAAACATCCTGTTTATTTAAAAATACCGGTTCTACGGGTATATAAAATAATCTCTTTTTTAGGTCTTCAGGTAAGTCCCATGATTTTAAACGCATGAGATCTTTTTCGGTTGTAAAAAAATATTTGTCCGGGTTGGGAATCGTTTCGAATCTGATGCAAATTTCTTCTATATCTTTAGAGGTGAAACGGTAATGGTCCGGGTATTTTAGTTCTTGAACGTGGGGAGTAATTTTTTTTAAGTAGTTTATATAAGGTGTGGAATTAGCTATACCTGTTAAACAAAGGATAAAAGAATTTTTATCCGGGCAAAGAGGGGTCGCCTTGGCGTTTATATCCCGGATCGGACCGTATTGTTGATGTGTAAAGAATAATTGTTGATAAGGTTTTATTTTCAAATGCTTAGAGAGAATTCTTTTTTCTATGGGGGTAAGTGTTGGGGG
>NZ_CALCLB010000026.1:0-50661 GCF_937966165.1 uncultured Odoribacter sp.
GAAAGAACGTTAGTTACTGAAAATCTTATTCCCTTTTTACGTTTGACAGCGGAAGATTTGATAAAATTAGCTAATGCAGATTACATGGAGCAGTTGGATGCCTTGCTGAAAGAATCGGATGTGGAGAGCCGTATGCCTGTATTTTATCAGAATTATCAGGAATTAAATAAGAAAAACAGAGAAGCTTACTTTCAAAATTTGCTGGATATTCTGCGTAAAGATCAAAAAGATTACATTGACAATTTGCTGAATAATCGTTCAGATATTTCTACTCAGGAAATTTTATTATTGATTTTAATGAAGTTAGGAGTCAGTAATAAAGCGATAGCCAAAGTTTTATTTATCACTCCTGACACATTAAAAAAAAGAAAGTCGCGTTTGAAAGTTAAAATGGAAAAGAACCGGGACAAAAAAGACAAACAGGAAAAATAGGTGTCAAATCCTTTGAGAAACGCTAGGAAAAGAAAAAATTATTTTCGTATACTTGTCAGCGGTAAATTTATAAAGGAAATAACTGGAGATTTGTTTCCAGACAATTGAATACAGTTGGTAACGACATAGAAAATACAAATAGAGGAACGAATATGAAAAAACATATACCTAATTTAATTACAGGCTTGAACGTAATATCCGGTAGTATAGCAATATTTATGGTAATGTATGGTTATCCTGAATTAGCGGCAGCTTTTATTTTGTTAGGGATGATTTTCGATTTTTTCGATGGTTTGGTAGCTCGTTTGTTACATGTTAAATCGGAAATGGGTAAGGAATTGGATTCTTTGGCAGATGTGATTAGTTTCGGAGTAGCGCCTGCTTTTTTAGCGCATCTGCTTTTACGGAATATTGTTTTTGCAGGAGGAGAAGCGAGCCTTTCCGGAGGAAGTATAGGGCAGCTGCTTATTCTTTTTTCTCCTGTGCTCATTCCTTTTTTTTCTGCCTTTAGATTGGCTAAATTTAATTTAGATACCCGTCAGACCCGTTCTTTTATTGGGATGCCTGTACCGGCTCATGCTTTATTTTGGGTGGCCTTGATTTTTGCATCCCGTTATTTACCGGAAATATATACTGCATTTTTTGGAAATATAGGGGTTTTGGTTGCTTGTATCGTTATTCTGTCCTTATTACTGATTAGTGAATTGCCCATGTTTTCACTAAAGATTTCCGGTTTCGGATGGCAGGAAAATAAAATCAGGTATCTTTATTTTCTGACTTTAATGGTGATAGCTTTAATAGGTGGTTTAGCTGTTATTCTATTCATTATTCCCCTTTATATTCTTTTTTGTGTCATAAATGCTTTAATAAATATCAGCAAAAAGTAAGGAAGTTGCTTTATTTCGAAATAAAGGTTACCGTTTGAGGAAAGGCGGAATACCGGGGTACAGAGTTTTATTTTTGAAGATCATCCGGTTTGTTTTAAGGGTAAACAGAAATTTCATCGTTAATTTTAATGCTATTTAGGATGTGGTTGCCTATTCCCCGAAAAGACTGAAGATTATACTTCAGGCCTGGGAAGGGAAAGAGGATATCCTGGTCAGTAGAGAGCGGGTGGCAGCTTTTAAAAAATGGATGGACAGGTAAGGAATGCTGTGCAGGAAGATTATTATTTTAGCCGGCGCGATGGCCCCTAAAGAATCTTTCAAAGGTCTGCATCTACGAGCGGGTCGTAGGAGACATAATCATAATCGGGAGAAATTTTAATCCTGTTCGCTTGCATAGGAGAACCTTCCGGACCGGAAACAGACGGTATGGATTGTACTGCAGAGGTATTGGCAATAAATGTGCTGTCTTTCGTCTTCTTGAATGGAGTTGTCCCGATTTGAGTGATGACAACGAGACCGGCAATTACAGCAGCAGCAACCCCGTATTTCAGGGAACGTTGTATCCAATTCCCGGATTCTGTATTAATATAATCGGGAGAAACGGGTACCGAAGAGAGCTCAACCTGACGAATCCTTTTGATGCGGGAAGTCCGTTTAAGTACTTCTATTTTTTCCATGCCCAGCACTGGAAACAGAAAATTCTTTTCTGACGGTTCGAATAAAATATGAAAACGGCGGTCTGTATAAAAACTACCAATTCCCTCAAAGTTTATTCTTTCCCGTTGATTGAGGCGTATTTTTAAGTCCTCGCAAAAGAATTCGATTTGCTTTATGGCTTTATCGTAAGAGATATTTTCCTTACACGCGATCCAATTGGCCAGTAAACCGTCATTATGGGTCAGATTACAATTGAATACTATCGTTTTGGAAGGAGGGTATATAAATCCGTTTTTCTCATCTATATATGCACTTTTATAATTGCATATAAATCCACCGAATTCGGGAATGATTACGCAATCGTGCAAAAAGAGCAAATCTGATATGTATTCTATATATCTATGCATATTGCAAAAGTAGGAAAAAGAAGCAAAATCTCCATACTTATCGGTTGAGTTTTTATAGATTTTCATATTTTATTATTTACTTTGCAATGATTTACAGTGAGTAGGTTAATCTTATAAATTTTTATACGATGAAAATATTTGTTACAGGAGGTACCGGTTATATCGGGTCTCATACAGTCGTTGAGCTTCAACAAAGTGGTTTTGAAGTGATAATTGTAGATAATCTTTGTAATTCCAATATTCAGGTTTTGGATGGCATTGAGAAAATTACAGGTATTCGTCCGGAGTTCGAGCAGTTTGATTTGACGGATGCAGCAGCTACCCGTGATTTTTTTGCCCGTCACAAAGATATTTGTGCTGTTATCCACTTTGCAGCTTTGAAGGCTGTCGGGGAATCGGTTGTGAAGCCTTTAGAATATTATAGAAATAATCTGAATTCGATGATGAATGTTTTGGCTTCTATGCGGGAATTCGGGGTTAAAAATCTGGTTTTTTCTTCTTCCTGTACTGTTTACGGACAGGCAGATGTGCTACCTGTAACAGAACAAACACCGCGGAAACAAGCAGAATCTCCTTATGGAAATACGAAAGCGATGTGTGAAGATATTATGCGGGATTTGGCAAAAGTAGAGAAAGAGATGAATCTGATAGCTTTGCGTTATTTCAATCCGATAGGGGCTCATCCTTCTGCTAACATAGGGGAATTACCCAATGGAGTGCCCAATAATTTAATTCCTTATCTGACTCAGACTGTCGCTGGCATACGGGAACAGCTCAGTGTCTTCGGGGATGATTACAATACTCCGGACGGAACCCCGGTAAGGGATTATATCGATGTAGTCGATCTGGCAAAAGCCCATGTGGTTGCCATACGCCGGTTGATCGGAGGTAAGAATAAAGCGAATTACGAGTATTTTAATATCGGAACCGGGAATGGAGTTTCCGTACTCGAATTGATTCAGGCTTTTGAAAAAGCTACGGGAAAGAAAGTGAATTACAAAATTACCGGACGCCGTGCCGGAGATATAGAGAAAGTTTGGGCTGATACTTCTCTGGCGAATAAGGAATTGGGCTGGAAAGCTCAGGTCGCTTTGGTCGAGACTCTGGCTAATGCCTGGAGGTGGCAGGAAAAATTGGATAAAAAGAAATAGGTATCTTCTTTCCGGAGAAAATACGTTGGAAAAGGGGTGTTTGGAAGGCCTGTCGTTCAGCGGACGACTGACTGTTTTCCGCAGGAAACAGTCAGCAGACCGGAGGTGCTGTTCATTAAAAAGACCTTCCAGATGCCCGTTTCTATTCTACCGTTACCGATTTTGCCAGATTGCGGGGCATATCGACATTGCAGCCGCGCAGAACCGCAATATGATAGGAAATAAGCTGTAACGGAATCACCGAAAGCAAAGGAGATAATAATTCCAGTGTATCGGGAATTTCAATGGTATATTGAGCGATATTTTTTACAATTTCTTCTCCGGGATTAATGAGAGCGATTACATTTCCTTTCCGGGATTCGACTTCCTTAATATTGGATACAATTTTTTCGTAATAAGTGTCGCGGGTCGCTATCACAAAAACCGGCATTTTTTCGTCTATTAAAGCGATAGGTCCGTGTTTCATTTCAGCTGCGGGATATCCTTCTGCATGTATGTAAGAAATTTCTTTCAATTTGAGAGCTCCTTCAAGGGCAACGGGATATTGGCAGCCACGGCCGAGGTAGATGGCATTGGGACAATCTTTGAGCTGAGCAGCTAATTCTAGTATTTCCTTATCTTTTTTCAGAATCTCGTTAATTTTATCTGGCAGTTGATATAACTCTTCTATATAAGCTTGGTATTTTGTATCGGGTAATAGTCCTTTTTTGTGTCCGATGGAAAGAGCCAGCATGGTTAGGACAGCAATTTGGGCTGTAAATGCTTTTGTAGAAGCAACTCCGATTTCCGGACCGGCATGGGTATATACGCCTGCGTTTGTTTCCCGGGCGATTCCGGAGCCGACGACATTACAAATGCCCAGGACCGTTGCTCCTTTCTCTTTGGCTAAGCGGACTGCTGCCAGTGTATCTGCTGTCTCCCCGCTTTGAGAGATGGCAAGTACGATGTCATTTTCTTTGATGATCGGATTCCGGTACCGGAATTCGGAAGCATATTCCACTTCCACGGGAATTCCGGTCAGCTCTTCCAGGAGGTATTCTCCGACCAGACCGGCGTGCCAGGAAGTCCCGCAACCGACAATTATAATTCTGCCGGTACGAAGAAGACGGGGTATCATTTCGCTGATTCCGCCCAAAAATATTTCAGAAGCTTCCAGATTGACTCTTCCGCGTATGGTGTCGCGGATCGAATAGACTTGTTCATAGATTTCCTTCAGCATAAAATGGGGGAAACCTCCTTTTTCGATTTTTTCAATATCCAGGTCTACCTGTTGGATATCCGGGGATAACATGTCGTTGTTACGGGTTTTTAACGTAAGTCCGTCTTTCCTCAGAACGGCGATGTCGTCATCGTTTAGATAAATGACATTTTTGGTATATTCAATGATTGGAGTAGCGTCAGATGCTGCAAAATATTCTCTGTCTCCAACGCCTATGACCAGGGGGCTCCCTTTCCGTGTTGTGATGAGTTTGTCCTGTTCGTCGCTGCACAGGATAACCAGCCCATAGGCTCCTACTACTTTTGTCAAAGCCAGGCGGACGGCTGTTTCTGCATCTATTCCTCCTTTCAAGTAAATATATTCGATCAGATTTACCAGTACTTCTGAATCTGTTTCACTTTTAAAAAAATACCCTCTTCTGATTAATTTTTCTTTTAAGAGGGTGTAATTTTCAATAATGCCGTTGTGTACCAGACAAAATTTTCCATTCATAGAGGTATGGGGATGTGCATTTACATCATTGGGTTCCCCGTGTGTGGCCCAACGGGTGTGCCCCATACCTGTATTCGCATGTAGATTTGTTTCCTGAAGTTTTTTTTCCAGGTCCTGAACTCTTCCTTTTGTTTTATAAACATGAATCTGGTGATGATGGATCAGGGCAATACCTGCAGAGTCATACCCCCGGTATTCCAGACGTTTTAATCCGGTTAAAAGTATGGGACAAGCTTCTCTTCCCCCAATATAAGCTACAATTCCACACATAAAGTTAGTTCGTTAGTAAATAAAAAAATTATTGAAGTAGATTTTTAATAAAAAAAAAGCTGTATAAGTTTTTGTCTTATACAGCTTTCTGCCTATCTTTTGATTTCTATGATCTGATCGAAAAAATCCGAATAATGATCGATATATTCTTCTTTATTGGAGTATTCCAGAATAGGTTTTCCCAATTTTCCGGCATATTCCTTCAGCTCTTGTTCTATATTTGTATTGTTAAAAATAATGCCGTCCGAATAATAAAATGCCAATTTATTTACATTCGTATGTGTTGGCTCTTTTACCAGATTTACGTCTTTAGCACTGATATTTTCGGTGAGGATTTTTTTATGGAAATCTTTTTGTAAATTCCCTTCAAATGTATCGTTAGAAGTAGAGAATACGACTTTAGAATGAGTAAAAATCGGATCGTCCGCATATTCTTTTTTCAGGTAAAGGGGAACGAGCGAAGTGAACCAACCCTGACAATAAATCAAGTCCGGTGCCCACCTGAGTTTTTTTACTGTTTCAAAAACTCCTCTTGCAAAGAAAATAGCCCTTTCATCATTATCTTCAAAGAAGCGTCCTTTTTCGTCTGTAATCGTATGCTTCCTTTGGAAATAATCTTCGTTATCAATAAAATACACTTGCATACGAGCAGATTGTATGGAAGCAACTTTTATAATTAAGGGATGATCTGTATCGTTAATGATCAGGTTCATACCGGACAAACGGATGACTTCGTGAAGTTGGTTGCGGCGTTCGTTAATACAGCCGAACCGAGGCATAAACGTTCTGATTTCTTTCCCCTTTTCCTGTATTCCCTGTGGTAAATATCTGCCAATATGCGACATTTCCGATTCGGGCAGGTAAGGCATAATCTCTGAGGATATAAATAAAACTCTTTTCTTCGCCATAATTGCATTCTCCCAAAAAACCTTACAAAGATATACAATAAAGTTTAGATATCAAAAAGTTAAAGTTCGGAAAACTGCAGTTAAGCAAGTAAAACTATATCTATTTTTTTTATTTTTCAAATTTTTCTTTACATTTGATTAAAACTTTTGACATGGCAGGATCTCTCTGTTTGGGGCATACCGGAGAAGACAGAGCCGCCGCTTATTTGCAGGCTTTAGGATACATAATACTGGAGCGGAATTGGCGTTACCGGCATTGGGAGATCGACATTATCTGTATGGACGGGGACGTAATCGTAGTGGTAGAAGTGAAGACCCGTCAGAAAGGAGTTGAATATCCTTCAGAATTGGTGGATTTCCAAAAAAGAAAAAATCTGTTGAGTGCTGCTGCCGCTTATATCAGGTGTAAGAAATTGGATAGAGAAATTCGTTTCGATTTAGTAATAGTGAGTGGGGTCGATCTGGGTATACAGCATTTCCCGGAAGCCATACAAATGTTTGATTGAAAAGGAATGATAATAAATCATTAAAAATTTAGATGATGACAACAGTAAAAGCAACGTATTTAGGTGATTTGCGCATAGAATGTGAACATTTACAGAGTGGGACGAAAATTATTACTGATGCCCCGACTGATAATCATGGGAAAGGAGAATCTTTTTCTCCTACTGATTTATGTGCTTCTGCTTTAGCAGCCTGTATGATGACTATTATGGGCTTATACGCCCAGAATGCCGGTCTCGATGTCAAAGGAACTGAAATCGAAATTACGAAGGTAATGGCTACAGATCCGAGGCGTATCGGAGAAGTTATTGTGACGTTTCATATGCCGGACCGGACTTACACGGAAAAAGACAAAAAGGCATTGGAACGGGCTGCTCTTACTTGCCCGGTGCATTACAGTCTGGGGGAACAAGTGAAACAGACAATTACTTTTGAATGGTAAACGGGTATTTGTTTTAGTTACCGTGTAAAATGTAGCTCATTGGGATATATTTTACACGGTTTTTTATGGGTAGGAAAACTTTCTCCCCTTCCCTGCGTATTTGAAGAAAAGAAATGATGGAAACGATAAAAATAAAATACTTGGGGGATTTACGGGTAGAATGTGAACATGTACAGAGTGGAATGAAGTTGATCACGGACGCACCTACCGATAATCGGGGAAAAGGGGAATCTTTTTCTCCTACTGATTTATGTGTCACATCTTTGGCTGCTTGTATGATGACGGCTATGGGATTATTTGCCGAGGCTATCGGGGTCGATGTTTCCGGTACGGAGGTGAGTATAGTCAAGAAAATGGAGGCAGATCCTTTGCGCCGTATCGGTGTCGTCGATTTGGTTTTTTTTATGCCGGAACGGGAATATTCGGATAAACATAAGATTGCTATGGAGCGGGCAGCACGGGCCTGTGCTGTTCACAGAAGCCTGAGCGAGAACGTCATTCAGCATGTCAGGTTTAACTGGAAGGCATGAAAAATGCTTTGTATTTTTGAAGAAATTCAGCTGACGGATATAATAGATGCCGGAGCGGAAAAGGGGGTGAAAGTCGTTTAAAAAAGCAAAATATCTGAATAAAAATATGAAACTCTTTCAGGGAGGAATTCGTTTTAATTAAAATAAAGAGATTGGCGAAGTTTATTTCCGGAACGGGAATTAATTATGGAGTGTAAAATAGAAAATATGCTCCGGTATCTCTATGAAAAGTCGGTTTTTGCTAAAACAAATTGTATATGGTTTTTGTCACAGGGGCTACGGGTTTATTAGGTAGTCATTTATTATATCATTTGGTGGAAGATGGACAGGGCGTGTATGCTTTAAAGAGGGACAGCAGCCGTTTAGAAGGGACACATGAAGTATTTTTGCAATATCCGGGGGGAGAGCAGGCCTGGCAGAAAGTAAACTGGGTGGAAGGGAATGTTTTGAAGAAAGAAACACTGGAGCCGGTAGTGCAGCAGGCGGAATGTGTATATCATTGTGCTGCGGTTGTCTCTTTTTCCGGAGGGGATAAAGATAAACTGCTGGACATTAACCTGAAAGGAACGGAGAATATTGCGCAGTTATGCCGGAAATATAAGGTCCGTTTATGTTATGTCAGTTCGATAGCTGCTTTGGGAGATGCCCGTCATGAAAAGGAAATTGTAGATGAGAATACTCCTATTATTATGGAGACGGTCCGTTCTGTATATTCGCAGAGCAAAATAGCAGCAGAAAATATTGTCTGGCAGCAGGTAAGGAAAGGATTGGAAACGGTTATTGTCAATCCTTCTATTATTTTAGGGGCGGGTCATTGGGGAAGAAGCAGTTCCCAATTGTTTCTGATTGTTTCCAAAGGAATGCCCTTTTATACGGATGGTGTATGCGGATATGTAGATGTACGGGATGTCTGTAAAGCAATGCTAATTTTGGGAAAAGACAGGGAAGTCGAAGGAGAACGTTTTGTCATCAATGGCGGCAACTATAATTATAAGGAATTATTTACCTGTATTGCCCGGGCGACCGGTCATAAGCCTCCTTTTCTGGAAATGAAACCCTGGATGACTTCCCTGGCCTGGCGTTCTTTAGCTGCGTGGGGGAAAATGACCGGGCGACAGCCGGTTTTTACTCAGGAGACAGCCCGTTCTTCACATCATAAGTCTTATTATTCTGCTGCTAAATTTTTAGCCCGCTATCCGTACTTTTCTTTTTATCCTTTAGAGGAGACTGTCCGGCAAATTTCCCGTTGCAGGTAATTTCCTGGCCGGATTTAAGGCGATGTTCCGGTACTAAAATATTGTCTAAAAGAGGTGTCCCTCTGGGGTAAAAATATTATTTTTGTGTCGGAAAATATAGAAAAAGAAAAATATATGGAGAATCCGCTGATAGAAAAATTAGAGACCTATTATATCCGGTTTAAAGAAATCGGTCAGTTAATTACTGATCCTGAAGTTATCGGAGATATGGAGCGTTATGTGAAATTGACAAAGGAGTATAAGGAACTGGAAGCTATTACGACTGCGGCGGATCAATATAAGAGGACATTGGCAACTGTGGAGGAATCCCAGCACATTCTGGATGTGGAAGAGGATGCGGAACTGAAAGAAATGGCTCAGCTGGAGTTGGAGGAATTGTCGGAAAAATTACCGGAAATGGAACAACATATTAAATTATTGTTGGTACCGGCAGATCCGGAAGACTCCAAAAATGTAATTTTGGAAATCCGCGGAGGAACGGGGGGAGATGAAGCTTGCCTTTTTGCCGGGGATTTGTTCCGGATGTATACGAAATTCTGTGAGAGAAGGGGCTGGAAAATTGAGGTAACCAATGCGAATGAAGGAACAGCGGGAGGATACAAGGAGATTGTAGCCAATGTTTCCGGTAATGGAGTTTACGGGATTTTGAAGTATGAGTCGGGGGTACACCGGGTACAACGGGTGCCGGCAACAGAGACACAAGGGCGAATTCATACTTCTGCTGCTACTGTGGCTGTTTTGCCTGAAGCGGAGGAAGTTGACGTACAGCTCAACCCGGGAGATATCCGTAAGGATACCTATTGTTCTTCCGGCCCCGGAGGCCAATCCGTAAATACGACTTATTCTGCTATTCGGTTAACTCATATTCCTACAGGAATTGTCGTTACCTGTCAGGATGAAAAGTCGCAGATTAAAAATCTGGCTAAGGCGATGAACGAATTGCGTTCCCGTATTTATGCTGTCGAATACCAAAAACATATGGATGAAATTGCTGCGAAACGAAGGACGATGGTATCAACGGGCGACCGCTCGGCGAAAATACGGACTTACAACTATCCGCAGGGAAGAGTGACAGACCACCGGATTAATTTTACTCTTTATAATCTCTCCGCTGTCATGGACGGAGAAATCGATGAGGTCATAGAAAAACTGCAAATAGAAGAAAATACAGAAAGACTGAAAGAGACGGGACTTTAAAAGAACAAGGTATAAATGAATAAAAAGAGATACAACTATGAATTATACAGGTTTATTTGAGCAGATCAAAAAAAAGAGATCGTTTCTTTGTGTGGGACTGGACTCTGATATCGCTAAGATCCCTTCTCATTTATTGGAAGCAGAAGATCCGGTATTTGAATTTAACAAAGCTATTATTGAAGCGACAGCAGAAGTAACGGTCGCTTATAAACCCAATATTGCTTTTTATGAAAGCCGGGGAGTAAAAGGCTGGGAGAGTCTGGAAAAAACAGTACAATATATACGGCAGCAATATCCGGAAATTTTTACCATCGCAGACGCAAAGCGGGGGGATATCGGAAACACCTCACAGATGTATGCCAAAGCTTTTTTAAATACTTTGAATTTCGATGCCATTACCGTTGCACCTTATATGGGTGAAGATTCCGTCATCCCCTTTTTACAATACCCGGATAAATGGGTAATTTTATTGGCCTTGACTTCCAATAAAGGGGCTTTTGATTTTCAATTCCGGGAAGAAAAAGGAGTGAAACTATATGAGGAGGTTTTACGCAAGTCTCAGGAGTGGGGAGATAAACAGAATATGATGTATGTTGTGGGAGCTACTAAAGCAGAAATGTTGGAAGGAATACGGGCTATTGTGCCGGATCATTTTTTATTGGTACCGGGTGTCGGCGCTCAGGGCGGGAGTCTGGAGGAAGTTGCCAGACATGGGATGAACGCTTACTGCGGGTTAATTGTCAATTCTTCCCGGGGAATCATATTTGCGGACAAGACTGAACAATTTGCCGTAAGGGCGGGAGAAGAAGCCCGTAAATTACAGAAAGAGATGGAAATCCTTTTGAAAGAAAAAGGAATTTTGAAATAGGTCCTATTCCCAAAAACCGGACGAAAGACTGCCGGAACATAAATCCGACAGTCTTTTATAAAATTTGGATAACAAATTCACTAAACCCTTCTTCCTTATCGGATGCTACGGTATGATAATGAGGAAGCAGCTGGGAAGGGGCATTTTTCACCAGATAGGCTTTTCCGCAAATGTCCAGAAAATCGGTATCATTGTAATCATTTCCGATGCCGGCACAGTCGGTAGGGGCAATCTTTAAAATATCCAGTAAATATTGGCAACTGCTTCCTTTATTCACAAGAGGAGGATATATTTCTAACCATACAGCTTGTTTATCTATGGGAGAAGTAGAACGGATAACGGAATAAAGGGGAAGGTCCTTTTTTATTTTTTCAATTAAAGCTAATTGTTGACTATTCAGGATCATAATCAATTGTGTTGCTGAGGTCTGTATTTCTTCGGGATACGAAATAAGTGTTCCGTAGTCCCGGAATTTATCGATCCGGCGGATATAATCACTGTGGGCGGGATAGATATCGGTATAATAAAAATAGTGATTGTCCGGAATTTCTTGTTGTATCGTAAAATTGATATTGTAGTTCCATAAATAGGCGGCTAATTGTTGAGTTTCTGCTTGGCTGAGGTGGTAGGCTTGCAGGATTTTTTTGTTTTTCCATTCCATGATTCCGGCTCCGGAAGAAAAAATCAGGTAATCGATGGGAAAATCGTCGGGCAGGAATTTACGGGCAGCAAATAAAGTCCTGCCGGTAGCAATGATCCGGACGATTGAACGGGAGCCTAATTCCCGGAAGGAACGGAGCGTTTGCTTACTGATGCTACCCCCTGAGGGGAGTATGGTGCCGTCCAAATCCGTGATAATTGCTTTCATAAAAATAAGAATGCCTCTAAAAAGATAAATATTAATCGATGATTTCGTAGCGGTAGTAGGGAAGGGGTTCATTTAGGTAATGAAGCACTTTTTCCTGATTCATACCGTCGAGGGGGCTCTGGTCATAACCGAAGGTGGCTTTTATTCCCATATTGATAAAATAAACAGCCCGGTCAATTGCTTCCGGGAGACTGTCTCCGTTCAGTAGACAACCGGTGATAACGCTGGCGAAGGCATCACCGGTACCGGGATATGAAGCTGGAATATAATCTGAAATAACACGCCAGGTTCTTCGGTCTGTCTTATTATAGGCAATGGTGGCGATATTTTGGTGATTGCCGGAAGGGGCCGAGGTAATAATAACGTATTCAGGACCCAGGGTACTCAATTGCCTGCACCAGTTTATTGTTTCTTCCTGATTTATGTGATCTGTTCCTTTTTCTCCCAATAAAAAACAGGCTTCAGTAAGATTCGGCGTTATCACCTTTGCTTTTGAGCACAGCTTTCGCATTCCCTCCACCATTTCCGGAGTCATACCCGGATATAGCTGATTGTGATCTCCCAGTACGGGATCAACCAGAATAAAATTGTCTTTTCGTCCGAAGTCTTCGAAAAATCCGGAGACAATGTCCATTTGGCGGTCAGAAGCCAGGTAACCGGAATAGATAGCGTCGAATTTTAATTTTAATTCTTTCCAGTGGTCAATGATATCCTGCATGTAAAAAGTCAGGTCCAGACTACGGTAGTTCTCGTATTCGCTATGGGCAGAAAGGATGGCTGTCGGAAGGGGGCAGACCTGATAACCCATATGGGAAAGAACGGGAATAACTACCGTAAGGGAAGCTCTTCCGTATCCGGATAAATCGTGTATCGCAGCAATTTTTTTCATATCCGATGCTTTGAGACAAAGATAGGAGAAATAAACGGAAATCAAATGTGTCCGGCAGAGGTTCCTGATCAGAGTGTTCTAATATTTAGATTTCGCTTTTTTGAGAATTTTTCTATTAAAAAAGAGGGGGTGTGTCGGTAAAATAATAATATTTTATACTTTTGTCCCCTGTATAAAGGTGGGTATGTATTGAAAAATAATATTTATGGCAAAAATCAGATTTTCAGCTTTAGAGCAAATAGCCGGAAGAGTGATAGCCGGAAGAGAAAAAAAACAGAGGGTGTCCGAAATCTATGGTGCGGATGTATTTACTTTGGAAAAAATGAGGCATTATCTCTCTGTGGAAGCGTTCAAGAAATTGGAAAAGGTAATGTTTCAAGGCGGGACAATCGACCGTACCTTGGCGGATCAGGTGGCTGCTGCAATGAAAACCTGGGCCGTAGAGAAAGGAGCAACTCATTATACACACTGGTTTCACCCTTTAAACGGAGCTACAGCTGAGAAACACGATAGTTTCATAGATGTTTTGAAAGATGGAAATATTATTGAGTCCTTCGACGGAAAACTATTGGTTCAGCAAGAGCCGGACGCTTCCAGTTTTCCAAACGGAGGAATACGAAATACTTTTGAAGCGAGGGGATATACGGCCTGGGACCCGGGATCTCCGGCTTTTATTAATAATAATACCCTTTGTATACCGACGGTGTTTGTTGCTTATACGGGAGAGGCGTTGGATTATAAGACCCCGATGCTGAAAGCGCTGGCTTTAATCGACCGGGCTGCTGTGGATATTTGCCAGTATTTTGATAAGGACGTGCGTAAAGTAACGGCTACTTTGGGATGGGAACAGGAATATTTTTTGATCGATGAGGCTTTGTTCAATGCCCGTCCGGATTTAAAGTTGTGTGGAAGAACTTTAATGGGTCATTCTGCGGCCAAAGATCAGCAATTGGAGGATCATTATTTCGGATCTATTCCGGAACGGGTAAATGCTTTTATGGATGAATTGGAGACGGAATGTTATCGTTTAGGGATTCCGGCAAAAACCCGTCACAATGAATGTGCCCCCAATCAGTTTGAGTTGGCTCCTATTTTTGAGGAGGCTAATTTGGCAGTGGATCATAATCAATTGTTGATGTCTACGATGAAGCGGGTAGCCCGGCACCATTATTTCAGGGTTTTGTTGCATGAAAAGCCTTTTAAGGGGATTAACGGTTCGGGAAAGCACAACAATTGGTCATTGCTTACGGATACTGGGGTAAATCTCTTGTCTCCTGGAAAAAATCCGAAATCCAATATGCAATTTTTGATTTTTCTGACGGCGACGACCCGGGCGGTATTGGAACACGAAGCTTTGTTTAAGGCCTGTATCGTTTCTTTGGGCAATGAACACCGTTTAGGTGGAGATGAGGCGCCTCCTGTTATTATGTCGGTTTTCCTGGGCCGGCAATTAGCTGCTATTCTGGATGAAATTGAGCAGAAAGTAAGCAATAAAAAAATGAGTCCGGATGAAAAGACGGAATTGAAATTGAATGTGGGTAAAATTCCGGAAATTATGCGGGACAATACGGACCGTAACCGGACTTCTCCTTTTGCTTTTACCGGGAATCGTTTTGAGTTCCGGGCAGTAGGTGCTTCTGCCAATTGTGGTGCGGCAATGATCGTCCTGAATGCTGCTGTTGCCCAGCAATTAAGTGCATTTAAAAAAGAAACGGACGGATTGATCGACAAAGGAGTGAAAAAAGACGAAGCTATATTTCAGGTCCTGAGAAAATACATTATTGCCTGTAAAAAAATCCGGTTTGAGGGAAACGGATACAGTAAAGAATGGCAAGAAGAGGCAAAGAAAAGAGGCTTGTCTGTCGAGAATGACTGTATAACAGCCTTAAAGGCGTATTTGGCTCCGAAGGCGAAGGAATTATTTGTAGAGAACGGGATTTTTTCCGTTCGGGAACTGGAAGCCCGCTTTGAGATCAAAAACGAGACATATTTAAAAAAATTGCAGATTGAGTCCCGGGTGTTGGGGGATCTGGCATTGAATCATATTATTCCTACAGCGATTACTTATCAGAATACATTGATTGAGAATGTAAAAGGATTAAAGGAAATTTTACCGGACGTATATGCTGAAGTGGGAAATGTACAATTAGAATCCATCAAAGAGATTTCCCGTCACATTAAGGAAATCAAAACGATGGTGAATGAAATGACAGAAGCGCGTAAGATAGCCAATAACAGTTACTCCAGTGAAGTCGAAAGGGCAGAGGCCTATTCCCTTACCGTACGGCCTTATTTGGAGAAAATCCGTTACCATATCGATAAGTTGGAATTGCTTGTAGACGACGAAATCTGGCCATTGCCGAAATATAGGGAATTGCTGTTTTCAAAGTAAAGAACAGAAGACCGGGAAACGATCCGGATTCGGATCGTTCCTTTGGTTTTGTTATCTCCAAAAGCGGTAATAAACCCCTAGGGGAAGGGCCTTGCCAAAAGAATCATTAAAATATAATTCTCCGAATTGTTCTCCCTGCCCTATGCCGGTAAGTTGTTGTACGGCAGTACGGGCTAAAAGAGCAGATAAACCCATAGAATAAAGGTTTAAGACCAGGAAACTTTGTTCCGGAGTTAATAGCTGTTTACAGAGCGACAACAGTTCATTGATGTTTTCTTCCAGAATCCATTTTTCGCCTTCGGGGCCTCGCCCATAAGCCGGCGGGTCCAGTATAATCCCATTGTATTTTTTCCCACGTTTTACTTCCCTGCGGGCGAATTTAAGGGCATCGTCTACGATCCACCGGACATCGCTGAGTCCGGAGGCTTCCATGTTTTCACGGGACCAGCTGACGACGGGTTTAACGGAATCGACGTGGGTTACTTCAGCGCCTGCACTTCGGGCTGCCAGAGTAGCCCCTCCCGTATATGCAAAGAGATTGAGTACTTTTGTCCCACTCGGCATATGCTGAATTTGAGAATAAATAAAATTCCAGTTTTCAGCTTGTTCCGGAAACAAGCCTACGTGTTTAAAAGACGTCAGGCCAAGGCGCATACGCAGTTTCATATTCTGGTATTGATAGGTGACAAACCATTGCTGAGGCATACGGGGTTTACATATCCATTCCCCTCTTTCTTCGCTGCGTGTGTCTTTTCGGAAATAAGCATCAGCACGTTTTACCCATTCCGCTTCAGAAAGCGATTTATTCCACAGGGCCTGAGGTTCAGGGCGGGCAATGAAATAAGAGCCGAAACGTTCTAATTTTTCAAAGTTACCACTATCGATCAGCTCATAATCTTTCCACGAGACCGGACTTATTAATTTTATATTCATAGGAATTGAAAAATTAGATAACAAATTATTTTGTATTCATTTCGAGTAATTGGTCAATATGTGTCCGGTCGTTCCATAAACGGGGCACTTTATGCTGGCCTCCCAATTTACCTTTTTCTTTTAGCCAGTCGGTGAAAAGATTAGGCCGGGCCTGGTGTATTTTTAGTCTTTCAAGGGATAAGAGGCGTTTCGCCTCATAGTCAGAATTTAATTTTTGTAATTCTCTGTCCAGAATTCCGGCAAAAATTTCGAGATCAGCGGGAGGAGTTTTGAATTCAATTAGCCATTCGTGTGCACCTTTCTGGCCTTCCTGCATAAAAATAGGGGCCGCTGTATATTCAAATATGCTGCTGTGAGTCTCCTCGCAGGCAATGCGTAATGCTTCGGTGGCATTGTCGATAATCAGTTCTTCTCCAAAAGCGTTTATAAATAATTTTGTACGTCCGGTGATTTTGAATTTATAAGGGTTCAGGGAAGTAAACAGGATAGTATCTCCGATCATATAACGCCAGAGTCCGCAGTTTGTAGAAATGATCAGTGCATAGTTTATACCTGTTTCTACTTCCGGTAATAAAAGCGTATGGGGGTTGGTTTTTCCCATTTCACTCACCGGCATAAATTCGTAATAAACTCCATAATCCAGCATTAATAACAGGGAAGTATCGTTGGGGTCGTCTTGTATTCCGAAAAAGCCTTCCGAAGCATTATACGTTTCCATGTATTTCATCTTCGGGTCAGGCAAAAGCTCCTGGTATTGCTGACGGTAGGGAATAAAACTGATCCCTCCGTGAATGAATAATTCGAGGTTCGGCCATATTTCGTGAAGGTTATTTTTTCCGGTTTTCTCCAGTATTTTATGAATCAGGGTTAAAAACCAGGAGGGTACCCCGGCCAGGCAACGTACATCTTCTTTGATGGTGGTTTCACAAATCTTTTCCAGTTTTTCCTCCCAATTGCTCATGAGCATAATAGAAGAATCGGGGGTTTTCATGAAATTTGCCCAAAAGGGAGTATTCGATATAAGAATAGCAGAGAGGTCGCCGTACTGACAATTGGTATTTGTCTTATTGACTTCACTGCTTCCTCCCAAAGCAAGTGTTTTGCCACTGAATACCTGGGCTTCCGGATAAAGGCGGTTGAAAATGGAAATGACATCTTTACCTCCCCGGAAGTGACAATTTTCCAGAGAAGAGGGGGAAACCGGAATAAATTTGCTTTTTGCGTCTGTAGTGCCCGATGATTTGGCAAACCATTTAACGTCTTCCGGCCATAAAATATTTTGTTTACCATTCATCATCTGAACGATAAATTCTTTGATATCTTCATAGTGAACGAGCGGGAGTCTTTCCCGATATTGTTCTGCTGTCGTGATGGAGTGGAAATGGTATTGTTGCCCGAATTGGGTATCCTGTGCTGTGCGTAATAATTCTTTTAGGGTATTCCTTTGAATTTCGATAGGATTCGCTTTGAAATTATCGATCTGTCCCAAACGTTTTTGGGTGAAAATACTAATGATTGAATTTATAAAAGCCATATTAAAATAGAAAATTGAAAAGGGGAATTGATTTATTCCTCAAAATTTAATTTTAACTGAGCGTCTGCTAAGTTAAAACTTTTTCGGTGAAAATCGGTTATTCCGCATTGTTTAATTTTGTCGCGGTGTTCCTGTGTCGGGTAACCTTTATTTTGTTTCCAGTTATATACCGGGAAGAGCTTATCCAATTTTTCCATGTATTCATCCCGGTGGGTTTTGGCTAATACGGAAGCTGCTGCAATTGACATATATTGTGCATCCCCTTTGACGATACAGAGATGGGGAATATCTTTATAGGCCTTAAAACGGTTGCCGTCGACGATAATATGTTGCGGAAGGAGACGGAGTTTGTCCAGTGCTTTATGCATAGCCAAAATCGAAGCATTCAGAATATTGATCTGATCGATTTCCTGATTATCTATACTGGCTACAGCCCAGGCTACAGCTTGCTGTTCGATGACCGGTCGCAATTGATCCCGTTGTTTCCGGGTGAGTTGTTTGGAATCGTTTAATAATGTGTTGTGAAAGTTGTCGGGTAAAATAACGGCGGCCGCAAATACCGGTCCTGCCAGGCAACCGCGTCCGGCTTCATCACAACCTGCCTCCCAGTTACATTCTTTGTATTTTAATTTTAACATCGCCATTTCCTTTTCTTTCTTTTTATACCTTTGCAAAGGTAATCTTTTTCAATTTTTATATTCAATAAACTGATTATTATGTTGGGTAAGGAAGAAGCTAAAGAAAGGCGTGTGGATTTTTGGAAGGGTTTAAAACGATATTGCGTGAAGCATAAGATTTACCGGAAATGGATATTGACGGGGGTGAAGATAAAATCTGTGCAACTAAAATTTTATGCGGATAACGGAAAAGCTTTGGTTTTATTTCAGATCGACCACAAAAATGACATACGTCGTTACGAAGTTTATGAGATTTTTTTAAGCTACCGGAAGTTGATTGCGGAAATGTGCGGACCGGATTTAAAATGGGAAGAAGATTACCGGGGAATTGAGGAGAATGTCGTCAGTGCTGTTTATTTTGAATTGGAAGGAGTGAGTATATACAATCGGGAAGATTGGGAGCGTATATATGCTTTCTTCACGGAAAAAATGATGCTTTTAGAAGAAGTTTACTGGGAGTTCCGGGATCTGATTAATGAGAGGCTGAAAGGAAAAATAACGAATTGAGTGTAAGATGGCTTATTGGGGAGAACTGATCTCATTAGGGGTAGCCTTTTCCTGGGCGGTTACGGCTCTTTGTTTTGAGTATGCCGGAAAGCGTGTAGGGGCTTTGGCTTTGAATCTATTGCGCTTGATATTGGCTTTTCTGATGCTCGGTATATTGTTGTATTGTTTTACGGGGCATTTCTGGCCTGTAGGGACAGACGGAAAAACGTGGTTGTGGCTGTCTGTGTCGGGACTTATCGGTTTTGTATTCGGAGATTTTTGTCTTTTTTATGCATATATTTTGATTGGCTCCCGTTTTGGACAGTTGCTGATGACCTTAGCCCCTCCTTCTGCCGCTTTATGCGGAGCTTTGGTCCTGCACGAGTCTTTGCATCCTTTGGCTGTTGCAGGTATGGCTATCACTTTATCCGGAATTGCAATATCCGTATTTAACCGGGGAGGGCAACACAAGGAAAAAATCCGGATCAAACTGCCTCTGAAGGGTTTACTGATGGGCATAGGCGGAGGAGTGGGGCAGGGAGTAGGTTTGGTTTTCAGCAAGCTGGGAATGGAATACTATGCCCGCAATGCTGTTTCCCAGGAAGAAGAGGTCGTTCGTATGATTCCTTTTGCAGCTTCGCAGATACGGATCATTACTGGCATTATTGGTTTTCTACTTATCCTTGGGCTAAGCAGGCGTTTGGGTATGTTACTCCCGGCAGTGAAAGACGGCCGTGCAATGAAGGCTATTTTCTGGGGGACGGTATTCGGGCCTTTTCTGGGTGTTTCTTTTTCTTTAATGGCTGTTCAATATACCGAAAGTGGAATTGCTTCCACTTTAATGGCTTTGACTCCGGTTATTATTTTGCTGCCGGCTACCTTTTGTTTGAAACAGAAAGTGACCGGGACCGAAGTCATTGGCGCCATTGTCAGTGTGGGAGGTGTTTCGCTTTTTTTCTTTTGAAAAATAAATTGTTGTTAAAAATTAAATTGTAATCCTACTCCTAAGATTTCTTTGAACTGTACGCGGGGACCGGCTGTCCCGTCTTTTTGTACAATTTTTACATCGTTGTCGTATATCAGGTTCGTGGTTAAATTAGTGGAAAACCAATTGTTGATTTTCATATTGAGGAGAACATCCCAGCGGATGTCGATATTTTGCGGTTGTTCCAGATAATTGGAGTAAAATTCCACACGGGAATAAACCGTCATATTTTTCAGGAATTCATATTTGACTTCGGCTTTCAGATTTGCGCCGAATTCTGAAAATAAATGCTTCCCTTTTTTAACCCCAAAGTCCCCTGCATCCGAAAGACGTTTATTGGTAACAAATGTACCTCTCCAGGCTACCGGGGTAAATGTTAAGGTGAAATAGGCCTTTGGCGTCCAGGTGACACCGGCGCCGATAATCAGATATCCGGGGGCCATAAATTTAGAAATGAAAATGTCCCGGGAAACGTCGTAATTATATCCTTTGGCGAATTGCGTCTGGAAAGTGAGTAATCCGCTCAGGTAGAAATTCTTTTTCAACTGATAGCCATAAGTGGAGGAGAGGTAAATTTTGTCGTTTGTTTTACGGGTGCCGTTCCCGTCTGTTTTGTTCAGACCGTATGCCAATTCCAGACGGTTGTGCAGCAGATGATGCTCTTTTTTGAAATCGGCTGTGTATGTGAGCAATGCGTCCAGCCCCAAAGCGGATTCTCCTCCTGCCGACCAGCTGCTTAAACTGGCTTGAGATAAATTGAAAGCTGTCAGTCCTTTTCTTTCCCAATAGGGATTTTGTCCCGGTTGGGAAAATCCCGTTTTTATTCCTAACAAAGCGAATAATAAAATGAAAATAAATTGTTTCATATTCTTTAATTTTATTTTCATTTGGTACGATAGGACGGATAAAATGTTGAATAGGATACATTAATTATTATTTTTAATGATTTTTAAAAGGAATGTAAATACACAATACCGCCAAAGGAAGACAAACCCGTAATAAGAGAAATTAATTTAAGTTGTCCGGAGAGTTTAAATGTATAAACGGGGAGGAGAAGAGTTATGGGGAATTATGCAGGTCTGTTTTTAATTTTTTACCGTTTAAATTGGAATGATTTTAAATAACAAAAAAATGTTCAGAATAATTCATATTTAATATTACAATTTGTAAATTTGACAAAAATCTTTTAATCTGTGTAATATTTAACAACAAACCTTATATAAAATAGCCATGAACAAATTTATATCAATCGAAGAGGCTGTGGCACAAGTAAAAGAGGGAATGACGGTGATGGTAGGAGGTTTTTTAGCTAACGGAACTCCTAACGCAATCGTTGACGCTCTGGCCCAAAGCGGGGTGAAAAATTTGACGCTTATTTGTAATGACACTGCTTATCCGGATCGGGGGGTAGGTCAATTGATTGCCAATAAGCAAGTAAAAAAATTAATTGTTTCTCATATTGGTACGAACCCTTGTACCAGTGAACAGATGAATAGCGGTGAATTGGAGATTGAGTTTGTGCCTCAGGGAACTTTGGCAGAACGTATTCGTTCGGGAGGCGCTGGCTTAGGTGGTTTTTTGACTACTACAGGGATGGGGACAATTGTAGCGGAAGGAAAACCGGTTATTTCTGTAGATGGAAAAGACTATTTATTGGAGAAACCTTTGCGGGCAGATGTGGCCTTGATTGGGGCCAGCCTGGGGGACAAAAGTGGAAATCTGATTTATAGGGGAACTTCCCAGAATTTCAATCCATTAATGGCTAGTGCAGCGGATTTGGTAATAGCTGAAATTGCCGAACTGGTGGAAGTAGGGGAGTTGGCGCCGGAAACAGTGAAGACTCCGGCTATATTTGTAGATTATATTGTGAAAAAGTAAAAAGGGTCGAATCGTTTAAAAAGAGTAATATGGAGAAGTCGATGATCAGATTGAGAATGAGTGCTCACGATGCTCATTACGGGGGCAATTTAGTGGATGGCGCCAGAATGTTGCAGTTGTTTGGGGATGTGGCGACAGAATTGCTTATCCAGCATGATGGAGATGAGGGATTGTTTGCGGGATATGACAATATCGAATTTTTGGCACCTGTATTTGCGGGGGATTATATAGAAGCCACGGGAGAAATTGTGAAAGTGGGAAATTCTTCCCGGAAAATGGTATTCGAAGCGAAAAAGGTAATTCGTCCCCGGACGGATATTTCGGAATCGGCGGCTGATTTTCTGGAAGAGCCGATCGTGGTATGCCGGGCTAGTGGAACCTGTGTTGTTCCGAAAAAATGTCAGCGGAAAGGATAAATTTTTGAATCTTAGAAACTTGTGTTATGGAAAAATTAATTATAACAGCTGCGATTTGCGGTGCGGAAGTATTAAAGGAGCACAACCCGGCAGTGCCTTATACGGTGGAAGAATGTGTGAGAGAAGCTCGGTCTGCCTATGAGGCAGGAGCCAGTATTATTCATTTGCATGTAAGGTATGATGATGGAACACCTACTCAGGATAAAGCCCGTTTTAAGGTAATAATTGATGCTATTAAGGCGGCTTGTCCGGATGTTATTATTCAGCCGTCTACAGGCGGAGCTGTCGGAATGACAGATGATGAGCGTTTACAGCCTACTGAATTGCATCCGGAAATGGCTACCTTGGATTGCGGAACTTTGAATTTCGGTGGGGATGAGGTGTTTACGAATACGGAGAATACGATAAAGTATTTCGGACAACGGATGATAGAGTTGGGGATTAAACCCGAGTTGGAAGTATTTGACAAAAGCATGATTGATATGGCTTTGAGAATGCATAAAAAAGGGTTTATCAAAGCTCCGATGCATTTTGACTTTGTTATGGGAGTCAACGGAGGGATTAGCGGAGAGATGCGGGACTTTGTCTTTTTACGTCATAGCCTGCCTGCTGATGCTACCTATACGGTAGCCGGAATCGGCCGTTATGAATTTCCTTTGGCTGCCTGTGCCATTGTAGACGGAGGGCATGTACGGGTCGGATTTGAAGATAATGTATACCTTTCTAAAGGTGTATTGGCAAAATCCAATGGCGAATTAGTGGAAAAAGTTGTTCGTTTGGCAAAAGAATTAGGACGTGAGATTGCAAGTCCGGAAGATGCAAGGAGGATTTTAGGATTGAAATGAAAAAAAGTATGGGACTGACCCTATAAAAGTAAAACTAAATAAAATTATAATAATATGAAAAAAGGAAATAAATACGGTACACACAGAGTGATTGAACCCAAAGGCGTATTACCTCAGCCGGCCAATAAGTTGGACAACAACATGGATGAAATATACGACAATGAGATTTTAATTGACGTGCAGACTTTGAATATCGACTCAGCTAGTTTTACTCAGATTCATGAGCAAGCTAAAGGAGATAAGTCGAAAATTGCCGAGATTATGCTGGATATTGTTGCTAAGCAGGGAAAACATCGGAATCCTGTAACCGGTTCCGGTGGGATGTTGTTGGGAACAGTAGAGAAAATCGGAGATGCATTGGTTGGAAAAACCGATCTGAAAGTAGGGGATAAAATTGCAACTCTGGTGTCTCTTTCCTTGACTCCGTTAAGGATAGATAAAATCAAAGAAATCCGGGCAGATGTTGATCAGGTGGATATAGACGGGAAAGCAATTTTATTTGAAAGTGGTATATATGCAAAAATTCCGGCAGATCTTCCGGAAAAATTAGCTTTATCTGCTTTAGACGTTGCAGGTGCTCCAGCCCAGACAGCTAAATTGGTGAAACCGGGAGATACCGTATTGATTATTGGTGCTGGCGGTAAGTCGGGTATGTTGTGTTGTTATGAGGCTAAAAAACGGGCTGGCGTGACAGGTAAAGTAATTGGTTTGTGCCACAGTCAGAAGAGTACGGAGAGATTACAAAAGCTTGGTTTTTGCGATTATGTTTTCTCGGCAGATGCTACCCAACCTGTTGCTGTCATGGAAAAAATTGCGGAATTGACAAATGGGGAAATGTGCGATATTACCATTAATAATGTAAATATTCCGGATACAGAGATGACCAGTATTTTGTGTACGAAAGATACGGGTTTGGTATATTTCTTCTCTATGGCAACCAGTTTCACCAAGGCCGCTTTAGGTGCTGAAGGAGTAGGCAGTGATGTTACGATGTTGATTGGAAACGGCTACACCCGTGGACATGCAGAGATCACTTTACAGGAATTGCGCGAAAGTGAAGAACTGCGTAAAATATTTACGGAGTTGTACGCTTAATAGGAGAATGGAGAAGTCTAAAGGGCCAGAACGGATGTCTGTAAAAGATCCTTACGAATGATTTGTAGCCTTTCGTGCCGGATTAATGTATACTTGACGGCTCGTTGATTAATGGATTTTCAGTTCTGACTGTATCTTTCAGTCAGCTGTTCGTCAACGAGGCGTTAAACAATCTCCCAGGGGGAAATGTTGATCCCCTGTTTTAAGGAGGAAGCTTTTCAGATAGCTGTTTGGGTCATTTGGGCTTTTTAACTAAAACAAAATTTTATGGTAAGCAGACGAAAAGAGTTTTTTCCTGAAGTAACTGATGAGCAATGGAACGATTGGCATTGGCAGGTAAAAAACCGTATTGAAACGCTGGAACAGTTAAAGAAGTATATATGCCTGACAAAAGAAGAGGAAGAAGGGGTAAGGGAATCATTAAAAACCCTGAGAATGGCAATTACTCCTTATTATCTGAGTTTGATCGATCCTGAGAATCCGCATTGTCCCATTCGGAAACAGTCGGTCCCTACAAAAGAAGAATTGCATAAATCTCCGGCAGATTTGGTAGATCCTTTACATGAGGACGGGGATTCTCCTGTACCGGGTTTGACACACCGTTATCCGGACCGGGTATTGTTTTTAATAACCGATCAATGTGCCATGTATTGCAGGCATTGTACCCGTCGCCGTTTTGCCGGGCAGCATGATTGCAGTGCTCCTTCAGAACGAATTGATAAGGGAA
The DNA here is from genome assembly GCF_937966165.1 of uncultured Odoribacter sp. Classification (NCBI taxonomy): domain Bacteria; kingdom Pseudomonadati; phylum Bacteroidota; class Bacteroidia; order Bacteroidales; family Odoribacteraceae; genus Odoribacter; species uncultured Odoribacter sp. The sequence continues at coordinate 24,946 of NZ_CALCLB010000026.1, forward strand.
TTGAATATATCGCCTCTCATCCGGAAGTGAGGGATGTCTTATTGTCCGGCGGAGATGCACTGCTGGTGAGCGATGAAAAACTGGAAGATATTATTCGCCGGTTAAGGGCGATTCCGCATGTTGAGATCATCCGTATCGGAAGCCGGACTCCTGTTGTATTGCCCCAGCGCATTACAGAAGGGCTGGTGAATATGCTGAAAAAATATCATCCGATTTGGTTGAACACTCACTTTAATCATCCGAATGAAATCACGCCGGAGTCTTCGGCAGCTTGTGCCCGCTTGGCCGATGCCGGAATTCCTTTAGGAAATCAGTCTGTTTTGTTGAGGGGAGTTAATGATTGTACTCATGTGATGAAGAAACTGGTACAGCAGTTGGTACGGATACGGGTAAGGCCTTATTATATCTATATCTGTGATTTGTCTATGGGTATCGGGCATTTTCGTACCCCGGTTTCTAAAGGAATTGAAATTATAGAAAATTTGCGGGGGCATACGTCCGGATATGCTGTTCCTACTTTTGTAGTAGATGCTCCGGGAGGAGGCGGAAAAATTCCGGTTATGCCGACTTATATGATTTCTCAAAGTCCGAACCGCGTTGTACTGCGTAATTTTGAAGGAGTCGTGACCACTTATACGGAACCTTCGGATTATAAAGATGAATGTTACTGTGAAGAATGTGAGAAAGCGCGAAAGACCGAAGGAGTAGCTGAATTGTTAAACGGCCGGAAATTATCGATAGAACCCAATGACCTGGATCGTAAAAACCGGAATTTATTGGCTAAAAGATAAAATGTTAAAAGAGCTTCAAAGTTGTTTTGTCAGAAACAGCTTTGAACTCTGTGCCGGGATTTGTCCTGCATCTGCCCTTTATTTGTATTTTAGTAACGTTTTATTTTAGAACGGTTTTGTTTTTTATAGAAGAGATATTGAAGTGTAAAAGTTTGTCTATCGTAGGTCTGGAAAAGAATACGGGGAAGACGGAATGCCTGAATTACATTTTAAGACAAATAAAAGATTCGGGAAAGACGATTGCACTCACTTCTATCGGTACAGATGGGGAAAGCCGGGATCAGGTATGTCAGACGCCTAAACCGGAAATAGAGGTCTTTGAAGGAATGTTATTTGTAACTTCTGAACGGTATTACCGGGAGAAACGGTTTCTGGCTGAGATTCTGGATATCGGTGAACGGCAGACGGCTTTGGGACGTTTGGTGACGGCCAAGGCTTTATGGTCGGGCAAGGTTTTGTTGTCAGGGCCTCCGGATACAGCCGGAATGAAACAAATGATAGACCGTCTGGAAAAGAAAGGGGTGGATCTGACTCTTGTGGACGGAGCTTTATCCCGGTTGAGTCACGGTTCACCGGCCGTGTCCGAAGCGATCGTATTGGCTACGGGTGCGGCATTATCGGGAAATGTACGGGAATTGGTAAGGCGGACAAAATATGTGTATGATTTGATCTGTTTGGAAGAAGTCTGCCCTGAGTGGAATGATTTATTTCAGGGAATAAAAAAAGGAATTTGGGCCATAGACAGGACAGGGAAAATTCATGATTTACAACTTCCTTCAGTATTTATGCTGGAAAAATACGAGGGAGATATTTTCAGATATGGGCATACATTGTATGTTTCCGGAGCGGTAAGCGATAAGTTGCTTCAGTTTTTGCGTATGCAAAAGGAAGCGACGGAGCTGGTTGTACAGGATTTTACCAGGATTTTTGCCTTACCGGAGACTTTTTATGCTTTTTTGAAAAAAGGCGGGAAAATAAAGGTTTTAAAGCGGAGCCGTTTACTGGCTGTGTGTATGAATCCACAATCTCCTACGGGGTATTGTCTGTCTTCCGATCAGCTGAAAAAAGCTTTGGAAGAAAGTTTGAAAATTCCGGTGTACGATGTACGGCGGATGGGTAATTGAAAAATATATGTATCTGAAGGAAGCAATAGAAAAAGTCGCCGGATTGCGGTATGTGATAGATCGCCTGGAAATTCATTCCGGATTAGGAAAGAGTTTTCTTTTGGATATACCTTGGTTGGAAGATGCTCAGGAGATTACGCGGGAATTGGAACGGGTGGAAAAGATGGTTGAGGTTGTAAGCGATAGCCGGAACGGGGTTATGTTGGAGCGTTTGAAGGTAAAATTAGGGCAAGTAAAGGATATACGGGGAACTGTTAAACGGTTGGGAGAAGGTGTTGTCCTGGATGATCTGGAACTTTTTGAATTGAAAAACCTGGCTTTTTGCGTAGAAGATATACGGGAAATTATCAAGGATTGTCCGGTTGTGGCAATCCCTTGTTTAAATCAGTTGGCAGATTTGTTGGATCCGGGAAAAAACCGGATACCTCATTTCTATATTTATGACTGTTATTCTGAGCGGTTAGCAGCATTGAGAGCTGAAATTAAACGCAAGAAAAGGGAAGGAAGAGAAGAAAGTGAGATTGAAAATCTGTATTTTCAAAGTTTGGAAGAGGAGGATTTGGTACGCCTTGAGTTGACCCGACGGATCCGGATGTATGCGGAGGAAATTGCAGAGACGCTCCGGTCTGTTGCCTATTTAGATGTATTATTGGCAAAGGCATTGCAGGGAGTCGGTATGGGATTGAACAAGCCGGAAGTGAAACCGGGAAAAGAAGGAGATCGATTGAGTTTCCGGAAATTGTTTCATCCTCAGCTGAGGGATATTTTGTTGCAGGAAGGACGGAAATTCCAACCGGTTGACGTGGTCCTGGAAACGGGTGTAACATTACTTACCGGGGCGAATATGGCGGGGAAAAGCGTATTGTTAAAAAGTGTGGCTTTGGCCCAGAGTTTAGTGCAGTTCGGTTTTTATGTGCCGGCAGAGCAGGCAGAAATTGCTCCGGTAACCGATATATTGACATGTATGGGAGACGGACAGGATGAATTGAGCGGACTGTCTTCTTTTGCTGCAGAGATGTTATGCGTCAATGAGATATTGCTTCGGATAAAAAAGGGAGAAAAAGTATTGGTCCTGATTGACGAATTGGCACGAACCACTAATCCTTTAGAAGGTAGAGCTATTGTAAACGGCGTAATTGAATTTTTGGCAGATTATCAGATATGGGCGTTGGTGACGACCCATTACGGAGGAATTATTGCTCCTTGCCGGAAATTACGGGTAAAGGGTTTCCGGGAAGAAAAAATAAAAGGGAAGTTGACATTACAAAATATAACGGATTATATCGATTATTCATTGACTGAGGATCGGTCGGAAGAAGTGTCACAGGAAGCCATACGCATTGCTGAGATTATAGGAGTGAACCAGGAACTGACAGATAAGGCAAAAGAGTTTTTGAGTAGATCATAAGCTAGAATTATTGATGTAAAAATAGTATTTCAGAATGGATTTAAAAGCGGGGTGACCAATGAAGTATTCCCTTTTAAATCAATTAAATTGAAAAATTGAATATGCAGGAAAGTAAATTAGGACTTGATTTTGGGAGAGTAAAATACGCTAAACAGCTGGCGGAAAAAATTGCTGCCGGAGTACAGGATTTTGTGGAACAGTACACCACTGTTGCTGTGGAGAGGACGCTTTGCCGTCTTTTAGGTATTGACGGAGTTGACGAAAATACGGTTCCTCTGCCCAATGTATTGGTAAATGAGATTAAAGAAAAAGACTTATTAGGGCAGGGTATTTTATTTTTTCTGGGGAATGCGGTGTTGGAGTCCGGGGATAGCCCCCAACAGATTGCGGAAAAAGTAGCAAAAGGAGAATTGGATATTACCCGTTTGCCCGCCCATTCGCATGCGGAGATTGAGAAGGCGTTGGAACCTTATATCCGTCAGAGTATTGAGCGGATAAAGGAAAGGCGGCAGAAGCGGGAACACTATATAAAGACTTTGGGAGAAGGCCGTAAGCCTTATCTGTATGTTATTGTAGCCACAGGGAATATATATGAAGATGTGGTGCAGGCCCAGGCAGCTGCCCGTCAGGGGGCTGACATCATTGCCGTTATACGGACTACGGGACAGAGTTTACTGGATTATGTCCCTTATGGTGCTACTACGGAAGGTTTTGGAGGGACTTTTGCTACTCAGGAAAATTTCCGGATTATGCGGAAGGCTTTGGATGAAGTAGGGGAAGAAGTAGGTAAATACATCCGTCTGTGTAATTATTGTTCAGGTTTATGCATGCCGGAAATTGCTGCCATGGGGGCTTTGGAAGGATTGGATGTGATGCTCAATGATGCTTTGTACGGTATTCTTTTCCGGGATATAAATATGCAGCGTACCCTTATTGACCAGTATATGTCCCGGGTAATCAACGGATTTGCCGGAGTTATTATTAATACGGGCGAAGATAATTATTTGACGACAGCAGATGCTGTAGAACAGGCACATACTGTGCTGGCATCCGATTTGATCAACGAGCAACTGGCTTTGTTTGCTGGTTTACCGGAAGAGCAAATGGGGCTAGGGCATGCTTTTGAGATGGATCCGGAACTGGAAAACGGTTTCCTGTTTGAGTTGGCACAGGCGCAGATGATCCGGGAGATTTTCCCTCGGGCCACTTTAAAATACATGCCTCCTACGAAATTTATGACCGGGAACATTTTCCGGGGGCATATTCAGGATGCTTTATTCAATATGATTGGTATCTGGACGTCTCAGGGAATACAATTACTGGGAATGCCGACCGAGGCGATTCATACTCCCTTTATGTCCGATCGTTACCTTTCTATCGAAAATGCCAAATACATTTTCGGAAATATGAAAGATATAGGTGATGAAGTGGAATATAAAAAAGGAGGTATTATCCGGAGACGTGCTGCGGAAGTTTTGGAAAAAGCGATAACTTTATTGGAAGACATGGAAGCGGAAGGTTTGTTTACTGCTTTGGAAAAAGGAATTTTTGCTGATATAAAACGTCCGAAAAACGGAGGAAAAGGTTTGGATGGAGTAAAAGCGAAAGGAGCCAATTATTATAATCCTTTTATATCGCTAATGCGTCATTGAGGGACTTTTTTATAATGAATTAGTAAAATAAATTTCTATAGATAATTTTCTTTATTATGAGCGGAGGATTATACTCAACGGAAGTGAATGATTTTGATCAGACCCTGGATCTGAAAAAAATAAAACCTTACGGGGATACCATGAATGACGGTAAGACCCAAATCAGTTTTACTTTACCGGTTCCTGCCGGAGAGGAAGCAGTAGAAGCGGCTAAATTACTGATGAAAAAGATGGGTTTTGAAAACCCTTTGGTGGTATATCATAAAGAACTGACAAAAGGATTTACATTTTTCAACTGTTATGGCAGTTGTTCTCATACGGTGGATTATACCAATATTTATGTACCCAAAGTAGAATCTACCCGTTGGGGTATGACGGAAACCGACGAATTTATCCGGACTCACATCGGACGTAAGATCAAGGTATTGGGAGCCAGTACCGGAACAGATGCGCATACGGTGGGAATTGATGCCATCATGAATATGAAAGGATTTGCAGGGCATTATGGGTTGGAAAGATACGAAATGTTTGAGGCTGTCAATATGGGAAGTCAGGTTCCCAACGAAGAATTTATAGCTAAAGCTATAGAGTTGAAGGCTGATGCATTATTGGTGTCTCAAACGGTTACTCAGAAAGATATTCATATTAAAAACCTGACAGAATTGGTGGAAATGCTGGAAGCGGAAGGGTTGCGGGATAAAGTAATTCTTACTTGCGGAGGTCCGCGTATTTCCCATGAATTGGCCAAGGAACTGGGATACGATGCTGGCTTTGGGATGAATACCTATGCCGATGATGTCGCTTCGTTTGTGGCTCAGGAAATGGAAAGAAGGATGAAATAGAAAACGTTCAGAGGACTGTAAGGGAAGTTGGAGAATAAATAAAATAGCAACTTAAAAATATACAAGTTATGGAAAAAGATCAGATAAAACAAGTTATTGCCAAAAGAGTGGCAATGGAATTGAAAGACGGAGATGTGGTAAATCTGGGAATTGGAATTCCGACGTTAGTCCCTAATTATTTAAAAAAAGGTGTAGAGGTTGTTTTACAGACAGAGAATGGTATGTTGGGTATGGGGCCTGCGCCTGAAGAAGGTAAAGAAAATCCGGAATTGACCAATGCCGGAGGAGGTTATATTACTGCATTGGCAGGAGCTTCCAGTTTTGACAGTGCCACTTCTTTTGGTATAATCCGTGGAGGACATGTGGATGTCAGTATTCTGGGGGCTTTACAGGTAGATGAAAAAGGAGATTTGGCCAACTGGATGATTCCGGGCAAAAAGACTCCGGGAATGGGAGGTGCTATGGATTTGCTGGTAGGAGCGAAGAAAGTGATTTTAGCAATGGAGCATACGGCTAAAGGAAATCCGAAAATAATGCAAAAGTGTACCTTGCCTTTAACCGCTGCAGGACAAGTGGATATGATCGTTACGGAAATGGGCGTGATTGAAGTAACTCCCCGGGGATTGGTACTGAAGGAAATTCATCCTGAATTTACTGTTGAACAGGTAAAAGCAGCTACGGAAGCTACTTTGATTATTGCGGATGATTTAAAGCCGATGGCTGTATAAAAGGAGAAATAAGAAGATATCATTCTATCTATTGAGTTCCTGGATTTTCAAATTTTTAAATAAACCGAATATGGATTTTTCATTATCGAAGACAGAAATATTATTCCGGCAAATGATACGGGATTTTGCCGAAAAGGAAGTAAAACCTTTAGCTGCGGAAGTAGATGAAGAGGAACGTTTTCCTATAGAGACAGTAGAAAAAATGGCCAAACTGGGTATTATGGGAATCCCGTTTCCTGTAGAATACGGAGGAGCTGGCGGGAATAATATTCTTTACACCATGGCTGTGGAGGAATTGTCAAGAGTATGTGCTACTACCGGAGTGATTGTATCGGCTCATACTTCTTTGTGTGCGGCCCCTATATATGAATTTGGTACAGAAGAACAGCGGAAAAAATATTTACCGAAGCTTTGTGCAGGAGAATGGATAGGGGCTTTCGGATTAACAGAGCCGAACGCGGGGACAGATGCTTCTGCTCAACAGACGATGGCTTTTGAAGAAGGGGATAATTATATATTGAACGGTTCAAAGATTTTTATTACAAATGCTGCTTATGCTCATGTTTATATCGTCATGGCAATGACTGATAAATCAAAAGGCACAAAGGGCATTTCAGCTTTTATTGTAGAACGGGATTTCCCCGGTTTTTCCATAGGAAAGAAAGAGAAAAAAATGGGTATACGGGGATCTGCTACCTGCGAATTGATCTTTGAGAACTGTATTGTGCCAAAGCAGAATTTGTTAGGAAAGATTGGAGAAGGTTTTAAGATAGCCATGAAGACCCTGGATGGAGGAAGAATCGGGATTGCTTCCCAGGCATTGGGGATTGCACAGGGAGCTATGGATGAAACAGTGAAATACGTAAAAGAACGTAAACAGTTCGGAAGGGCTATCGGACAGTTCCAGAATACACAGTTCCAACTGGCCGATTTACAGGCAAAAATTCAGGCAGCCCGTTTGCTGGTACGTATGGCTGCTTATAAAAAAGATCAGAAATTGTCTTATTCGGTAGATGCTGCTCAGGCGAAATTATTTGCTGCGGAAACGGCTATGGAAACAACGACGAAGGCGGTGCAATTCCACGGTGGCTACGGTTATACACGTGAATATCCGGTTGAACGCATGATGAGGGATGCAAAGATTACCGAAATATACGAAGGAACCTCTGAAGTACAACGGATGGTAATAGCAGCCGCTTTATTGAAATAAAGAAGGTTATAAAAAACATGGGCTTGTTTTTTTCACAGCGATAGAAAAATATTTTGAATAAACAGAAAATACAGATAAAGATGAAAATAGTTGTTTGCATCAAGCAAGTACCGGATACAACGGAGATTAAGCTGGATCCTGTTACGGGTACGTTGATTCGGGACGGAGTTCCCAGTATTATGAATCCGGACGATAAGGGTGGTTTGGAAATGGCTTTGCAATTAAAGGATAAATACGGAGCGGAAGTGACTGTCATCACAATGGGTCCCCCTCAGGCCGATGAAATTTTACGGGAAGCTTTTGCGATGGGGGTAGACCGGGCGATCCATCTGAGTGATAGAAAATTTGCCGGGGCGGATACGCTGGCAACTTCTAATGCAATTGCCGGGGCTTTACGGATGTTGGAATACGATCTGATTATTACCGGACGTCAGGCTATTGACGGAGATACGGCTCAGGTTGGACCCCAGATTGCCGAGCATTTGGATTTGCCTCAGGTGACTTATGTCGAAGATTTGAAATATGACGGAGAAAAAACGTTTACGATTAAGAAATCGACAGAAGAAGGTTATCAGGTCCTGCAGGTAGATGCTCCCTGTGTGGTAACGGTTTTAGCTACCGCTAATAAAGCCCGTTATATGTCCGTACGGGGAATTGTAGAGGCTTACTCCAAAGAAGTGGAAATTTGGAATTTCAGCAACGTTCGCGTGGATGAAAAGAAATTGGGTTTGAATGGTTCTCCTACCCGGGTATTTAAATCTTTTACCAAAGGGGTAAAAGCAGCCGGGAAGGTGTATGAAGTAGAGCCGGAAGAGGCTGCGGATATTATTGTGAGCAAATTGAAAGAAAAATTTATTATTTAATGGGTAGCGACCGGGAAAAAGAGCAAACAATATTTTTCAACGGTGTCGTTATATTTTTTAATTTTTAATAATATGGATAAATCTCAATATAAAGATGTCTACGTTTTTGTAGAGCAGCGGGAAGGTGTCATTCAACCGGTGGCCTTTGAACTTTTAGGGAAAGCACGGGAGCTTGCTGACAGGTTAAATCAAAAAGTAGTCGCCATTTTAGCAGGTTATGAAATTACCCCAAAGGCAGCGGATTTGATTGCGTACGGGGCGGATACCGTATTGTGCATAGATGCTCCGGAGTTGGTATATTATATTACGGAACCTTATGCTCAAGCTGTGACGAAAGTAGTACAGGAATATAAGCCGGCTGTTTTGTTATTGGGTGCTACAACTATTGGCCGTGATTTGGGGCCTCGTTTATCGGCTCGTTTGGAAACCGGATTGACGGCAGATTGTACGGGGTTGGATATTTCTGAGGAGGGGGATTTGATGATGACCCGTCCGGCTTTCGGAGGAAATCTGATGGCTACGATTCTTTGTAAAGAACATCGTCCCCAAATGTCTACCGTACGTCCGGGAGTGATGCGAATGGGGAAGAAAGACGATGCCCGTACGGGGAATGTAGAAAATGTAAAAGTGACTTTTGACCGTTCTAAATTTAAAGTGCGTATATTAGAGACGGTAAAAGAACAGAAAAATCTGATTGATATTACTGAGGCGAAAGTGCTCGTATCCGGAGGCCGCGGGGTGGGGAATACCGAAGGGTTTAGGATGCTGGAGAAATTAGCCGGTGTGATCGGTGCTGAAGTTTCTTCTTCCCGTGCAATGGTAGACGCAGGAGTAATGCCTCACAACAGACAGGTCGGACAGACAGGAAAAACGGTACGTCCGGATGTCTATTTTGCATTGGGTATTTCCGGAGCGATACAGCATTTGGCAGGTATGGAAGAATCAGATTTTATTATCGCTATCAATAAAGATAAATATGCCCCTATTTTTAATGTAGCTGATTTGGGGATTGTAGGGGATGTCAGCAAAATAGTTCCTTTATTGACAGAAAAATTACGCCGCCAATAGAAACAGAGAGAAAATGGAATATAAATATATTTTGCAAGAGAGACAAGGACCTGTATGTTTGCTGACCCTCAATCATCCGGAGACATTGAATGCTTTAAATTCTGCCTTATTGAAAGAATTGGGAAATGTTTTCGATGAGCTGGAAGCCGACAAAACGATCACTGTGGTTATTCTTACAGGTGCGGGGCGTTCTTTTGTGGCCGGAGCTGATATTTCAGAAATGAGTAATTTGAATGCAGAGGAGGGAAGGACTTTCGGTTATTTGGGAGCTTCAGTGTTCCGTAAAATTGAATTGTCTGAAAAAATTGTCATAGCAGCTGTGAATGGCTATGCTTTAGGTGGGGGATGTGAACTGGCAATGGCTTGTGATATCCGGATCGCTTCTGTTAAGGCTAAATTTGCGCAGCCGGAAGTAGGCTTGGGTATTATACCCGGCTTTTCCGGTACTCAGCGCTTGCCTCGTTTAGTCGGTTTGGGAAAAGCAAAAGAATTAATTTATACAGGGACACCTATCGATGGGACAGAGGCTTTCCGGATCGGTTTAGTAAATAAAGTGACGGAACCCGATCAATTAATGCCGGAAGCGAAAGCAATGGCATCGGTGATTGCTTCCCGTCCGCCTCTGGCTTTAAAATACGCCAAGGAAGCAATTAACAGAGGAATTGAGACCGATATCGATACCGGTATAGCTTTTGAAAATATTTATTTCGGGCTCTGTTTTGCGACAACAGAACAAAAGCTTCAGATGAAGGCTTTTTTAGAAAAGAAAAAATAATAAAGTTCAATAGGGAGGACATTAGTGGTTCACCGCTTTTAAACCGTAAGCTTATGAAAATATGTGTAATTGGTACAGGTACAATGGGTAACGGAGTTGCCCAGGTTTTTGCTCAGGCAGGTTTTGAGGTTTTACTAAAAGGGCGTTCAGAGGCTTCTTTGGCAAAAGCTCATAAAGCAATGGAAAAAAATCTTTCCCGTATGGTTGAAAAGGGAAAAATGGAAGCAACTGAAAAGGAGAAAATTTTGGGAGCTATCACCGATACAATGTCGTATGAAGATTGCCGGGATGCTGATTTGGTTGTGGAAGCCGTAGCGGAGGATATGGGAATTAAATGTGAAATCTTCACATTACTGGATCGTATTTGCAAGCCGGAAGCCATTCTGGCCACGAATACTTCTTCTTTGTCTGTGACTCAGGTGGCTGCTGTGACTTCCCGTCCGGATAAGGTGATAGGCATGCATTTCTTTAATCCCGTGCCTGCCATGAAGTTGGTGGAAGTGATCCGGGGACAGCTTACTGCACCCGAAGTTCACGATCAGGTGATCGGAATCGCTAAGAAATTGGATAAAGTGCCTGTAAGCGTCAACGAAGCCCCGGGATTCGTTGCCAACCGGATTTTGATCCCCATGATTAACGAAGGGATTGGAATTCTGGCTGACGGAGTGGCCTCTAAAGAAGAAATTGATGAAGCTATGAAATTGGGAGCTAACCATCCGATGGGGCCATTGGCCTTGGCCGATCTGATCGGTTTGGATGTTTGTTTAGCTATTATGGAGGTGCTCTATCAGGAATTCGGTGATTCCAAATATCGTCCGCATCCTCTTTTACGAAAGATGGTACGGGCTAATTTGCTGGGGCGGAAGACCGGAATCGGTTTTTATGATTACCGGAAATAGGATCTGTTCATAAGTAAATTTTTCTGCTACTTTTCGAAATAAAGATAAAATTTAGGATATTGTCTTGGATTTTAGCTTTCAGGGAAGAAAAGTAGCAGGTTTTTTTATGGGGAATAATTCCCCAGTAAGGAGAATCAGAAGTCCCCAATTTCCCCAATTAAAAAACTATAATATTTTTTAAAAAATTGATTTATAGGTTTTTAGTTTTTTGTGCCAAATTCGGTATACAAATTGATTAATTAAAAGTAAAGCACAAGTTCGCATTTTTTAATTAACACTTAAAATTGACAATTATGAAAAAGAGTATTTTTTGGATAGGGAGTATAAGCGTCCTATTCTTATTCGGAAGTTGCGTGGAAAGTTCACAGAAATATAAGTCACTACAATCACAGATGGATTCCTTGCAAATGGCTTATAACAGTCAGACTACTGAAATGGAAGGTTTGTTTGCCGATTTAAATGATATTTCAGCGGGTATGCAGTCTATCCGGGAGGCAGAAAAATTGTTGACAATTGAATCGGGAGAAAAAACGAATAATAAAACGAAAAAGCAAGTAGCACAGTTGAAAAATGATATTCAGGCTGTTTCAGAAGCAATTGAAAATTACAAAACGCAGATTCAGAAATTGGAAGGCAAAAATCGGCGTCAGTCTGCTGAATTCAAAAAATTAATTGAGAACCTGAAAGGAGAACTGGAAGAAAAAACACAGAAAATTAATGAAATCAATTCCCAGTTGGCAGAGTCTCAAAAACAATTGGCTGTAAAGGAAGGACAAATTACAGAATTGAATAAAAATGTAGAAAATTTAAATCAGGAAAAAGCCAGTCAGAAAATGACGATTACCGAACAAGACATGGCTATTCATGAAGGGCATTATCTGGTGGGTACCCGGAAATTACTGAAAGAAGCTGAAGTCATCAGCCGTCAGGGATTGTTCTGTCCGCCGATTGTTTCTGCCCAGGTGGAGAAAGCTCCCTTTGAAAATATTGATATCAGAGAAGTAAAATCCATTCCTCTAAATTCCAAAAAAGCAAAAGTATTGTCTGTTCATCCGCAAGAGTCTTACGCTTTGGAAGCTGGTGAAGATGGCATGCTGAGTTTGACAGTAAAAGATGAGAATGCCTTCTGGAAACAAACTAAATATCTGGTTGTAATGATAAATTAGAATAAGTAATACGGGAAATTAATTTCCGGTTCTCTGAGGGATACAGCTGTCAGAGAACCGGAATTTTTTTTAGAAGAGGTCTTATGCTTATTTTTCTTTAAAAGAATTTAATTTTTATATTTGTAAATTGTCTTATTAAAATGTATGCGTATGAAATATGCAGGATATATCTGTGGTATTTGCGTTTTCTTATTAGCGGGTTTATTGCCGGCCTTTGCCCAGCAGGAAAATGAAATTTTTAAACAATTGAAAGAATTGCAGAAGTCCAATGAGGGTATGCGGCATTCTTTTGATGAAGTGATGAAAAAGGTGGATGATGTATTGTGGTTTGAAAAAGTAGGGGATGTAGCCTTTATCGATAAAGTTTATTTATGTGGGCCTCCTAAAGCCAATAAGCCCAATCCGACTGCCATGGGTGCGGATAATCCCTTGAAATTCTGGTCGTATGTATTTATACCTAAAAGCATAGATCCTTCGAAAAAATATCCTCTGATTGTATTTGCCCACAGTGGGGTCCATTCTGATTTTACCACTTATTATGCGCATATAATACGGGAACTGATGGCTCAGGAGTATATTGTTGTGGCCGCGGAATATCGGGGAAGTACGGGATATGGGAATAGTTATTATCAGAATATTGATTATGGGGGCCTGGAAAACCAGGATGTGTATGCAAGCCGGAATTATATGGTAGAAAATTACAGTTGTGTGGATAAAGAACGTATCGGGATCATGGGATGGAGTCACGGAGGGATGATTACGCTGATGAATTTATGTACTTATCCGGGTGAGTATAAATGTGGTTTTGCCGGTGTTCCGGTATGCGATGTCATTGCACGCATGGGGTATGCTACGGACCATTACCGGAAAATTTTTTCTGATCATATTGGAAAGACTGCGCGGGATAATATGGCGGAATATAAAAGGCGTTCTCCTGTCTGGAATGCGGAGAAGCTGAAAGACCCCGTGTTAATCCATACCAATACTTCAGATGATGATGTAAATGTAGTCGAGGTGGAACACATGATACGGGCTTTAAAAGCTTCCGGGAAAAAGTTCGATTACCAGATTTTTCAGGAAGCTCCCGGTGGGCATTCTTTTGACCGGATAGATACCAGAAAAGCTACGGAGATCCGGTATTCGATTTATAAATACCTGGAAAAGTATTTAAAACCTTCCCGTCCGTTTAAATCTCAACGGGAAATGCGAAAGGCTGCCTACCGTTTTAATTAAAAGGATATGAAAAAAGAGTGGCTGAAATTTCCCGCCACTCTTTTTCGTAAGGTAAGAGAAGTTTATAGTTGATTAGCTGTTTCTATATGTTCCATTCCCGTTTGTATGGCTTCAATGTTCATAGGGATTAAGTTGTGATGCCTTGCCGGTAATGATTTTTGTAATCCTTTTTCTACATTTTCAATTTTTACAATGGGCTTTACTTTTAAGAATCCCCCTAAAATAATCATATTAAAAATTTTAGGATTACCGCTTTCTGCAGCTAATCGTGCGCCTTCAATCCGATAGATATTGATATCCTTCCGGGTCGGATGGTGAGTAATACCATTCGGGTCGTAGATCAGTGTCCCGCCTGGTTTAACCTGGGGCTCAAATTTATCCATAGATTGCTGGTTTAGGATAATGGCGGTGTCAAAACGGGTCAATACAGGAGAACTAATGCGTTCGTCACTGATAATTACTGTGACATTGGCTGTACCTCCACGCATTTCCGGTCCGTAGGAAGGCATCCAGGAAACTTCCTGATCTTGCATAATTCCGGAATAGGCAAGGATTTTTCCCATAGATAGTACTCCTTGTCCTCCGAAGCCTGCTATAATAATTTCTTCTGTCATATACTTAAATTTATAAGGTTTTTGAAGTCAATAAAGCACTGAAAGGAGAAAGCTGTTTACTGCTTTCCACCTTTTGACTTTATAAACGATCAGATATCTTTGATATCTCCTAACGGATATTTTTTAAACATATTATCACGCATCCACTTGTTAGCTTCTACCGGATTAACTTTCCAGCCGGAATTACAGGTACTCACTACTTCTACAAAAGAGGTTCCTTTTTGCAGACGGGTATTTTGAAAAGCTTTTTTGATTGCATTTTTAGCTTTTCTTACGGCTCCCGGGGTATCTGCACTTTGACGGGTGACATAACAAGTTCCGTCCAGTTGGGCAATCAGTTCTGTAATCTTCATGGGGAAACCGTTCAGTTTGGCATCCCGTCCGTAAGGAGTGGTTGCCGTAACCTGTCCCAATAAAGTGGTAGGAGCCATTTGACCGCCGGTCATACCATAAATAGCATTGTTGATAAAAATGACTACGATATTTTCTCCCCGGTTACAGGCATGCATGATTTCTCCGCATCCGATAGAGGCAAGGTCCCCGTCCCCCTGATAAGTGAAAACATATTTTTCCGGATGTAAACGGCTGATTCCGGTTGCAACAGCCGGAGCCCGTCCGTGAGCAGCTTCTGCCCAGTCGATGTCGATATAGTTATAGGCAAATACACTACAACCTACCGGGGATACACCTATGGTTAATTCCTGTATACCCAGTTCTTCAATAACTTCGGCGACTAATTTATGAACTACCCCATGCGTACATCCCGGACAGTAGTGCATCACATTGTCGGTCAGAAGAGAACTCTTTTCATATACAAGGTTCTCTGGTTTTATGATGTCTTGAATATCAATCATAGAATTAAAATTTAAAATTTCAAATTGTAAACTATTGCGAAAGTGTTTTGAAAACCTGTAATTTACAATTCAAAATTGTTTTTAAGCGCTTCAACAATTTCTTCGGGAGTCGGCACAACTCCACCCATTCTTCCGTAATGTTCTACTTTTACACGACCGTTTACAGCCAGACGAACGTCTTCCACCATTTGTCCGGCACTCATTTCTACTGCCAGCATGCCCTTCACTTGTCCGCTCATTTCAGCAATCGCCTTAGTGGGGAAAGGATAGAGGGTGATGGGACGCAATAACCCGACTTTTATACCTGCTTCACGGGCTAATTCGATAGATTTTTGACAAATACGGGCAGCTGAACCATAAGCAATAATCAGATAGTCTGCATCTTCGCATAAGATTTTTTCAAAACGGACTTCATTGGCTTCAATCTTTCTGTATTTCGCCTGTAGTTTATTATTAAAATCTTCCTGACGATGTGCATCCAATTCCAAAGAAGTGATAATGTGCCGTTCTCTGCCTTTTTTACCGGTCAATGCCCAGCTGCCTGAAATTTTTTCAATTTCTTCTTCTGTCCATCTCGGTTTATAAGGGGATAATTGTACTTTTTCCATCATCTGTCCGATGACTCCATCCGCTAAAATCATGGCCGGATTCCGGTATTTAAAAGCGAGTTCAAATCCTAAATCTACAAAATCATTCATTTCTTGTACAGAAGCCGGAGCCAATACGATCAAATGATAATCTCCATGTCCCCCTCCCTTTGTGGCTTGGAAATAGTCACTTTGAGCGGGTTGTATCGTTCCTAAACCAGGACCTCCTCTTACCACGTCAACAACGAGGCAAGGTAACTCAGCGCCTGCAATATAAGTCAGTCCTTCTTGCTTCAGACTGATACCAGGGCTGGAAGATGAGGTCATTACTTTTTTCCCACAGCTTGCTCCGCCATATACCATATTTATAGCGGCTAATTCACTTTCTGCTTGTAAAACGACCATTCCGGTCTCTTCCCACGGCTTACGCGCCATGAGCGTTTCCATAACTTCCGATTGCGGGGTAATGGGGTAACCAAAATAACCATCACAACCACATCTGATAGCTGCTTCGGCAATTACTTCATTACCTTTCATTAATTTTACTTCTGCCATTTCCGGTAGTTTTTATTTTTATTCTACATTCATTTTATATACACTGATGACGGAATCGGGACATACCAGACCGCAACTGGCGCAACCAATACATGCTTCCGGATTCTTCATATAGGCATAATGATAGCCTTTGCCGTTTACATTGGGGTTGAGATCAATTACTTTCGTCGGGCACGCTACGACGCATAAACCGCATCCTTTGCATTTTTCGTTGTCCACAACGATTGCTCCTCTGAATTTTGCCATATCTTAAAAAGTTATAAATTATAATAATACTTTTCCCTTTTTATTAGTTATTGTAACTAATTACGGGGTATAAAATTACATTTTTAAATCAATTGTACAAAAAATGAAAGCTTTTATTTGTTTCGAAAACGAATATTTGCACACGATAAGTAAGGATGTGCAAGTCACCCTTCCCTTTTTGTATAATTGCTATTTTGTATCCTCTTCTTTGTCCTTTCCGGAGAAAGTTTAGTACCCATGATCTCTTTTGAACCGGTCCAACCGTTCTTTTAGTAGTTCCATTTTATCCAGACTTACCTGAGATACACAAGCCCTCAGGCCTTCTCGCTTGCTGCCGCAGCCTTTTAAAGGAAGAGAGGAAATGCCATAATAAAGTAATTCTTTCGCCAATTCCCCTCCTTTCATACCCGGATAACCAATGGTAAAATAAAAACCGTCACCGATTTGCTCTTCTCCGTCTTTATCGTAGACAATTTCAAATCCGGCTTCCCGGAAAAGCGTTTTCATAATATGTGCTCTCTGTCCGTATTCCCTGACCTCTTTTAAAATATCCAGCTGTCCTTCATTAGCTGCTTTTAATATGGCTGCAACTGCATATTGAGGGGAATGTGCTGTTCCGGACGTTTGAGTATAAATTAATTTGTATACCAAAGTATAACCCAATTCTTCCGATTTATACCGTTTTTTTAAATGCGGGTATTTCTTAGCATACAATGTATCTGACACACATAAAAGTCCTAAGCGTTGTCCGGCATAGCTGAAGAGCTTCGAACTGGAGATCATCAGGATGTAATTATCGGTGTATCTGGCTACAGTCGGCTGAAAAGGAGCAACGCCCGGATGGGACAAGTCCTTCCGGAAATCCATGGCAAAATAAGCTAAGTCTTCCAGAACGATGATGTTGTACTTATTGGCTAATTCACCAATAATTTGTAATTCTGCTTCATTCAGACAAATCCAGGCCGGATTATTGGGATTACTGTAAACGATTGCGCAGATATTCCCTTTTGTCAGATATTCTTCCAGTTTAGCACGTAATTTTTCTCCCCTGAATTCAAAAATATCAAATGTTTCATAAGGTTTTCCGATTACTTCCAACTGTGTTTTCTGTACAGAAAATCCGGGATCGATAAAAAGTACGGTATCTTGTCCTTCGTTGCACTCTGTCAGCGCCATAAAAGCAGTATAGGAAGCTTGCATCGCTCCTACGGTCGGAATAATGTGGGCTGGCTGTATACGGATGTCTATAAAATTCTGTATAAAACGGGCAGCTTCTTCCGACAGGGAAGGATAACCTTCCAACATCGGGTAGAATTGTGCCACACCTAGCTTTAATGCTTCAATTTCAGCTTCTGTGCCTATACGGGAAGGAGGAAGACCCGGAACCCCCATTTCCATACGGATAAAAGAATACCCGCTTGCTTTTTCTAAAAGATTGGCTACTTTTACTACATCACGGATAGAAGCATCTTGCATATCGTGTATAGCCGACTCTGACAATTTAGTTTCTAAGAGTTGCTGATCAATAATATTGTTTTGCATGGTTTTAACGATAGTTACTTACATTTTGAAACAATATTAGATAAATTTCTTGAAAAAACATAGTGATTTGCGCATTTTAATTTTAAATAATTAAAATAGGTGTATAAATCTAAAGAAAGCTGGCCGGATTTCTAAAGTTTTATTTTTTACTTCTTAGTTTTTCCTTTAATTTTGTACAGGCAATGTATATCCGTTTTGAAAAAGTCTTGTAAACAGACATCGTTTACGAATCATAGATACGGTGCCAAAAATTATTAAAAATTAGCGAGTGAATTTGGAATTGTTTATAGCCCGGAGATTGTTGAGCGGCCGTGAGAAAAATGCGGTGTCTGTGCCTATTATCCGAATCGCTTTGGTGGGAGTTGCTTTGGGTGTTTGTATTATGTTGCTTTCCATTTTTATTATCACTGGCTTTAAACAAGAGATTACGAATAAACTGACCGGATTTTCAGCGCATTTAGATATCGGATCTTATGGAAGTGTCGGTTCTTATACTGCTGAGAAAATACAGCCGTCTGACACTTTGTTGCAGTCCATTCAGGATTTGCCGGAAGTAAAAGATCTTTATGTATATGTGACGAAACCGGCGATTCTGAAGAGTAAACAGGAGATACACGGAGTTGTATTGCATGGAGTAGATTCCACCTATACGGAAGATTTTTTTGTCAATAATTTAAAAGAGGGAGAATTTCCGGATTTTCACACCGTTTCTCCGTCTAATGAAATATTACTTTCTTCTCTTATTGCGGATTATTTGAATCTGAAAGTAGGGGATAAAGTGACGGCACATTTTGTACAGGACCCTCCCAGGGCCAGGGTTTTTATTATTAAGGGGATATATGATACTGGTTTTAATGAATATGATGGGGTGTTTGTATTGTGTGATATCCGGCATTTACAACGCTTAAACGGATGGAGTGCCAAAGAGGTGTCCGGGATATCCATAGAATTGAAGAATATGGATTTATTACCTATAGCGGAACAGAAAATAGATGAACGGATACCTTGGGAAAATACGGATACCTTTTACAAGGTAACCACTATTTATGATAGTATGCCCCAATTATTCGAATGGTTGGATTTGCTGAATACCAATGTGTGGATTATTTTAATTCTTTTAGTAGTGGTTGCCGGTTTTAATATGGTGTCCGGATTATTAATTTTGATATTAGACAAAACGTCTCTGATTGGGATATTGAAAGCATTGGGATATAAGGATATTAGTTTGAGAAAGTTATTTCTGTACCTAGCTGTGGGGTTAATTGGTAAAGGAATGCTTTGGGGAAATGGCTTAGCTTTTCTGATTGCTGGAATACAGAAGTATTTTCAACTCGTACATTTAGATCCGGCGAATTATTATATGGATACAGTGCCTGTTTATTTTAATATAGGGTATGTGATTTTGCTGAATTTAGGTGTGTTGATCATCTCGATAAGCATGTTGATCGTGCCGACTATGTTGATTTCGAAAATCAAGCCCATAAAAGCCATCCGTTTTGAATAGACGTAATTTTTATATAAAAAGCAGATGAAACTTCAGGATTATATCAAACATAATTTTTATGCTCATAAAACAGGTATTATGGGTACCTTGATTTTTCACCTGCTATTGGCCATTTTTTTATTGAGTATAGGAATTTCTCAAATGAAAATGTCTCAGGATACTGAAATAGAACTTATTTCTCCCCCGGAAGAAGAAATAAAAAAAATACTGGAAGAAAAGCAGCGGCAGGAAGAAATAAGAAAAAAAACTTCCATTGAAGAAGTGGAACAAATGCTACGTTCTATTGCTGTAAATGAGAATGTAAAAAAAGACAACCGGTCCTCACAGATTCAGAAATATATAGAAGAGATAAGAGAAGAATTGGAAAATGAAGAATATTCCGGTCGTTATGGTAAAAAAAGAGATAAACACTACCAACAGGATAGCCTTCGTCACCAACGGGATAAAAGTGAACAGATATTAGATTCTTTAAAATCCACTTTTTATTCAGGGGCAAGCAGTGTTTCCTATAATTTGAAAAATCGCTATGCCCTTTTTTTACCCATACCTGTATTTAAATGCGAATTCGGAGGAAAAGTGGTGGTCAATATTGCTGTGAACCGGAAAGGAATTGTACAACGGGCGGAGGTGGTCCGGGAATTATCGGAACAAGACGATTGCCTTTATGAGGTTGCTGTAGATGCAGCTTTACGTTCTAAATTCAATGAACGGCCGGATGCCGTTTTGCTTCAGGCCGGTACGATTACTTACCATTTCGTTAAACAATAGTCCGGCTATAAAATTAGTGGTTTGCAATGGTATAGTAAAATGGCAGAATATTGAATTGGGTTTATGCTCCAAAGTTTGAATGCCTGATAAAAACAGACAAAGGAGATTCATTTCCTTTTTGACGGAAAAAGTTTATTGCTGTTGTTCGCTGAAAAGTCAGAATTTTTTACCCTTAATTCGGTAAATCGCATTTCAGTTTTCTTTTAGTTGTATAAAGTAAGCATGGAGTTAGCGGTGAATACATAAAAAAGACAGCAGTTTCCCTTCTGATTTTTGTCATCCTTCTCATAAGGTTTATATAATATTGTTTTTATTTAATTTATTTTACTAAATTTGGTAGATTTTATATCTATTAAGTTAACAATATTATATTGTAAAAAAATTAAATTTTGATAAGTTTATAAGAAATAATGAAATTTTAGATATTAAATATAAAATTATTGTATTAACTTTGTTATATTGATTTACGTCTCTCTGGACGAATTTTTGTGTGTTATAAAAATTACAGAAATTAATTAGGGTATTTACTATTTTGAGTTAAGCTGCATGGTAGATGAAAAGATCGTAATGCCGTTTGAAATAAGTGAGACTCGTATTGTAGTATATATGCAATCGGTATTATGAGTATATGTTTAAATAATAAAAAAATTCGTAGTACACGGGAAGCTGAAATTCAACGAAATGTATTTCAGGATGATTTTAGTGTTTATTCCCGAATGAAGGAAAGCACAGATTTAAGGCGTTATTGCGAGCTAGAAGGGTATGTAAATAATATAGATTTTCGGGAGAGGCGTAAAAAGATAGAACATTTGATCTATCGGGAAAGTGAGAGTTACCAATTGGAAAAAAAGTACAAGAGCTTGCTTAAATCGCCTCAACTCCGGGCTTATTATTTAGTTGACAAATCTGCAGAATTAAAGAATTATTTGAAAATCAAACAATCTAAAATATATATCCGCTATGCAGAGTTGCGGGATAGGGTGCGCAGGGGAAATCTGACCAGAAGATCCTGTCCGCAGGAATACGCAGAATATAAAGAATTAGAAAAACGAGAAGTATTAAAAGAAGCGATTACTTTGGAAGGGAAGCGTAAATTTGTCTATTATCTTAAAATTAAAGACAGTGGTTTACCGGATGAATTCGAAAAATTGAAAACTTATATAGAGTCTGAAAAATTCAGACAGGAAAAACGTTTTTTATTAGACAGAAATAGATATAAGTCGACGGAAGATTATAAATTATGGTGCGAATATGAGCTTTTAAAGAACCGCCCCGATATTATACGGTATTTTTTGCTGAGTACGGACGAATGTTTTCAGAATATGTGCCAATGGAATATAGTATTTGAAGACAATTTTACCCGTAAGGAATGGGATCGGAAAAAGTGGTCCGTTTCTGAAAAGGGAATTCGGAATATTTCTGTTAAAGAATTTGAGAATGGAAATGAAATACAATTATATACAGAAAAAAATTTAGAATTTACAGATAATTCTGTAGTATTGAATTTCCGCAATGAGGCTGTCGGAGGATATTATAGAAATGAAAAGGGGGAAATCAGCAAGAATAAATATACTTGTACTGCAGCCCGTTTGAGCTCAGCTTCTTCTTTTTGCCAGTGTTACGGGAAATTTGAAGCAAAAATAAGATTGACAAATTTTTCTGTTGAACAGTGTTTTGAGTTGAGAAGCGAGTCAGGCCTGCCCCGCATCGAAATTATGAAAGGGTGTAAGGAGGGTATTTATATGGGAAATGTGCCTGCTTCAGGAAAAGGTAAAAAAAATACGCTGCAATTATTGAGCGGTTTAAAGTATACGGAAGACTTTTATATTTTTTCATTGGAATGGACTCCTGAAAAAATGGTATGGAAAATAAACGATGCCGTTGTTAAAGAAGTGATAAAAGACATTCCGGCCGTACCTATGTATGTCGTTTTCAGTATCGGATCAGATGAAAGACAGTCAATTGATAATACGACTGCTCAGATGGAAATTGCGTGGATAAAATGCTATGAAATGAAAAGAGAAAACCGTGAGGTTGAAAATTTAAAATGAAAATCAAAACGGCTTTTGGATCTGCACTGGCCGATTTATTTTTTCCCCGTTTGTGTGTGGTTTGCGGATGTGGTTTGGTAAGAGGGGAGGTGTATATTTGTTCTTCTTGTCTGGCTGATTTCCCGTTTACAGATTCATCTTATCAGACAGAAACAGCTGTTTGGGAGACTTTTGAAGGAGCCTGCCGCCCGGAAAAGATCTATTCTCTGTTTTATTATAATAAATATAGTAATTACCGGAAGTTAGTATATGCCTTAAAATACCGTTCTGGAAAAAAGTTAGGCATCTATCTGGGAGAAATGTTAGGGGAGAAAATTGGTAATCAGACGGATATACAGGGAATTATCCCTATTCCCCTGCATCCGAAAAGAGAACGGAAAAGAGGATATAATCAGTCTTTACAAATAGCTCTGGGGATTTCAGCTGTTTTGGATGTTCCCGTTTATGACCGGGTTATCATCCGGATACGGAACACTGTTTCTCAAACCGGAATGAATCCGGCGGAACGGCAAAAAAACGTAATAAATATTTTTGCTCTGAAAGATAAGACTTTGATTCAGGGAAAACACTTGCTGATTGTAGATGACGTCATTACTACGGGAGCAACTATGCATTCCTGTGTTACGACTTTGGCGGAGGCTGGAAATGTCCGTTTTAGTTTGGGATGTCTGGGGCGGACATGGCTCTGAAGGAGAAGATTTTCTTTTCTTTATTTCTTTGTTTTTTTGAATCTATAACTTTATAATTTCGTAACCCTTAATACTGACATTTTTTTTTAACTTTGTTGATTCAATGGTTGTTTGAAATAAGAAGGAGATATATGAATAGGAACAGTTATCGTTCGGTCTGTCTGGTTTGCCTGGGAGCATTATTTATCAGTATAATATTACATTCTTGTGCCAATAAAGGTTATCCGGAAGGAGGACCGAAAGATACTACTCCGCCAAAGGTTATTGCAGAAGTTCCGGCTTCTTTTAGTAAGGATTTTAAGAAGAAAAGTGTCAATATCTATTTTGATGAATTTGTACAATTAAAGAATATTCAGGAAAAATTCATTATTTCTCCTCCCATGGCAAAAAAACCGCAGGTCCGGTTGAGAGCTAAATATATTATAGTGGAATTGGGAGATTCTTTGCGTCCGAATACTACCTATAGTTTAGATTTTGCCGATGCTATTGTAGACAATAATGAAGGGAATCCTTTGGGCTATTACCGGTATGTATTTTCGACGGGAAATACGCTTGATACCTTAGAATTAAGTGGAAATGTGGTAGACGCCCAGACAAATGAGCCGGTAATCGGTTCATATGTTTTTCTTTATTCGGATCCTCGGGATTCGCTACCTCTCCTACAAATACCGGATTATCTTGCCCGTACTGACAGCTCCGGTTTTTTCCGTTTGACAAATTTGAAGGAAGCGGATTATAAAGTATTGGCAGTTATGGATGATAACCGGGATATGAAATATACACCGGAAGCAGAGCAGTTTGCTTTCTTGGATAGTCTGGTTCGTCCGGTTGTCATGCCTGTTACGCGGGTGGATACGCTGGGAGGGGATTCTCTGGTCGTGAGGTCTTACAATGCTTTCGGACCGAATAATTTGTATTTGCGGATGTTTAAGGAGAAATTGACACAACTGTATATGACGGATAATAACCGGAAACAACGGGAATTGCTGTATTTTACATTCAGTATCCCGGGGGAAAATGATTTTAGTCTGGAATTGATGGATACCGTCGTGACGGATAAATGGTATTTTCCGGAAGTTTCGCCCGGTAGGGATACGATCCGGCTTTGGATAAAGGATTCTACAATTTATAAACGGGATACATTAAAACTGCAGTTGTCCTATCTGAGAACGGATAGTACGGGAATGTTTGTAAATCGCCTGGATACTGTAAAACTGGTGTATACGGATAAGGATAAAGGTAAAAATTCCAGACGGAAGAAAAAGAAAGAAGAAGAAAAGCCGAAAATTGAATTTTTACAGGTCAATGTCGGTGTTGAACAGGACCATGATTTGAATAAAGGAATTACCCTGGAATTTGATCGTCCTGTGACAATGGATATCAGGGAACACATCCTGCTGGCGGAAAAAGTGGATACTGTTTATCAACCTACAGATTTTACCTTCCGGCAAGACAGTACACAGATCCGTCGGTTTTATTTAGAAAAGACTTGGGAACCGGAAAAAGAATATGAGCTCACAATTGATTCTGCAGCCATTTCAGATATATACGGTCATATCAATGAACGGGTAGAAAAGAAATTTAAGATTCGGGCTTACGAAACGTATGGAAAGTTAATGGTGACTTTAAAAGGAGTACATGGACAAGTAATATTACAATTATATAAACCAGATAGTAAAAAAGATGAAAATGGGCAGAAAACATTTAACGTTTTAGATCAAAAAATCGTAGATAAGGACAGTAAAATTACGTTTGATTATTTACGCGAAGGCAAGTATAAGTTAAGGGCTATTCTGGATGCTAACGGGAATGGGGAATGGGATACCGGACTTTATCTGAAAGGTATTCAACCGGAAGAAGTCCGCTATTTACCAATAGAAATTAATGTAAAACAAAATTTTGATGTAGAACAGGAATTTGATTTGAATAGCTCCTACCGGGGTGGAGAAGGAAAAGCGAAGGAAGAAGACAAAAAGCCGGGGCGGAAAGACCGTTCAGGCGGGGGAGCCCAGAAGGCCATACGGGAAGACGATACTAATAGACAAAGAAATTCGCTGAAGAATCGTAATTCGCAGTCTGCAAGAGTTCAAGATTAATAGAAAAACGGGAAATGAAAAAACTGATTTTTATAACACTCATTTTATATATGATTATGCCCGTCCGGGCACAGCAAAAACCTGCTCCTATCGAAGAACTCGTATATAGTGGATATTACAACTGGGGAATATTCTGGATGAGGGCCGGAACAGTAAAATTTACGGTTTCTCCCTCGGAGAAGTATACGGGAGCTATAGAGTTGGAAGCTATTGGCACCTCTCTGCCTTCCTGGGACTGGGTTTTTAAACTGAGGGATACCTTGACTTCACATTTTAATCCGGATGACTTTTTACCTTATGAATTTTCCCGGAAAGCCCATGAGGGGAATTACCATAAAACATTTGATTATATTGTGGATTACGATAGTTTAAAGGTGTATGGGGAAACACATAAGATCGGGAAATATTTCCGGAAAGATACAATCCCGTTACAGCCTTTAACTTATGATAT
>NZ_CALCLB010000027.1:0-134553 GCF_937966165.1 uncultured Odoribacter sp.
ACATTGGTGCGTTCACCTATATTGACAAAGTTGTTGAGGGTTTTGTTGATAACAATGCTGTCCAGGCCGCTTACAACCAGTTGAGGGGAAGCAGAAACCGGAATCCTGGGGGGAAGTCCTTGTAAGGCTTCCCGAATCGCCCGGATGTGGGCAGGTGTTGTTCCGCAACATCCCCCGGCTATATTTAACCAGCCTTTTTGAGCGATTGACTTGAGTAGGGATGCCGTATATCCGGGCGATTCGTCATATTCCCCCATCTCGTTCGGAAGTCCTGCATTGGGATAAAGACTCAACCCGCAAGGCAGAAATTTATGGAGTTGTTCTACAAAAGGCAGTAAATCTTTTGCTCCGAAAGAACAGTTTAAACCGAAACTCAATAAAGGATAATGGGAAAGAGCTGTATACAATGCCTTCAAAGATTGTCCGGTAAGGGTTCGTCCGCTCTTGTCGTTGATTGTAGCAGATACCATTACCGGTAAACGACTTGCTTTTCCGGTCTGTACTTTGTCGATCGCATACAAGGCCGCTTTTGCATTCAAGCCGTCGAAAACCGTTTCTACAAGTAAAATATCCGCTCCCCCTTCAATTAATCCGCATACTTGTTGTTCGTAAGTGGCAGTTAGGCTATCGAAATCAATGGACCGGTATTCCGGACGGTTAACATCCGGGGAGAGGGAAAGGGTTTTGGACGTAGGACCGATACTTCCGGCCACATATATCGTCCGTCCGGCTTTATCCGCCATTTGCCGTGCCAGCCGTGCCCCTTCATAATTCAGGCGGTAGACGTATTCTGCACATTCATAGTCCGCTTGCGATACAGCATTTGAATTGAATGTATTTGTTTCTATAATATCGGCTCCGGCATCAATATAAGTTTGATGAATCCGTGCGATAATATCCGGGCAGGTCAGGGTTAAGATGTCATTATTCCCTTTCAGGTTGACCGGATGAGCTGCAAATTCCTTTCCTCTGAAATCTCTTTCAGTTAGCTGGTATTGTTGTATAGCAGTGCCCATAGCACCGTCCAGGATAAGTATTTTTTCCTCTAATAAATTTTTCAGCATTTATTTAAAATATAAAACGTTTATAAAGCCGGATAGAAAGATGGTTCTCAGACTTTAAAATGTATTTATACTGTAGCGGTCCTCTCGAATTCCCTCTGATGCCGTTTCTTTTTACCGGCAGGTAAATTTATTAGCGGTGATTTCCCGGACAGTATAAAGTTTAGTTAAAAAATTTCAGTTCAAACTTACCGATGACTCCCATCTTATCGTCTTTAATCAGTAAGGCAGCCATAATCTCATTAATCTTTCCGATTTTTTCCAGTACCGGATTAATATCTTCGGCTTTCCGGACAAAATTGGCAAAGGCCGTGGCATAGCTGTCGGCCAGTAATACGTCCCGGCAGATAATCATAACGGCATCGGCTTTCCCAAAACTCAGGGAGGGGCCTACCGTTCCGGAAGAAGTACAGATACCTAAAGGGGCCTGGGAAGCGTTGATGTGTAAGCCGACTTTTTCGGAAAGTGGAGAACTTCCGGCAAATACAGATACGTCCATGTCTTCTATGATATCTGCGTAAATATCCCCTCCGTTTTCTACGATTACTTCTTTTATGCCAAATTCTTTTTTCAAAGCATGTACCATGTATTCGGCTACAGCTCCGGCTACGGCGCTCATCGGTCCGATATGTGTCTTCTGGGAGACTTCCGACATTTTCCGGAATATTTCAGGAGCTTCCGGCTTTGCATGATATGGAACCAGAGAGGTCAAATAGCAGGGATCTTTTTGGAGATAGGCTTCCATAATGTTTCGTAATTCTTGTAGTAAAACACTACAAAACTGAGGCATTTCAGGTTGATAAGAAGCTTTATCCACTCCGATCCAGAGATCGGAATCTTTACATTTTACAATAAAGTTCATCCAGCGGCCTTCTCTGAAATGTTCGCGGTATGTCCTGATTTTATATTCCATAGCTTATTTATTTTTTGAGTTGAATAGGATTCCTAAAATTATAAAATTTTTAGTAAATTGTTTTTCATTTTATACCTATAATCTTTCTCATTTGCTTTTTGCATAATAAGCTATTTACGATTGTTCGATTTCCTCTGTTTCCTGTAAGACTTTAAATGCCTTCGGCAAATTCTATCCGGAATAATTTCTGCGGGCAGGATTTCAGGCAAAGTTTGCATACGATACATTTTTCAGGATTGAATTTTAATGTCCAGTCCGGAGCTCCAATGGTCAGTGCATGGGAGAAACAGGCTGAGACGCAGTTCCCGCAATTGATGCAGCGGGATTCGTCATAGGATATTTTACTGGACAGCGGGCTCACACTGACGCCGTTTTCCCAAAGATAAGAAATTCCTTTTTCCAGCTGGGGATCGTCAGCTTCCAGTTCCACTAACAGTTTTCCTGATTTTCCGGCTTCTATTTCGGCTTTTAAAATGTTGATGCGGATATCGTATAATTTCACCAGATCGTAGGTCAGGGAACGGTCGGTAGCATCTACCGGAAAGGATAATACTAATTTTTTTATCATGATCTATAAAGATTACAATTTGACAGATTGTTTTTTCTTTGCTTGGAATTTTAGTCTTCCTTTTTTATTTCTTGCAAGGATTTCAGATTTGTACCAATGGGCATGGGCCGGACGGGTTCCGAGAGCAGGAAACGGCCTTGTTGTATCCAGCTTTTTAAGATACCGGCTATTTCCCGGGCTTTTGCCAAACTGGCAACCGGAGCTGTTCTGACTTTGTGTCCGTTGATTTCAATTTCACCGCTGTGCAAAGCTGCATAGTTGGTTTTTCCTAGGATCTGGTTTCCATTTCCATAGTCAACGACAGTGGTTTCGATCTGTTCGTTGCGGATCGATACGCGGCTTGCCATATCTTCGTCCAGGATAGGAATGGGGATGCCGATGCCTACGAACATACTGACTCCGTATTTTTCGTAGTAAGCCGCCCGCAGAAAATCTGCACTCATATTTTTTAAATCTCCGATAACGGCTATTGTACGGGCATTGCTAGTCGGAATACCAAAAGCATTTGTTTCCTTGCCCGTGTGAAACTGTGTACCGTTCCAGCTGACATAACCTTCTGTTCCACAGAGGAAGATACGGGTTCCTAATCCGATTGTACGGCATTCCGGGTCGTTGAGCAGAGGGGAAAGTTCTCCTGCTGTACTATAAGAAGCATTCCTCATCCGCGGGAGAAGGGTACCCATATACGTATATTTAATCTGGTCGGTGGTGTTGGTTGCGACGTTATAGTTTTGATAGGCATTCCGGGGATTATACAGAATGGCTTCATTGATCGTTTCCCGGTTGATGATTGTTTTTATGTGTTTACGGGGATAACAATCGGTTCCTTTGCCCCAGGCTTCCAGTGTGATATCTTTGCCTTCGATTAATTCCTGTATCAAATGGGCTCCTCCGTAAGCAGGACGCTCCGGATTGCAATCTGTGGCCCCGATATAAGTGTCTACTGCTGCCAATCCTCCACTGACTCTTACTCCGTTTAATTCGATTTTTTCCATGCGAATGGGAGGATCGGCATGTCCGAAATTGATAAAAGCGCCGGAAGAACACATTGCTCCGAAAGTCCCCGTGGTGACAACATCTACTTTTGCTGCTATTTCTTTTGGGGACAGGGATTTGGATAATTCGGAAATTTCTTCGGCTGTTAATACTACGGCTTTCCCATTTTTAATTTTTTCGTTGATTTCTGCGTACGACTTCGCCATAATGATATTGCTGTTATAAGTTCAGGTAATAAATTTTACATTGAAAATACCTGATGAAAAGCAGAAACTCCCTTCTGTTTTTGCATAGAGGTCTTTTCAAATAGCTCCCCGGGAGCCGTTCTGTTGTGTGGATAAGATAAAATCAGCGCATGCAGCGCATACACATAGATAGGCTGTAAAGAAAAGAGAAATTTAATTCCTGGAATGTCTCTGATGTGTTGAAGTAATTCTTGTCTGCGCTCATCTTCTGCATGGTTTAAATTATAACTCCTGATTTTTCAGGACGGGTTTTGGCACCTTTCAGTATAACTGAGGTTGTCGGAGTTTCTCAGAGCCCGTCTCTCAACTCCTCTTTATAATTCAAACAATCTTTCTTACGGATTGAATTGATGCAGCAAAGAAAACTCAAAATCTCCTAAAATCCAAAAAAATAAGATGAAATTGTATTTTTATTTATTATTTCTATATAATTTCCCCCTTTTTAATTTTCTTTGTATAATATTGAACATTTTTGTGTTTTACAGCGGTCAGGTAGTGATTTTAAAGATAGAAAATGTATGGTATGAAAACAGGAAATCGTTTGTTGGCATTAGATGTCTTCAGGGGAATTACGGTAGCCGGAATGATTTTAGTGAACGATCCGGGTTCTTGGTCAGCTGTTTATGCCCCTTTGTGTCATGCTTCCTGGAATGGCTTGACCCCTACCGATCTGGTATTTCCTTTTTTCATGTTTATCATGGGGGTATCCCTGTATTTTTCTTTACGGAAGTATGATTCTCTTTTTTCTGAAGGAGCACTTATCAAAGTTTTCAGGAGGGCAATTCTTATTTTTTTGGTAGGTTTGGGAATCAATTGGTTTTCTTTGTGGTTCGGAACTTTTATGAATATAGGAAAGGGTGGGTTTACTTTTTGGGAACGTTTTACACAGAATATTTTTCCTGTGGCGGATATCCGGATATTGGGGGTATTACAAAGACTGGCAATCGCATATTTGGGTGGGGCTATCCTCTGTCTGGCGGTAAGACCGCGTTATTATCTGCTCACAGCCCTGTTAATATTGAGTGGTTATTTTGTCCTGTTATCTGTAGGAGAGGGTTTTGCACGTTCGGAGGATAATATCATATCGGTAGTTGACCGGGCCGTATTCGGGGTGAAACACCTGTATGGAGAATGGTTGCCGGGCGGGGGCCGTATTGCTTTTGATCCGGAGGGATTATTGAGTGCTTTGCCTTGTTTTGCCCATGTGTTGCTGGGAGCTTGTATGGGGAGAGTGTTGATGGAAGTGAAGGAAAACGAGATCCGGGTCCGTCAGCTGTTTGTTTTTGGTACGATGCTTTTGTTTGCCGGGTATTTGCTGAGTTATGCTTGTCCCGTCAATAAAAAAATATGGAGTCCTACGTATGTCATGATTACTTGCGGATTGGCGTCTCAGGTTTTAGCTTTACTGGTTTATTGGATAGATGTAAAGGGGTGTAAAAAGGGAAGCCGTTTTTTTGAGGCTTTTGGGGTGAATCCTTTGTTTATGTATGTATTGTCGGAAATTCTGGCTATAATTTTAGCTTATACGTTTCAGGATCAGATTTATTTTGTCGTTTTGGCTTCCTGGTTAGAGCCTTATTTTGCTTCTTTGGTATATGCTCTGCTTTATGTTATGCTGAATTGGGTGATTGCATATGCTTTATATAAACGGCATATTTATATAAAAATCTGATGTATACCGGATCGTTACAGGTTCTGGCAGGAAACATCCGTAATGGTAAAAATCCTGTACCCGTTCAGGGGACAGGCAGAAAAAAAGTTATATGAAATGTAAGATAGAGATTTTAGAAGGTTAGGAAAAATGAAAAAGATTTGTTTGGGTTTATGTATATTTATCTGTTTATCGGTGAAATCTTCTCCGATATATGAATTGTTGGAACGGATAGAACCGGGTAGTGCGCAGAAATTTAAAATCGAGCGGATAGAAGGACCGTCTGACTTTTTTGAGTTGGATCAGGCCGGGGATAAAGTGGTCGTAAGGGGAAATAATTATGTGAGTATTGCTACCGGTATTAACTGGTATTTGAAGTATTATGCAGGAATTCACCTTTCCTGGAATGGTATGAAGGCGAAATTACCTGCTGTTTTACCACCTGTAAAGGAAAAAGAAAGGCGTGAAACAGGTTTGAAATACCGGTATGACTTCAATTACTGCACTTATTCTTATTCGATGGCTTTTTGGGACTGGGAAAGATGGGAACAGGAATTGGACTGGATGGCACTTCACGGGATTAATATGGCTTTGGCTTTGACGGGTATGGAAATGATATGGCATAATGTTTTACAGCAGTTAGGGTATACGGAGGAAGAGATTGGACAATTCATTGCCGGGCCGGGATTTTTAGCCTGGTGGCATATGAATAACTTGGAAGGTTGGGGAGGACCGAACCCGGAGAGCTGGTATCAGCAGCAAATGCATTTGCAGCACCGTATTCTGAACCGGATGAGGGAATATGGGATCGAACCGGTATTTCCGGGATATGCCGGGATGTTGCCTCATAATGCGCATGAGAAATTGGGTATAGAAGTAAAGGATCCGGGAGGATGGTGCGGATATCAGCGTCCGGCTTTTTTGCAACCGGAAGATCCTGCCTTCAGGCGAATTGCAGGTTTGTATTATACCGAGATGGAAAAGAGGTTCGGGAAAGCGAAATTTTACGGAATGGATCCTTTTCACGAGGGAGGGAATATACAGGGCGTAAACCTGACTTTAGCTGCTCAATCTGTATTGCAGGCTATGAAAGAGGCTAATCCTGAAGCTGTATGGGTGATGCAGGCCTGGCAGGCCAATCCCCGTCAGGAGATCATCACTTCTTTATCTCAGGGGGATGTGCTGGTTCTGGATTTATCCAGTGAAAACCGTCCGATGTGGGGGGACCGGGAATCGGTATGGTATAGGGAGAAGGGATTTGAGGGACAGGACTGGCTTTATTGTATGCTATTGAATTTTGGAGGGAATATTGGAATGTATGGCCGGATGGACCGGGTGGTGGATGGATTTTATGCGGCTTCCCGTCATCCGGATGCAGCTTCCCTGAAAGGGGTGGGGATGACGATGGAAGGTATTGAGAATAATCCGGTTATGTATGAACTGTTACTGGAATTGCCTTGGCGGAAGACTCCTTTTACGAAAGAAGAATGGTTGCGCGGCTATGTAAAAGCCCGCTACGGAAAAGATGACCCCCGTTTACAGGAGGCTTGGCAGATATTGGGAAGAACTGTATATAATTGTCCTGTTGTGCAGGAGGGAACTACGGAGTCTGTTTTCTGTGCCCGCCCTGCATTGGCTATTTCCGGAGCTTCTTCTTGGGGGACGTCTGAAATGTATTATGCTCCCGGAGAAACCAGAAAAGTAGCGGCACTTTTTTTGGAGGTGAGCGGGCAATATAAAGGGAATAATAATTTTGAATATGATTTGGCAGATATCATGCGTCAGGCGATTGCCGATAAAGGAAATGTTTTGCAGAAAAAAGTTACTGAAGCCTACCGGGCACAGGATAAAATGGCTTTCCGGAGTTTGAGTCGGGAGTTTTTACAATTGATTCTTTGGCAGGATTCCCTTTTAGCTACGCGTCCGGAATTTCGGCTGGGGACTTGGCTGGCAAGAGCAAAGGCAAAAGGGGAGACCGAAGCAGAGAAGCAGCTTTATGAATGGAATGCCCGGGTACAGATTACGACCTGGGGAAATCGTAAGGCTGCTGATGAAGGAGGCTTGAGGGATTATTCTCATCGGGAATGGGCCGGTCTTTTAAAGGATTTTTATTATCCCCGCTGGAAGGCTTATTTTGATTTACTAGAAAGGCGTTTGGAAGGAGAGGAAGTGGAGGATATCGATTGGTATGCATTGGAGGAGCCCTGGACCCTTAGGAATAATAGCTATGATTCTGTTGCGGAAGGAAATATTACGGAAGTAGCTCCTTTCCTGTTCCGGGAGATTTTTGGGGATTAACGGTACGGAATGATTGATTAACGTTTGTTATCCGACTTGTTGTTGATGAATTTCCGGCTTGGATATAAGGATTAATGTAAAATATAAGTAGATTTCTTTTGTCGCCTTTTCCCTTCGGTCTGTTGTATTTGCCGGTCTGATACTCCACTCGCTTTTTCGTAATTCGTCCTGCGTTAAAACGCCGATACTTCCTCCTTTTAGTCAGGCTTTGCCTGCCTAACGTCGGCAAACAACCCGGCGTTTTTTAACACTCCGGACTTCAAACGAAAAGACGCTCGTTCCCGCAAGGACCGGCAAATACAACAGACCTCCGGTTCTGAACAAACCGCCCTGAATACCGGTTATTCAAGGCACAGACTGCTTCTCCGGAGTCTTGTTTTGCCTGAAAGGTCTGGCGGAGGTGAGTGTGATAGCGTGTGAAGCTACAGCGGCCGCAACGCCGGGTTGTCCGCCGACGTTAGGTGCATTCTGTGCACCTAAAAGGAGGAAGTATCGGCGTTGCAGCGGAAGCTGAACGTTACGCTATAACGAACGCAGCCCGAACCTTTCAGGCAAAACAAGACGGAGGATGGATACAATACAAAGAAAGAATAGAAAGCTATAAAAATTTACCTTTACCTCCTTTCTGGTTTAATGCTCGCCATCCGATTCGCTGATTATGAACCTCCGGTTCGGATAAAAGGGAAGAATGCGGAACGTAAGTTCCGCTCATTCGCTTCTGCTATGAAGCGATAATCCTTTAATCCATAGCCTTTTTCAGGCAAATTAAATGATTTTAAGTCCTAGTGTGAAATTGAATGAGCGGGGAGATTTGACTTTTATATTGTCTTTATTTTGGAAATTCTTAAATCCTTTTTCAAAATCGATATCAAAGGTGAATTTCCAGACATCTACACCGACTCCGACTTTTCCGTTCCACATTACTTTCCGGTTGTCCAGCCTGTCACCGAAATCATTATTATCCCATTTCAGCTTTCCGGTAAAAGAAGCTACCGGTCCCAAGTAAGCCCTCAGTTTTAAAGCCGGGACGTCTACTATATGCAAGCCCAGCATTACCGGAATATCGAAAGAGCTATATTTCAGGGAACTTTTGTTGACTTCATTTTTTACTTCTCCTTTTTTATGCGAAAAATTTAAAGCCGGTTCCACATAGATAGGGCCCAGGTTAATACGGGCAAAGACTCCTAACATATAACCGGTATTGGTCCCGTTTTTTATACCCAAAGCTGCTTCCTTAACCTTAATCTTATTGTTCGATACTCCGCCGTGAATACCGATATTAAAAGGAGATTGGGCCATCATTGTATAACTGCAAAAACAAAGGGCAAATAAAATAATCCATTTTTTCATATTCTTGTCTTTAGTCTGATTAAACAGTGTCTGATCCTGTTTTAAGAAAGGGTTCAAAAAACTAATTTCATTTTTTATAAAATTTTATCTATCAATTAACGTGCCATACCTTGAAAAATCCTCTATTCCGAATTTCTTTTAAATTCCGATAAGATGATACCGGTAGCCACTCCTACATTGAGGGATTCTGTCGAATAGGAGCTCTGTGCAAAACTGGGGATGGTGAGTTTATATTGAATTAATTGTTCGATCTCGGGCCGGATTCCGTTTCCTTCGTTTCCCATCACGATAAAACCTTGCGGGTTTAAACGGGTTTTGTATATGTTTTCTCCGTTCAGAAAGGTACCGTAACAAGGAAAATCAGGAGCGCTGAATGTTTGTAATAAAGGAATGAGTTCTGTATAATGTGTTTTTACCCTAAAAACGGCACCCATGCTTGCCTGTACACATTTCGGGTTGTAAATGTTTGCACAATCTGTGTCACAAAAAATATGACGGATACCGAACCAATCCGCTACTCTTACGATAGTTCCCAGATTACCCGGATCCTGTATGCCATTGAGGACTAACGAAAGGGATTGTTTGACTTCTTCTCCTGAATAGGTATATTCGGGAATTTCAGCGAGAGCAACCACTTCCGGAAGAGATTGAAAATTGGAAATAAATCCCATTTCACGTGTATCCGCTTCGATAACCTTCGGAACATGGCAGGAAATAGGGTTTCGGGCAATCCATTCCGGGTAGGCTATAAGGGTGTCGATTTTAAAATCCGATAAAAGAAGTTCTTGTACTAATTTATCTCCTTCAATTTTGAAGAGATTATATTTATCTCTGAATTTCTTTTTTTCAAGACTTTGGACTATTTTTGTTACGTGTTTGCTTAGCATGCTGTAAAATTGGGTTTTAACCTTCAGGTGCCGGGACAGTTCCCGCATCTAAAATTATAAAACAGGGCAAAGTGTAATTTGAATACAAAAATAATAACATTTTTGATAGTTGGAGAAGTGTCCCGGATATAAGATATTACTTATTTTTCTGTCGTTTTTTTTCTTCTACTCTTGTTCGCCGACAAAATATGTGGCAGACCATGAGTATTTACTGAATAAGGTCATAATAAAAACAGACAGTAAAGAAATTAAGAAATCGGATATAAAAAAGAATATCCGTCAGAAGCCCAATACCCGCATCCTGGGGGTGGCCCGTTTTCATTTGGGATTGTATAATCTGAGTGGAAAAAACGAGAAAAAACGTTTTAATAAGTGGTTACGGACGATAGGAGAAGCTCCTGTGATTTATAGCGATTTCTTAACGGACCGGAGTCTTTCCCAGATAAAATTGTTTTTGAATAATAAAGGATATTACAATGCCAGTGTACAGGATACGGTTTATTTTAAGAAAAAGAAAGCTTATGTAGAATACGAGGTTTTCCCCGGGAAAGTAACGACTATTGAAAATTTCAGTTTTACCGATACCCATCAGTATGTGCATAATAATTTGGCTGATACGGCAAAATTGATGCAGGAAGTATTGCAGGATTCTTTCCGCACAAAAATTCAGAAGGACGCTCCTTTGGATGTCGAATTACTGGAAGCGGAGCGGGAGCGGATTACCCGCATGCTGAGGGAAAGAGGATATTTCAATTTTTCGAAAAATTTTATTCAGTATTATGCCGATACCACAACGACTCAGCAACAGGATAAAGCCGGTTTGTTGCTTAGTATTGTAAATAATCCTACCGATACCACAGCTTATCATAAATTCAGAATCGAAAAAATCAATATCAATTTTGATTATGATCCCTTGGTTTTTTTGTCGGGAGCAGATTCCAGCTATACAGCTACGATCGAACGCAACTATGGGATACTTTACCGGGATAGGCTGAAGATAAAACCGAAACTGATTATTGAAACCATCCAATTCAGAGAGGGAGAACTGTATAATGTACAGAAGGTTGTGGATTCTTATTCCCGTTTACAGGCTTTAAATTTATTCAAGTTTATCAACATTGTGTTCCGGGAAAAACCGACAACAGCCAACGAGAAAATTTTGGTATGTGATATACAGTTGACACCTATGAAAAGGCAGTCATACAATATTTTTCTGGAGGGGACTCATAATTCCGGAAATATAGGGGTTGGTGGAAATCTGACCTATAATCACCGGAACCTGTTTAAAAGCGGAGAGAATCTTTCCTTGAGCGTATGGGGAGCTTTAAAAAAAGAACAATTTAATGAGAATAAGATATTTAGTACGAAGGAGTTGGGGGTAGAGATGCGCCTGGTAACTCCTCAGTTTTGGATGCCTGTTTTCCGTTTACACGATTTCCGGAGGAATTATGCTCCTAAAACTTCGGTATCTCTATCCTTTAGTTACGAACACACTCCTTTTTACGACAGACGCATTGCCAGTGCCAAATTCGGATATTTGTGGAGAAAGGCTGATAAAAAATGGCGTTATAATTTCGATTTAATCGATTTGAATTATGTGATGATGCGAAATGTAGACAGTGCTTTTATTGCAGGTTTGAAAAACAAATATGTAAAAAGTGCTTATACCAGCCACCTGATTTTATCGGCTAATTTTTCAGCAGTTTACACCAATCAGCAATTGAACGGACAAAGCAGTTTCAATTATTTCCGGGGGAATTTGGAGACTTCCGGGAATTTTTTGTGGGCCATTGATCAGGTCTTCAACATTCCTCAGGTCAGGAAGAACGAAGAACGCTATTACGAGATGTTAGGAGTACAATATGCCCAATTTATTAAAGCAGACGGGGAATATCGTTTTAATCATTATCTGAACAGGGCGAATACGATTGTATACCGTTTATTTTTAGGATGTGGCTATCCTTACGGCAATATGAAAGTGCTTCCTTTTGAAGAGGCTTTTTATGGAGGAGGAGCCAATGGAATCCGGGCCTGGCAAGCCAGGACGCTGGGACCGGGATCTTATGTTGCTGAAGATAATTATCCCAATAATGTGGGGGATTTTAAACTGGAGGCTAATGTAGAGTACCGTTTTAAACTTTTCTGGTTACTGGAAGGTGCGTTGTTCCTGGATGCCGGAAATATTTGGAATATTACGAAATATGAAAACCGGAGAGGTACAGTCCTGGGAGGAGATTTCCTGCGGCAGATTGCATTGGGGACGGGATCAGGATTGAGAGTGGATGCTAATTTTTTCCTTTTGCGTTTTGATTGGGGGATAAAAATGAGGGATCCGGCGAAACCGCAGGGACAACGTTTCGTATTGTTCGATAATGGGAAATGGATAAAACATACCGTTTTCAATATCGCTATTGGTTATCCGTTTTAAGCAGGAATACAGTTGGTGGGGGCGTATGAATTTTCCGGCGGTTTTATCTTTTAGTTGAAGTCAGTTGTTTCTCCTGACCGGTTTGATTTAATGAACGTTTATTATTGTATAGAATATGCTTTCCACCGTTGTTGTTTATATATCTTTGGTATTTCAGGTACTGGCTGCCGGAATAGCAATAAGCTTGTTTAAGCGTACCAAATTCAATGCTTCCTGGATTTTAATATCCAGTGGTTTTATTTTGATGGTCATTTCGATCATTATGGATCTTTTCCCGACCATTTATCCTGAACTGGAAGAGGAACTGGCTATTGTTCAAAGATGGCTGACTTTTATTATTTCGCTGGTATTGTTGGTAGGCGTGTTTTATATCCGGAAAATTTTTCAGTTTATGAAGCGTTTGGATGAGATGCGGAGGGAAACAGAAAATAAGGTGTTATCGGCAGTAATTCGTACGGAAGAAAAGGAGAGGCAACGCTTTGCCAAAGAGTTGCACGACGGACTGGGACCTTTATTGAGTGTTGTAAAGATGTTACTTTCCGGATTAGATGCCAAGGCTGCCCCGGAGGTAAATGAAAAGATCAAGCAAAATCTTAAACAAGCCGTTGACGAAGCGATCGTAAGTGTCAGGGATATCTCTGCCAATATCAGTCCGCATATTTTGAATAATTTCGGATTGAAAGATGCTGTGGAATCTTTTATAAAAAGACTGAGATCGGCAGAAGGGATTGAAATTCGTTTTTCCACCAATATTGGAGGGCGACGTTTTGTTTATAATGTAGAAGTTATCCTCTACCGGGTGATATGTGAGTTGATTAACAATACCCTTCGACATGCAGAGGCGCATAATGTCCGGATTGATTTGCAACTCAAAGAAAAGACGATTTACCTGGATTACAGGGACGACGGAATTGGCTTTAATGTCAGCCGGGAAGCTACCCAATACGGAATGGGACTGGATAATATTTTATACCGGTTAAAATCCGGAAACGGAGACATTGAAATCATCAGTGAACGGGGAAAAGGGATGCAGGCAAAAGCCTATATTGTCCTGTAATAAAAGAGGGAAGGAGAATAAATACTGATTGAAAGGGAGAACATTCTCTGGAAAAATAAATTTTTAATGATTTTAAGGGGAAATTCGTGTGAGAATTAGATAAAATTTACGATTTTTGATTTGGGGAAGAAAAAGGACAAGAGCGGAAAAGGCTAATATTAAAATATACTATGCAAAAGCTGAAAATTTATCTGGTAGACGATCATAAATTGTTCCGGGAAGGACTGAAGTTATTGTTGTCGACACAGGATTTTGTCCATCATATATACGAGGCTTCCAATGGAAGAGAATTTATCGAAAGTTTGTCGCTGGTAGATTGTGATGTGGTGCTGATGGACATTGAAATGCCCGGGATGAATGGCATTGAAGCTACCCGTGAGGCTTTGCGGCTTCATCCGGATTTGAAAATTATTGTTTTGTCTATGTATGGGGATGAGCAGTATTACTACAAAATGATTGACGCTGGCGCGAAAGGTTTTATGTTGAAAAATACAGGGATTGAAAATGTGGTTACCGCTATTAAAAAAGTGGCGGCAGGGGAAAATTTCTTCTCGGAAGAATTACTGTTCAGTATTTTAAATAATATGCGGGACAATAATAAGACGGAAACAGAAAGTCCCGATAGTGAAATATCAGAGCGGGAGATGGAAATTTTATATCACGTTTGTAAAGGAAAATCAAACCAGGAAATCGCGGATGAACTGTTTATCAGTAAACGTACTGTTGACAAACATAGAGCCAATCTCCTGAGTAAAACCGGTTGCCGCAATACTGCCGCTTTAGTGATGTATGCCATTAAAAATAAGATTATCGAAATCAGTGATTGAAGCATAAGCGAATCTTTCCGTAAAGAATAAAAGGCTGTTGAAGAGTAAGTTCGACAGCCTTTTTTATTTGTTAAAATTAAGATTTATTGAAACCGCTAATCTTAGTATTCGTTAAACAATTCAAAAAAAGTTGCATAAGCGGTTTTTTTATAACTAAACTAAAATTTATGAGAAAATTAATTGGTTTATTAACTCTCCTGTTTTTAGTTGGTCTACAGGTGAGCAATGCACAAATGCATACTGTCAGCGGTATTGTGACAGATAAAAGCGATGGAAGTCCATTGCCGGGAGTGTCTATTGTCATTAAAGGGACGACGATAGGGACGGCAACTGATTTGCAGGGACGTTATTCTATAGAAGCATCTCCTGCAGATGTGCTCGTTTTCTCTTTTGTAGGTATGAAAACGGAAAACTATACAGTCGGTAATAAAAGTATAATCAATGTGGCTTTGGAAAATGATGCTCAAAGTCTGGATGAAGTTATTGTAACCGGCTATGGGGTTACCCGCAGGAAAGCATTTACCGGTGCTGCCACTACGGTAGGAACACAGGATATTGTAGATAAAACCGATGCCAACCCAATTAAAGCACTGGAAGGAACAGTACCGGGTTTGCAGATGAATGTATCTTCCGGACAACCGGGTGCCCCCGCTACTATTTTTATCCGGGGACGTAATTCTCTGAATTCCGGCACACAGCCTTTATATGTTATTGATGGGGTGCCGGTTACTGCTGGTACAATGGGAATCCGTTCTTCTGAGGAACAGTCTTTGTCCCCTTTATCTACCCTGAGCCCTTCCGATATAGAATCCATGACTGTATTGAAAGATGCTACGGCTACTTCTATATATGGGGCCCGGGCAGCAAACGGGGTGATTGTCATCACCACGAAAAAAGGAAAAACCGGGAAATTGCAGGCAAATCTGACAGTAAAACTCGGTATGGAAATGAAACCGAGTATCCCGAAAAGTTACAGACCACTGAATGCTGACAGATATACCGAAATACAGGTGGAAGGTTTGCTGAATGATT
Source organism: uncultured Odoribacter sp. (assembly GCF_937966165.1). Classification (NCBI taxonomy): domain Bacteria; kingdom Pseudomonadati; phylum Bacteroidota; class Bacteroidia; order Bacteroidales; family Odoribacteraceae; genus Odoribacter; species uncultured Odoribacter sp. The sequence continues at coordinate 15,314 of NZ_CALCLB010000027.1, forward strand.
ATGATCTGTATGGAGAAGATGGAAATGCCGCTTATTACAATGATGTTCTGTTCGGTGGATATTTCCCTTATACTCCGGAAGGAATGAAAGAGATGATGTATGCCTATTTGGAAACGGATGGCAGTACCCGTACCAATTGGCTGGATGAAGTGACCCGGGTGGGATTTGTACAGGAATATAATCTGGATCTGCAGGGCGGAGGTACGACAGAAACTGCTCCGCGTTTTTATACTTCTTTTAATTATTTCAACAATAAAGCTTTGGTTATCAGTAAAGATTTGGAACGGTATTCCGGGCGGGTAAATTTTTCACAATCGCCCAGTAAATTAGTAAGCTATGGGTTTGCATTGAACCTTTCCTATACGAAAACCAATATGGGAGCCGGAGGAGGTTATTTTACCGATCCTATCACACAGGCGTATATGCAATCGCCTTTGATACCTGTCAAAGATGAGAACGGGGATTGGAATTTCAATACTTTAAATGGTTACAATCCCGTTGCCCAGCGGAGTAAATACGGGGATAAAAGTGAGGGAAAGCAATACCGTATTATGGTCAGTCCCTATGTGACAATTAATTTCAGAGAGGATTTAATTTTTAATTCCCGTGTGGGTATTGATTATTACGATTTGAAAGAATTCGGTTTTTGGTCTTTTTTACAACCTCAGGGAAAAGATATGAGAGGAATGGGAGAACATGGTTCTTCTGCCCGGACATTATTGAGTATTACCAATACTTTGAGTTATATTAAGACATTTAATGAAGAACACAATCTGAATCTGATGATCGGTCAGGAAGTTCAGAAGACGAAGGAAAATTTGTCCTATCTGGCGGCTTCCAATTATCCGCTTTTTAATTTGAATCAGGTTGCAAATGCAGCGGTGCCCAGCTCTGCTTCTACAAGTAAAAATGACTATGCAGTAGCTTCGTTTTTTTTCAACGGCCAGTATGATTTCAGAAGTAAATATTATTTTTCTATGAGTGCCCGGGCTGACGGTTCCTCCCGTTTCGGGGAAGATAACCGTTGGGCAGGTTTCTGGTCGGTCGGAGCCCGTTACCGTTTGTCGGAGGAAGATTTTATGGAATTCACTAGATCGTGGATGAATAATCTGACCGTTCGGACGAGTTTCGGTACTTCCGGCAATCAGGATGTCGGAGATGCAGATTATGCTCACGGTTGGTATGCTTCCCGGAATCTGTTTGGATTTGGTTATAACTATAACGGGCTTCCCGGAAGTGCTCACGAACAACAAGGGAATCCGGACCTGAAATGGGAACAGACCAATAAATTTAATGTCGGTTTGGATGTTTCTTTTTTGGACCGGATTACGTTAGAGTTTGATTATTATTACCATCGGACCAAAGATATGGTCTTTCTGGTGCCTATTTCCAGGACTACCGGCTTGACGACTGTACCTAAAAACATTGGAAAATTGGAAAATCAGGGAATTGAATTTACGATTAGTGCCAAAGTTTTGCGATTGAATGGATTTGACTGGGACTTGAGTCTGATAGGTTCTCACAATAAAAATAAAATTCTCAAACTCAGTACGGACGATCCGATTGAAGGTTCGATAACCATTGTAGAAAAAGGCCAGGATATTTATACTTTTAAAATGAAGAAATATGCAGGGGTCGATCCTCAGACCGGGGAAGCACAATGGTATAAAGGGACAGAAGGGCATGAAGTGACAAAAAATTATAATGAGGCCGGAAAACGGTATGTCGGTACAGCCAGTCCGAAGTTTCAGGGAAGCTTGATAAGCCGGATGAGTTATAAAGGAATTGATTTTTCATTTCAGTTGAATTATTCTTTAGGAGGGAAGATTTACGGAGATAATTTGAGTTATGACGAACAGATCGGTGGTTCCGGTTTTGATAATACGACCCGTTATGTCTACGATCATCGCTGGCAGAAACCGGGGGATGTAACGGACGTACCCCGTTTTGTTTTCGGGGATGGTTCTTCCGCCAATAATGCTTCAACCCGTTTTCTGATGAATGGACGTTATTTAAAAATACGGACTATGTCATTAGGGTATACCTTACCGAAACACATTACGGATCAGGCCCATCTGGGAACTGTCCGGGTTTTTATGACGGCAGATAACCTGTATACATTCTGTGCCAAAAATTTCAGGGGATTCGATCCGGCAGGAATTGGCGCTAACGGTATACAATGGTGGAATTACCCTACTCCCCGTAATGTTATGTTCGGAGTGACTGTTGCTTTTTAATGAATCGAAGAAATAGGCCGAAAGACGGTTGAAATTAAAAAAATTGCATATGAAAAATAAAATCAAATATTGGATCGGGTTACCCGTATTATTGTTCTGCTCCTGTAACAATTTTCTGGATTTGGATAATTTCCAGAATATTCCGGCAAAGGACGCTTATAATACGGTGGAAGATGTACAAAACGGCTTGAATGGTATGTATAACGCATTGGGATACTATTATTTTTACGGAAGAAACGTGGTCGCTTTAGGGGATCTGGCTGCTGATAATGCAATTGCCAGTTCTTCTACGGGACATTTTTTGTCCATAAACCGGTATAATTTTTCTGATACGGATGAGAATCTGGATTATATATGGCAGGGAGGATACCAGGTGATAGACAGAGCTACCCGTACGATTCAGGGGGCCAAAAAACTGTTAACTGTCTCCCGGGAAATGCATCTTACCGAAAAAGAAACGGCTAGTTTGCAGTCTTATATTTCCCAGTGTTATGCTTTACGGGCTTTGGCAGAACATGTTCTGGTCAATATTTTTGCTTTGCCCTATCGTGCCGGAGAAACAAATAATCAGCTGGGAATTGTGTTGATGGATAATGAACCGATAGAACCGTTTACTCAGGTAGAGAGGGCTACGGTAGCGCAAACCTACGATCAGATATTGAGGGATATAGAAGAAGCGGGCAGGTGGTATACTTATGTGGATAATTATAATCAGAACAATGAGGACGATTTGATTTTGTTGAATCAGTTTTATATGAACCGGGCTGCAATTTATGCTCTGGAAGCCCGCGTAAATCTGTTTATGGAAAACTATGGACGGGCTGTTATTGCTGCTGATTCTGCCGTTATCCTCCGGGATGCTTCTCCTGTTTCAAATGAAACTTACCTGAAAATGTGGTCATCTACGGCTATCAGCGACGAAGATATTCTGACGATTTCTAAATCGGAAAATGATAATTTATCTGCCAATGCATTGAATACTTTGTATGGAAGTTACAGAGCCAGTTTAACGGATACTGTAGTTAACTTATTTGCTTCCACGGATATCCGTTTGAAATTAATCGATGTGAGAACAAGGCATCCCAGGAAATTTGACGGTATTCCGACTTCTCAGGTCGTGAATAATATTCCGGTATTCCGGGTTTCAGAAATGTATTTAATTCAGGCAGAAGCTTATGCTCATCAGGGAAATGTCGGAAAAGCACAGGAAGCATTGTTGTATACGGCTAAAAGAAATACAGCTATTGAAACTGTAGGGGATCTGCCTGCTACTACGCAGGAAATACTGGCTTTTATCGCAGAGGAAAGGAGAAGGGAATTTTTTGAAGAGGGATTCCGCTGGTTTGATGTCCGTCGCACGGGAGAACTTATCAGTGTTGCGAATGGAAGTTATCCTGATTTTGATGTAGCGGCTTTTGTTTATCCTATACCTGCTTCCGAAATCAACTCCGGGTTTGGGGTTACTCAAAATCCAGGTTGGGAAAATACATTACCGAAATAGTAAACTGTAAAATTGAAAGCTGAAATTGAAAGTCAAAGGCCTGGGTCCGACAGTATATGCTGTTTCCTTTCCGCCTTTGACTTTTGATATTTCTTTAACATTTACGGTACCGATTCACATAATTTGTGTTATATTCGGGCGAATGCAAAAATATGAGAAAAGTATTTAAATATTTCTTCCGTACGATTCTGGGAATCATCCTGTTTCTGGTGTTGTTGGTAATTCTGCTTTATTTACCTCCTGTACAACGGTTTGTAAAAAATAAAGCGGTAGCTTACGCGGCAAAGAAATTAGATATGCAGGTAGAAGTCGGAAATCTGGCGCTGAGGTTCCCTTTGGACTTAACGCTGGAAGAGGTATATATCGGGAAAACGGTAGCAGATACTTTTGCTTATGTGGGGAAGCTTCATATAGATGTCGGAATAAAGCGGATTTTCCGGAAAGAATTGGCTGTAAAAGAATTGGTACTCAATCGGGTGAAGTTCCGGCTGCAAAATGATACTACCGGGATGAGACTGTCCGTCCGCTTGGATACGCTGGACTTGAAAGCAGACCGGGTTGATTTAAAAACTAAAGAAGCAGAGGTCCGGGAATTGAAGTTGGCAGAAGGAGCCGTTTCTTTATTGGGAGGGAAAGAGACGGAAGAAAAAGATACGGCAAATGCTGCACCTTTTGATTGGAAATTTTACCTGGATGAGGTGGAATTGTCCCGGGTCAGTTACGATATGAAAACCTTGACTTTACCCTTATTATCGGCCCGGGTGGAAAAGGGCGGCATCACAAAAGGGCAGGTGGATATCGGAAAGCAGGAAGTAGTGGTGCAGCGGGTAGAGATTGCAGAGGGAGTGTGTCGTATAAAGACGTCGGCTGCTGCTGTTCCGGAACCTGAACCAGTGCCGGAATCGGATACCACTTCTCTGTGGACGGTGAGAGCCGGGAGTGTTGAAGTGAAAGATTATGCTTTTGCCCTTTCGGAAAGTACCGGACAGTATTTTGAAATGAATTTAACCCATATCGGGGTACAACTGGATAGTGTCTATAATCGGGGAACTGTAATAAGGGCAGATCTGAATCAGTTGCAGCTGGTCCGAAAAGAAGGAGGACAGATAGAACAGATGCAGGCCCGTATAGATCTGGATTCTACTTATACGGAGGCCGGAAATGTGTCTATCCGTACCCCTTACAGCTCTGTCCGCCTGAATGCTTTTTCTGAAGCCCCCCTTGATGGGATCATCCGGCAGTCTCCTTTGAAAGTGAAATTGGAAGCTTCCGTTGGAATGGAGGATATACGTCTATTCTGGAAGGATATACCTGCGGAAATTGCTGATAAGAAACTGAATATTCAGACCGAATTTGCTTATTCTCAGGATCGGATCGGTTTAAAGCGTTTGAGAACTTCGATAGCCGGCTGTTTTGATTTGCAGGCAAAAGGACAATTTACGTCCATACAGAATATACGGGATGTATCCGGAGATCTTGTATTAAAGGGGAATTTGGAGAATGTCGCTTTTGTAAAGAATCTGGTAGAGGGAAATTTTGAAATTCCCTCCCATATTCAACTTGACCTGGAAGTTTCCGCCTCAAAAGGAGAATTGTATCCGCATGCGGAATTGTGCCGGAATAATGGTTGTCTGACGATAGCCGGTTATTATTCTGTTCCTGCGGCCGCATACGATTTGCATATACAGGCCGATAGCTTTGATATAGCCCCCTTTTTACCGGCTGATTCTCTGGGAACTGTAACGGCGGATATCCGGTTGGCCGGGAAAGGTATCGATTTGAAAAAAGCAGAAAGCCGCCTTGCCGTAGAAATCGGGAATCTGGAATACAAAAGGCACAATTACCGGGAGATCCGGCTGAACGCTGACATCAATCAGATGAAGTTGAATGGAGAATTGAAAAGTGAAGATCCGGATTTGACATTACAGCTTACTTTCCAGGCCGATTCTCTGGATAAACGTTATGTATTGGGAGTAGAAGGAGAGATCGGAAATGCAAATTTGAAAGAATTGAATTTTTCCCGGGAGGACTTGTCTTTGGCTATGGGAGTTAAAATAAATGCTGCTGTAGAAAAAACCGATAATTATCTGTTAAATGTTGGAATAGAACGGGTACGCATAGACGATGGACGGGGTTTTTACACTCTGGGAGACCTTTTGTTACATCTGGTTAGCGACAGGCGGCAAACCAATATCGACCTGGTATCGGGTGATTTTCACATGACTTTCCGTGCGGATACCCTCATTACTCAGTTACCTCCTTTGTTTTCGGCTGCTGTTACAGAAATACAACAGCAAATCCGTGAACGGGATTTTGACATGGAAAAAATTCAGGTTTTATTCCCTTTTTTCCGCATGAAGATAAGCGGGAGTACCGAAAATGTAATGGGAAAATACCTGAAATCCAAAGGGATACTTTTTAAGGAAATTACATTAGCTGTTATTTCGAATGAGGAGAGTGGCTTTCACCTGAATTCTACTGTTTTACATCCTGTTTTAGATAAAGTGGAACTGGATTCTGTTGTTTTGAATATCAGTCAGCAGGGGGCAGGTATAACCTATAATTTACAGGCCATGAATCCTCAGGGAATCGTGAAAGATTTGTATAATGTACAGGCATCGGGCTATATCCGCCAAAACCGCTTAGAAGTTGAATTGTGCCAGAAGAATAAGGAAGGTCAGGTCGGAGTACATATCGGTGCTGATTTAATCCTGAGGGACAGTTCATTTGTTATTCGTTTATTCCCGGAAAATCCGGTATTGGGATATAGTACGTGGATCGTAAACGCTGATAACCGGATTATAATTGGTCCTGAAGGACAAATCACAGCGGATCTGCGGATAGCTTATCAGGAAAAATTAGTGAGCATGCAATCGCTGGAGGATGCAGGGGAAGAAAAAGAACGTTTACAGATTGAGATCAATGGGATTGATTTGGCTGCACTTACCAATGTTATCCCTTTTATACCGGATTTAAGCGGGATTTTAAATACAGATTTGTTGCTCTATTCTGTAGAGGATCACATGATTGCAGACGGAAATCTGTCTATTAATAATTTTTATTACCAGAAACAACGGATAGGGGATGTTTTGTTGAATATTAAGTACGATGCGGCCAATCGTTTCACAAACCACGCCGTGAATTTTGCGCTGTATTTAGACAAAATGCAAAGAGTGATTGTAAAAGGGAGATTTTCGACTGCAGCACAGAATCGGGAGATAGATGTCGATCTGGATATCCCCTCTTTACCCCTTTATATTGTGAATGCTTTTTTACCGGCAGATGTGGTCAAACTGAATGGGGATTTGAAGGGAAGGATTGAATTGAGGGAAGATCTAGACCGGCCCCGGATAAATGGAGGACTTGCTTTCCGGGACGGAAGTGCAGAGGTAATCCTGTTGGGTACTGTTTTTGGTCTGGATTCTGCCTTGATACCAGTAGAAGAAGGGAAGATCTTGTTTCGTAATTTTGCCTTTACAGCTCCTAACCGGCAGGCGTTGCTGGTAAATGGGTCGTTGAATTTGACTCCGTTTTCGGATATGCGGATGGATATGGAGTTTAAGGCTAATAATTTTCAGGTGATCAATGTAAAGCAGAATCCGGTTTCCTTATTATATGGAAAAGCTTATGCTGATATCGGAATTAGCCTGAAAGGCCCTTTTAATGCTTTGAATCTGACCGGCGGCATCCATTTATTGAACAATACTTCCATCAATTACGTGATAAAGAGTTCAACTCCTCAATTGAAAGACCGTAGCCTAGAATTGGTCCGTTTTGTCTCTTTCCGGGATACGACTTTGTTACAAAAAGATTTTTTGACGAACCGGATCAATAACAGTAGCTTTACGATGAAATTGTTTGTTGAGATCGGAAATGCCGTAAATGTCGTGATTCATTTGTCCGAAGAGGGAGATAACCAGGTGGCTATACAGGGAGGAGGTAATTTGATTTATTCGATGAATCCGGAAGGAGGGAATAATCTGGCCGGAAAATATACTTTAAGCGGAGGAATGGTGCGTTACGGCATTCCGGTTGTCGGAGAGAAGAATTTTACAATCCGGAGCGGAAGCTATGTGGAATGGACGGGGCCGCTGGAGAACCCTTCCTTATATATTACCGCCAGCGAATCCGTAAGAGTGAGCGTTACCGAAGATAATCAAAGTTCCCGGCTGGTCAGTTTTGATGCTATCATCCGGATAGAAGGAAGTCTGAATCAGCCGCAGATCACTTTTGACCTTTCGGCTCCGAACGACCAGGCAATTCAAACCCAACTGGCTGCCTTTTCTGCAGAAGAACGGACAAAACAAGCCATGAATTTATTGATTTATGGTACTTATTCGGGACCGGGAACGATGAATTCCGGTAATAATGCCAATAATACATTGAATAATTTTGTTGAAAAAGAATTGAATCAATGGAGCCGTAAATATTTGAAAAATGCCGGACTGACATTCGGTATCGATAGTTATAATCAGATTGGTGCCGGCGGACAGGAAGTGAAGAAAACAGACGTCTCCTATCAATTTTCGAAACAATTGTTTAATGATAAAATAAATGTGAAAATAGGAGGGCGGGTTACAACCGATAATGATCCGGGAACAAGTATGGAACAAAATCTGGTGGACGATATCGCTATTGAATATATGTTTAGTAAAAACCGGAATTGGTTCTTGAAAATTTTCAGACATACGAATTATGAAAGTGTATTGGAAGGGGAAGTTACCCAAACCGGTTTCGGTATCGTTTTACGGAAAAGCTTCCGGAAAGTAAAAGACTTATTTATCCGGAAGTCAAAACGGATCATGCGGGATAATCAAAGTAAAAAATAAGGATGATGAGGAGATGTAAATTCTATCCGGAAGGAAATAAACGCCTGTTTCGTACAGGACGTAACATTTTCTTTTTTCTCTGTTTTTCCCTATTGCTTTTTGCTTGTTCGACAACTAAAAAACTGACGGAAGGAGAAGTACTGTATACGGGAGTGAAAAAAATGAAGATAGAGACACCAAAGAAATTGAAATTGCAAGGTCCTGAAAAATCAGCTTTGACCACTCCTTTATCCTATCCTCCGAATAATCCCTTATTTTCTCCTTATGTACGGAGCCCTTTCCCTATCGGACTTTGGGTATACAACTGGAATATAAAAAAAGAGAAGGGCTTAAAATGGTGGCTGTACCGGAAGTTGTCTAAAAAACCTGTTTTGATATCGGATGTACAACCCGAATTGAGATTGGGTATGGTGGAAAATAATATGAAGGATTTCGGTTTTTTTGGTGTAGAGTCCCGTTATGAAATTGTTCCGCACAAACACAATCCGAAAAAAGCCCGGATCAGTTATTGGGTGAAACTGCCTCAGCCTTTCCGTTATGGCAGTATAGAATTGTGGGGCTGGAGGGGAGAAATGGATAGTATTGTCCGGCGGTCTATGCGTTTTAGTTTACTTAAAACCGGTCAGCAGTATGATATTAATATAATGGAGCAGGAAAGGCAGCGGATTTCCGATCTGTTACGAAACAAAGGTTATTATTATTTCCAGCCTTCTTATATTGAATTTTTGGCAGATACCACCCGGCGGCATGGGATTGCTGACGTCCGGATTGGCTTAAAGCAGGGAATACCTTCTCCGGCTTTTTACCCTTATCATGTCAAAGAAGTGCATATTTCGCTTTCCGGAAATGACAGTGGACTGCCCCGTGATACCCTATTTTACAACGGACTCCGCTTGGACTATACCCCTCCGGAAACATTAAAACCGAAAATATTGGCCCGGGCTGTCAATGTGAGACCCGGACAACTTTATACGGCCTGGCGTCAAAGCCGTACTCAGCGGGAATTTGTGCAGTTGGGGGTATTTAAATTTGTCAACCTGACTATCGATCCGGCGGATTCGGTCGGCAGCAGGTTGTTAAACTATAAAATTTATGCAGATTATGCTTTGCCGATAGAAACGGAGATTGAACTGGATTTGGCTTCCAAATCCAATAACTTATTGGGGCCGGGTTTGATACTGAGTCTTAACAATAAAAATATGTTCAAGCGGGCTGAGACGTTTTCTTTAAAATTGAACGGAGCTTATGAATGGCAGATTGGAGGGGAAAAGACAACAAAGGGGAAGTCCGGTTTAGTAAATTCTTATGAGTTGGGTATTAATCTGAATTTGTCGGTCCCGCGTCTATTGGTCCCGAAATTTTTGAAAACAACGCGGGACCGGCAGGAACGGACTAATTTTCAAATCGGTACTGATTTTTTAAATCGCCATAGCTATTTCCGGATGATTTCTTTCTGGGGAAGTGCAACCTATGATTTTAACTCCTCCCGACGGAATTACCATTCTGTTGTTCCTTTCAAGTTGAGTTATACGCATTTGTTACGTACTTCCCATGAATTCGATTCCACTTTGAATAATAACCCGGCTATTGCTCTGAGTTTTAAGAATCAGTTTATTCCTTCTATGTCTTATACATATACTTTCGACCGGGCCGCAACTTACCGGAACCCCAACCGGATTTTCTGGCAGACTTCTCTGACTCAGGCGGGAAATATCATTTCGGGCGTACAGGCTCTATTCGGAGAAACCGGGGAAGGAAGAAAAATACTGGGAAATCGTTATTCCCAGTTTTTAAAATTGACGACGGAAATTATTAAATACAAAAAGACTTCCGATAATTCTCAGGTGGCCATGCGTTTTATGGGAGGAATCGGCTATGCTTATGGGAATGCGAAAGTTATGCCTTACAGCGAACAATTCTACATTGGAGGGGCTAATAGTATACGGGCCTTTCAAATTCGTTCCATTGGTCCGGGAAGTTATCATCCACCCCGGAAAACCGTCACGGCTTATCTGGATCAGACCGGTGATATTAAGTTAGAAGCCAATATCGGGTATCGTTTTAAAATTGCCGGCCGTTTCAATGGTGCAGTCTTTGCTGATGCTGGAAATATTTGGTTACTGAGGAAAGAAGAACAGCGGCCGGGTGGGGAATTCCGTTTAAAAGGACTTTGGAAAGAAATTGCTTTAGGGACGGGTTTTGGATTGCGTTACGATATCACGTATATTATTGTACGGGCGGATTTGGGGGTAGCATTACATGCTCCGTATAATACGGGAAAATCTGGTTATTTCAATATCAGGAGTTATAATTTCCACGACGGATTGGTATTGAATTTGGCCATTGGCTATCCGTTTTAGGGAGAATGTCAGAAAATTAAAATCCGGTTTTATCGCTGATTTTTCCTTTTTTATTTTTTATTTTTTTCTTTTTGTTCTATCTTTGCCCCCGCTGTATTGGAGAGATGCAGGAGTGGCTGATCTGGCTCGCCTGGAAAGCGGGTATACCTCAAAAGGGTATCAGGGGTTCGAATCCCCTTCTCTCCGCCAGATGAAGGAGTTAACTTGAAAAAGTTAACTCTTTTTTGATTGATTTATGGGGGATTCGAACCCCTAATACCCTTTTGCAGGGATATGTTTATTGAAAGGGAATATTTATTTTTGTAGAAACTGGTTCGGTAAATATATGAATGAAAATCTTTGGATTCCCTTTTTACTTACTTTGTTAGTCGGATTGGCTACGGGGATAGGAAGTATGATCGCTTTTTTTGCTCATCATACCAATAAGCGTTTTTTATCTTTTTCATTGGGACTTTCAGCGGGAGTGATGATTTATGTATCGTTTGTTGAAATATTTAGTGAGGCACAGGATTTATTTGTCGCTGAATTGGGAACGAAACCCGGATTGGGAATGGCCGTGCTGTTCTTTTTCGGTGGCATGCTGCTGATTGGGCTGATCGACCGGCTGGTGCCGTCTTTCGAAAATCCCCATGAAGTAAAAGCGGTGGAATGTATGGATGCCCGTCCTCCCCAAAACGGCCACTTGATGCGGATGGGGGTAATGACGGCCCTGGTGATCGGGATTCACAATTTCCCGGAAGGAATAGCTACATTTGCTGCTGCGGTGGAAAGCCCTACCCTGGGAATTGCTATTGCCGTAGCTATTGCCATTCACAATATTCCGGAAGGAATAGCTGTATCGGTACCTATTTATTATGCCACAGGCGACCGGAAAAAAGCATTTCGTTTATCTTTTCTCTCAGGACTGGCAGAACCGGTCGGCGCTTTACTGGCTTGGGGAATATTGCTGCCATTTATGTCACCGATGGTTATGGGCGGGGTTTTTGCTGCAGTAGCCGGTATTATGGTATTTATCTCCATGGACGAGTTACTGCCGGCCGCCCGTGAATATGGCGAACACCACGTGTCGATCTATGGATTGGTGACCGGAATGGGGGTCATGGCTTTGAGTTTGGTATTATTGGCTTAAAAATATTTATATTGGCATATGGTAATCTGTAAACGTCTGACAGATTATTTGCTTTTTTTCTGAAATAAATTTAAGGAGGTTGAAAATTCTGCTCATGGAATATGCGAAGAACGGATTTACCAGATCCGGAAACATTGGCCGGAAAAAATTTATAATAAGAAATGGCGGTTTGCAGAGGTACAAGCTCAGGTAAATGTTCTGTCGGAGAAATAGATAAATGTTATGTATGTTAACGAAACTGACGTACCGGGTTCATTTTTCATCAGAACCAGAGAGGTATATCCACAGGAGCGTCTGGCAAATATGAACCAGGCACGAAGTTTCATTCATCCTCTAACGCTTATCCCCTTTAATATTTTGAAGAGTGTTTTTTTAGGTTTTCCAATATTTGCCAGCATTGGTATAAACCTCTGGGGACATGGAAACAACCTTTCCATTTTCCGCCTTTAAGGGGTAAGAGTACTTCTCCCTGTCGGTTGAGATAGCCAAACCATTCCGGATATTCCGGATCGGCAAAATGCGTCCATACGTAATCATGAACGCTCTCAAACCAGTCGAGGCATTCTTGGGATCCGGTCAGTTGATAACCTTTTAGCATGGAAATCAGTGTTTCAATGTGTACCCACCATAATTTCTGGTCCCATTCCAATTGCTGTACCGGATGCCCCAGACGATCCATAAAATAGAAAATTCCCCCCTCTTTTTGATCCCAGCCGTATCTCACTTCCTGCAATGCAATTTGTACCGCTTTTTCGATGAGTTCTTTGCGCCCGAGACGTACTCCGAGGTCCATAATAAACCACATGGCTTCTATGGCATGTCCGGGATTCAGTAAGCGGCCGTCGAAATTATCCAGTAATTCGCCTCTGGTAGAAACATTTTCTACAATTAACCCCAGTTCCGGACGATAAAACACGTCCATAACTTCGTGTATACAAGTTTCTATTGTTTTTTGCATGAATTCTTTTTCCAGCAAAGGCTCTATTTCCAAAGCCAGATTGCATAAAATCATCGGCAGGGCAAATCCTTTCATATTGCGTGTGCCTGGATAAGCTTTATTCCACTTCCCTTTCGGATTATCTATTTTCGACAAGATGAGGTCAAACGTTTTCTTGGCTATATCGGCATACTCCTGACGACCTGTAGCTAGGCTTAATTGTCCGAATGCCATGGTCGCAAATGTATAAGAAAAAATATTGTAAGGTTCTACCAAAGGTTGTCCTTCCCGGCTCAGGGCAAAATACCAGTTGTAGTTTCCGTCATGTCCGTATTTTTTCAAAAATTCGGCTCCTTGTACAGCACAATCCAGCCATTCCTGTTTTTTTTCCACTTTATTGTAAAGCATGGAAAACATCCATACTTCCCGTCCTTGCAGCCAGATGAATTTGTCGGTATCGAATACATTTCCTTTCCGGTCTAAACAGGTGAAATATCCTCCGTATTCCTTATCCTGGGATTTCTCCAGCCAAAAAGGAAGTACCTTATCCAATAATTCACTTTTGTATTGTGTTGCTAATTTTTCGAAATGAATCATCGCCATTTAATTTTATCAATGTTGTGTTTTAATGATTTCAATGTTTTAATTGTTTCCAGGTCAGGCCTTGCTGCCGTTTTTTCAGAGGGAAAAATAAACTGAAAAGGAAGGCTATCCCTACGGAGATGACAATACCTATTGCCCCGTATAATAAAAAGGATACGGGGGTATAAATACTCAATACCAACACGGCCAGAGTTCCTGAGACAAAACCTAATAAAGCACCGCGGGCATCAATGCGGTCGAAAAAGATACCCATAATGAATAATCCGCCCAGGCCGCTCGACAACAATCCCAAAATGGAATTGAAATAATCCAGTAACGACAATATATTCCAGGTAGCCATCATAACAGCCAGGATTGTCCCTAACCCTCCGGCAATAAAAGATGCCCAGCGGGCTATGCTTAAAATTTTTTTGTCGCTGCTCCGGGGAGTCCAATGCTTGAAAATATCCATGGAAAATGCCGTTGCAGTAGAATTGATATTGGAAGCTATTGTCGACATGGTTGCCGCAAAGATTGCTGCAATCAGTAAGCCTGCCATCCCTACGGGCATCTGGCTCATCATGAAAAAGGGAAATATTGCATCCCCGTTGGAAAGGGTATAATCTAATTCTCCCGGCCGGGATTTGAAAAAGGTGTATAGTCCGGTACCGATCAGATAAAAAATGACAGAAATAAATACGCTCATAAAACCGTTCATCAGAATTCCTTTTCCGGCGCTTTTTTCATCTTTCGTGGTCAGATAGCGCTGGATAACCGTTTGATCGGAAGTGTAAGAGATTAGATTATTGGCAATACCTCCCAATATGACAACCCAGAAAACGGCTTTGGTGCAATCAAAACTCCAGTTAAAAAGCCGGAATTTATCATGGTCCAGGGCTATGTCGATAAAGCCGCTTACTCCTCCTTCTGTATGTAAAATCAGATAAATTGCAGCGAACAGCGCTCCCCCCACCAGGATAAAACCCTGGATAACATCTCCCCAAACGACGGCTTCTACTCCTCCCATAGTACAATATATAACGGTTACAATTCCCATTAAAATAATACAGATATAAATATCTATTCCCGTTACTGTTGTCAAGGCCAGGGAAGGCAGGTAGAGTACCAATGCTGTACGGGCAACCATAAAAGAAATGAATAAAATACTGGCCATAAAACGGGTGGTGTAATTAAAACGCAATTGTAAATATTCATAGGCACTGGTTACATTCAGCCGGCGGAAAAAGGGCAAATAATATTTTATAACGGGAAAGGATACCAGCAGTATCGTAATCAACATAGGATAGTAAGTCCAGTTCGTAGCGAAAGATTTTGCCGGAATGGCCATATAGGTGATGGCGCTCAGCATGGTGGCATAAATACTAATTCCGGCTGCCCACCAGGGAATTCGTCCTCCTCCCTTAAAAAAGTCGTCGCTACTCGCAGCCCTGCGCATAAAGTAGTAACCTAAAAGTAACATCCCCAGCAGATAGATAAACAGAACACTCCAGTTGATCCACCCGAAATGAGTCCGGGTACCTAATTCTATTGCATATACACCGGTGGAGCGGAAACCCGGTTTACTTTCCCCGTTGACGATAATCCAGGTTTTCTGATAAGGAATAACTGCTGCTCCTGCTAGTGCTAATTGAGGAAAATACCCTTCCGTAATCCAGGAATCTGTCAGCGTATGGTAGAGGAGTAAACGGCTGTTAAAGTGATACCATTCCCGAGGGTGTTTTAGATAATTTTTCTGTTCTTCCGACAAGTTCTTCCAAAGGGAATCGTTCCCGGTTTGCCAGGCTTGTTCCATGTAAAAAGGACGGTTTATGGCATTTTCAAAACGTTCCCTGTTGACCCCGCCTATACATAAGATGTGATGACTTCCGGAACAGACAGCTGCGCTTCCTGTCAGAGCCATTGCCTGAGTTTCACCATAAGGCAGAATTTCGGCTACCGGGTACCATTTTTTATCCCGGGGACTATATGAAATGCCGTCAGTATATACATGACCTGCTTTCCCAGCCTCTCCTGGAAAGTAACCGCCCAGAATGAAAAAACGGCTTTCTTCAGCAGTATTTTGCACAACAGCTGTCGGTTGTACCCGGCCTTTACCGGGAAAAGAGGGCAGTTCTTCCCATTCCTGCGGATCTTCCAATTTTAAGGAAAAGCACCGATTTGCGGGTTCTCCCTCGATATTTCCCCCGGCGATATATACCCTTCCTCCTCCTGAAGCTCCGGCCATATTGTCTATACAGAACGGTAAATCAGGCCATTTTTCCGGGACGACCTGCGATTGGGTGGCATCCCATTTCAATAGCCAACATTCCCTGAACGCTCCGGATTCATTCCTGCCGCCTATGCAAAGAACTCCTTCCGGAATACTTATACTTACGCCATAGGCTGCTTCCCGGGGTAATTTCCCGGCTTTTTTCCAACGGGCCTTTTCCTGGAACGGGTTTTCTAGGATATAAATATCCTTGTAATAAACCTTTTTCGCACTGTCAGCTGTAGCACCTGCAGGGAAATTACAACCTCCGGCTACAATTAATCGATTTTCAATCAAACCGGCATAAGGGGCGGAAACCCCTTGACGGAGACCTTCCTTTTCCGAAACGACCAGGTCAGCCAGTTTTTTCAAACTAGCTGTATTGTGGTGATTATCCCTTATAGGCACAAGGGTGTCAGTGTAATTTCCTGTTCTATCTTTTTCTCGTAAAACGTCAACTCCGGTATTAACCGGTCCCGTATAAGCTCCTGCTTCTACAGAAATGGAAATAAATATTACTGACCACAGGAGATAGTGTAAAACGGCTATCTTCATAATTTTATATAATACTAAAGATTTCTCCTTTATAGGGGTGTATAGAGCTATGGCTTATCTGTTCTGCAAATTAATTGTCCGGATGAAAGAAGTATCTTTGATTTTTCAGCGATTACAACGATGAAAGAAACCGATCGCTTCCAGTTCGGTTTTCATTGCTTTTTCCTCCTCATCGGTCATGTTCCGGAAAGGAGTGCGGTTCTTACCTAAATCCAGACCGATCAATTTCATGATCCGTTTACCCCCGACGATGTTCCCCCGGTAATTGCAAATGACATTGATTACAGCCTGGGAAAAATTTTGTAGCTCCCTGGCTTTTTCTATATCTCCCTCTGCCCAGGCATCCAGTATGCCTACCAATGCGCGCCCGTTGTAATTAGTCGTCCCCCCTATACCGCCTTGTGCTCCCCCCATAGCCAAACACGGCAGAATCGTTTCATCCTGTCCGTGGAGCATATCGAATTTACCTGCTTTGTAAAGCCGGCATTGATTGTATTCGTATAGGCTTTCGTAAGTGTATTTAATCCCTGCAAAATTAGAAATACGTCCGTCTACAGCTTTTAAAAAATCGAGCATAGGTAAATAAGCATTATTGAAAGCAGGAATATGATAGTAATAAAAGGGTAATTCCGGTGCTCCGCAAGCAATTTCTTCGCAATATCTGACCAGTTCTTCTACACGTCCGATCTTAGGGAAAGGGGTCGCCATAGCACCGATCCCCCAGGCACCGATTTCCTGAGCGTGAGCGGCCAGGTTACGGCTCATTTTTACACAGGTGCTCCCTACGTGTACGATTACTTTAAATTCTTTAGGAGCTGCTTCTATCCATTTTTCCGCCAGTTTCATCCGTTCGGATGCTGTGAGCATATATCCTTCTCCCGAAGAGCCATTTATAAAAACGCCTTTCAGACCGTTGTTTTTTAATAATTTTGCGTAAGCCTCTATCGGTTCATAGTTTACTTCCCCGTTTTCATAAAACGGTGTAAAAGGGGCATCAATTAATCCTTTAATTTTTTCCATTTTTTTACTATTAGAACGTATTTCCGCTTTACATAAATGCCTGTTTTTCTGCAATTAAAACTGGAAATACAAAACTGTTTTTTAGCTGGCTTTGAAAACTGTATAATAAGTTTTAGCAGGCTTAAATTTTTAATTATTAGAGATGTACTTTGGCAATTGCCTTTTTGATTTTTCCCTGGCCTATGCAAGGGGCATGTCCATCCTCCGGAAAAAAGATAGCAAACTTCCCCGGAGTCAATTTAAAATAAACAGAAGCTTTATCCGGATAAAAAGTGATGTCGTCCTTTTCATTATAGGCTTCGTCCGGCCGGGATAACAAACTACGGGATTCCCAGGCATAGGTTTCTTCACCCACTAATGGAAATTGAATGTCAATGTAGTTATTATGCGTTTCCAGTATGGCGTCATTTCTCTCTTTTCCCTGAACTTCCGTTATGTTTATAAAGACCCGTTCTCCGTCCAATTCTATTTTCCCTAAATCATATTTCGTCAGGTCATGTGTTTTGACGTAATCAAATACCTGTTTAAAAGCTGTGTGCAGACTTTCCGCTACAGCACTATTTTTCAGTATATCTATAATCATATTTTGAAGATTTAAGACCGCTATCCGAATTGTTTGCAAACGTACTATATAATTTTGCAAGGGCAAAAATATATATTAAATATTTTTAATAATGCGAAGACTTATTTTAAAAAATATTTTTATAATAAAAGGAGTATTTACGATTTAGTAGGGGAGTATAGGTTGAATTTTTGTTTTGTGATCAGGGAGCTATCAGGGAAGGTTCATAATTTTAGCCCGTAAAAGCATAGCTGCTCCGATTGCGCTGGCGTTGTCGCCTAACTTAGATCTTTTGAAGCAGGTGTCTTTACGGATAAGACTTAAAGAGTATTTATTAATGGCTGTTTTCAAAGGTAACATTAAATAATCGCCGGCTAACGACAAACTGCCACCGATAACGACTAATTCGGGATTGAACAAGTTAATCAGAATTCCTACCCCTCTTCCCAGTTTTTCAGCCATTTCCGAAATGAGGGAAATGGCCAGAATATCCTCATTATTAGCGGCTTGTATGATATCATAGAGGAGTATTTCTTGGCCTTTTTCCCATTGTTCGGCAAGAATTGAAGTTTCTCCCGATTTCAGGTGTTCAATAAATATCTTTTCCAGGGCCAGTCCTGAAGCTTCAGTTTCGAGGCATCCCTTTTTTCCGCAATGACATAGTTTTTCGTTATTGAAAAGGGGAATATGCCCGAATTCTCCGGCAAAACCGGTTTTACCGGAATAGAGTTTGTTATCGATCAGCATACCTATTCCTACTCCTCTGCCGACATTCAGGAATATGACGTTTTTTTCTTCTTTTACAACTCCGCTTGTTTTTTCTGCATACATCATGGCCCGGCTATCATTTTCTATATAGGTCCGGATACCTAAACGTTGATATAATATATCGGTCAGGGGAGTTTCACTGAAATTGAAATACGTATAGCTATACCCATTATTGGAATCTATTCGTCCGGTGAGACTGAAACCGATCCCTAAAATTTCTTTTTTGTCGGCCTCTGTTTCCGAAATAAATTTTTCCGTTTCCAGACATACCTGCTCCAATGCTTCCGGTGTGTTTTCGAGGATAAAGGGAATTTCTTGTTTTTTTTGCAGAATATGGCCTTTAAAATCCAATAGGACAAAATCTATACGCCTTCTCCGGATGTCTGCTCCTATAAAGTAAAAAGCATCGGCAGCTAGTCCGAATACATTGGGACGCCTTCCCCCACCAGTGGACAGTTTGCCGAGCTCGGCCAAATACCCTTCTTCTTTTAATTCTTGAACAAACCTGGTAATTGTCGGAATACTTAAAGTAAGTTCTCCCGATAAATCCGCTATCGTGGCTTCTTCGTGAGTGGTAAGATAGGATAAAATTGTCTTTTTCAGTAGATTGTTCCTGAATTCTGTTCCTGAATTTCTATCTTTCCCAAACCTCAGTACATTTCCAAAATCGTCCATGTTTATTTTTAGGTTAAAAGTAATGAATTTACAAATATACAAGGAGTTCATTCTTTTGTTATTATTTTTAAGAATTGTTTAGTGAAAAAAGTTTGAATATATTTTAAAATAATTTAAGTTTGGACTTTGTCTTACAATATTGAAAGGAGAGAAAGAGAGAAATGAAAAGCATTTTTGAAGGAGCATTTTATATTCTTTATAGATATATTTTTTTATTAAAAGTAGTTTCAATTATAAGATTTTAGAGAGTTATTCGAGAGTTTTGATTTATAAAACCATTTTTTAATTTTACTAATTACACTATGAAAAAAAATTTTATGTATGTTGCAATAGCTTCTTTGCTATTGGGTGCTTGTTCGAAAGACGACATTGAAGCAGGACCACAACCCGGTTCAGGGAAAGGAATGTTAATGATAAAAGCTTCCCTGCAGCTTGTAAGTGAAGAAGATGGGGGAGCTGGGATACAAGCGGCTCCTTCGGTTGATTTCACCGGTTATACGCTGACTTTGAATGGTCCCGACGGTAAAAAAGAGTCGGATTTTGTGGAAAATGATACTATAAAAGATTTAACGGCGGGAGAATATGAGGTTATATTAAATTCCCGTAAGACGGCTTTCACCGTACCGGAATTTGAAATGCCGGTTTACAAGGGGACAACAGAAACGACTGTTACTGAAGATGAGGTAACGGAGGCGAAAGTAACTGCTACCCAGAGTAATGCAGGTGTATTTTTCGTATACGATGCTTCCTTGGAAGAAACCAAATATGCAGCTATAATTCCTTCCGTAGCTTATGATGGTGTCGCACTTCGTTTTAATGGTGAAGACCGGGAGCGTAAGGGATATTTTCCTGTAGGGAATCTGGCTTTCTCTCTGAAAGAAGATGAAAAAGGGCTGCTGATCGATGGAGAACCCGAAAAGCTTCTGACGGTTGAAGCCGCCCAGCTCTGGAAAATGACACTGAAGGCCGATGAGACAAGCGCAAATGTAATATTGACGGCTGTTGAAGTAAATAATCCTGAAAATGTGCTGACATGGAAAGTAAGTCCTGTACCTCCTCCCGTTGAAGGAACACCGGTAGAAGGAAGTGCTTTGATTGATTATCCGGAAGGACAGGCTGCTACGATTACTACGCTTACGGTTACAGGAGCTATTCCTTCAGAAGAAGCTTGGAGGGCTCTCAATAAATTTACAGCTCTTGAGCACCTTGTGTTATACGATGAGGCCGGAACAATGCCCGATAATCTGTTCTACGATACGGAAACCAGGAAAACCACTATGCCTCAGTTACTTTCTATTAAGGCTCCTTATCTTACAGGAATCGGGTCGCATTCGCTTTTCGCCTCCAGTATACAGTCTCTTGAAACACCGGTTTTAAAAAGTATCGGACAGTTTGGACTTGCCGGATGTATGAATTTGGAAACAGTTTCTTTTCCTGAATTGGAGACTTTAGGAAATTATGCTTTGTCTGAATGTACAGGACTGTTATCGGCAGATATGCCGAAAATAGAAATGTTGGCACAAGGTACTTTTGATATGTGTAAAAAGCTTGTCGAGGTCAATCTTCCCAATGTTACGGAAGCAGGAGCAGGTGTATTTTACAGGTGTGATGTCTTGGAATCCGTTTCTCTTCCGAAACTTGTCAGAGCCGGAGATAATTTTCTGTCTCATTGTGCTATGCTTAAAAGTGCTCAGTTGCCTGAACTGCTTGAAATCGGAAAAGCTTCTTTCGCTGTTTGTTCTTCTATCGAAAACCTGGATAATCTCAATATGCCGAAATTACAGGCTATTCCGGAAGATATGTTTTATATGTGTGAGAAATTGACAGAGGCGAGTCACAATGTTGTCCAGTCTATCGGAGTGAGGGCTTTCCAGGAGTGTACTGCTTTGCAAAGTTTGTCCTTCCCCAATGTGCTCGCTGTCGGGACTCAGGCTTTTGAATCCTGTACTGCTCTTCAGACCGTATCTATACCTAAAGCTGAAACCATTTCTGAAAAGGCATTTTATAAATGTTCTGTATTGACCACTGTGGATATTACTTC
Organism: uncultured Odoribacter sp.; assembly: GCF_937966165.1. Lineage (NCBI taxonomy): Bacteria > Pseudomonadati > Bacteroidota > Bacteroidia > Bacteroidales > Odoribacteraceae > Odoribacter > uncultured Odoribacter sp. The sequence goes on from NZ_CALCLB010000027.1 coordinate 36,779, forward strand.
GGCGAAACAGGTCATGGATTTTGCTTTTTGCCTGGATTATGAGTTGACAAACCTGCAGATGAGTGCCGTGGAAACTATTGGTAATTCTGCTTTTTATAATACTAAGGTCGTAACACTCGACATGCCCAAATTAATTTCTTGCGGAAAAGAGGCATTCCGGAAATGTACAGCTTTAGAAAGTGTCTCTATGGCAAAACTGACCGTTTTTTCTAACTATATGTTTGGAGAATGTACCGCTTTGAAGACCGTCAGCGCACCGGTTGTGGAAACTTCTGCAGACGGGCATTCTTTTAATGGATGTTCTGCTATCGAAAGTATTTCATTTCCTGTAATGAAAATTGTCGGAAATAATTTATTTTCCGGAGCTCTTGCCCTTAAAGAAATCTCTTTGCCCATAGCAGAGACCATCGGTAATAACGCATTTGCACGAGCTTCTATAACTGAAATCTCTTTGCCTAAAGCTGTGACCTTGGGCACTTATGTATTTGACAGATGTGAAAAACTTACAAATGTAAGTTTACCTTTGGTCACGTCAGTTGGGAATTATGCTTTCACCGCTTGTTCCAGTCTGGAAACCCTGGAATTACCCAATGCGCTTACGATTGGTCTCGGAACATTTAATAATTGTACGTTGTTGAAGAACGTTAGTCTGCCCGTTGCCAATAATATAGGCAAATGGAGTTTCCGGAATTGTACCTCTTTGGCCGAGTTGAAACTGGGGGCAAGCGGGGAAATTACTTTTGCAGACCTTGTATTTGCTCATTTGCCGGTACAGAATCCGCAAACCATTACTCCTAATTGTGATTTGAAACTCAATCAGAATGGTGCCGAAATAGGGAACATCAACGGGAACATTTGGAAAGAATATACCTGGAAAAGCATAACAGGCTTCTAATGTGACAAGGGGACGGTTCTTTTGTCACCATATTTTTAAAGAATGGGGAACAGCATTATAAAAAGGTGAAAATTTAAGCACACATAACTTGGCCTTATGTCTCACTGCAGGTTAAGTAACTGATCGGAATTAATGGGAACTTAAAGTCTGTAATAGCTTTTATCAGAATAAATTAGGAAAATATTAAAAGAATCAGCGGACTTTGAAAATCAGTTGTAAACAGGCATGTGTTAGTGCTTACGATTAATTCAATTATTGATTTCGGTTTATAAAAGGGAAAATTAAAGAAGTGACAAAAAGGTGACAAAAGAACCGTCCCCTTGTCCCATTTTATAAGCCGAATTTTATATCTGATATAGAACTGCAAATGGCTTGTGGCTTTTATAAACGATCTTTCGTTTTGTTACAGATTGTATTTTGAGGTATGGTGTTTCATAAGTTGAATTAAAAACATTTTGAAGAAATGGTGACAAAAGAACCGTCCCTTTGTCACCGGCGATGGAAGAGGAGGAGGCCGAGGACGGTGATAAGTCCGTTGATCAGGAGGATTTCAAAGCCGAAGCGATAGCCATTTAGGAGGAAAGTAGAATAACGGTCGATGAGGATGGTAGAGAGGATAGAAAAAAGGGCAATGTAAGGAATGGCTTTGTCCTGTATCCGGATTTTAAAAAAGATTCCGATAAAAAAGAGACCTAATAAAGGACCATAGGTATAACCGGCGAATTTGAAAATAGCGTATACTACGCTTTCGTTATTAAAAGCGTTAAATGCGATAATAACCGAAGCTAAGAGGGCTGCGTTGACCAAATGCGTATAGGAACGAATGTGCTTTTGCCGTATTTCCGTTTGCTTTTGTATGTTCAAGATATCGACAGTGAATGAGGTGGTCATGGCAATCAAAGCCGAATTAGCACTGGAAAAGGCAGCGGCGATTACTCCCAGCATAAAGAAAATGCCGGTGCTAAGGGAGAGATAACGGGTGGCTAAAAGAGGATAAATACTGTCTGTTTTAGCCGGAATAGGGATTCCGTAGGTTTGCATATAAATAAAAAACAGAACACCCAGGCACATAAATATAAAATTGACGGGTATAAACGCCAGACTGAAAGAGAGAAAATTCTTTTTGGCTTCCCGGATATTTTTCAGACTTAAATTTTTTTGCATCATATCCTGATCCAGGCCATTCATAACGATGGCAATGAATATACCGGCGATAAACTGTTTCCAGAAATTATTGGGATTAGACCAAAAGTTTTGAAAATCAAAAATTTGGGCTTGCGGATTATGAGCAACAGAGGAAAGCATTTCCCCAAAAGAAAAGCCAAGGGCTTTTTGTATAGAAAAAATGGTAAACAGGACAGCGAATATCAGAAAAAAAGTTTGAATAAGGTCTGTCCAGATAATGACTTTGATGCCTCCTTTAAAAGTATAAGCCCATAAAATAAAGACGGAAACAGCCACATTCAGGGCAAACGGTATATGTAAGGGAGCAAAGATTGTAATTTGCAATACCAATGTGACGATAAAAAGCCGGAAAGCAGCTCCGATCATTTTGGAAAGCAAAAAAAGGGAAGCACTTGTTTTATAAGCATAATAACCGAATCTTTGTTCGATATAAGTGTAAATAGAGGTTAGATTTAGCTTATAATACAAAGGCAATAAGAAGTGGGCGATCAGGATATAACCTACGAAATTTCCGAGAATAACAGCAAAATAAGTCATTTTGGCCGGGGAAGATACCCAGCCTGGCACTGAAATAAAAGTGACTCCGGAAAGAGTGGTACCAATCATTCCGAAAGCAACGGCCCACCAGGGGGATTTCCCTCCCCCCTTATAAAAGTCTGCGGCATTGGAATGCCGGGAAGTATACCAGGAAATCAGAAGGATAAGTGTAAAATAAACGGTTAAGATAAAAATAGAGAGCCAAGCATTCATGACAGTTAATTTTCAGGGATTTTTACAAAACGGAGTAGCAGGAAACTGGGGATCGTACAGAGCATCACCCACATAAAAAAGGTCAGATAACTGGTATGTTCCTGTATATATCCGGAACCCATCCCGGGTAGCATAAGTCCCAGGGCCATAAATCCCGTACAAAGGGCGTAATGTGCTGTTTTGTGTTCTCCGGCGCTGAAGAGAATCAGGTAAAGTATATAGGCCGTGAAGCCGAACCCGTAACCAAATTGTTCGATAGCGACGCAAGAGGAGATCAGCAGCAGGTTTTCCGGTTGGGCATAAGCCAGGTATACATAAACGAGATTCGGGATATTCATCGCGATGGTCATCCAGAGCATCCAATAACCCAGTCCTTTGTGGGCAGTCACTATCCCTCCGAGTATTCCTCCGCCCGCCAGGGCTATTATTCCGATTGTACCGTAGATAAAACCTACTTCGGAAGTATCCAGACCGAGTCCTCCTACCGTGCGGGAGTCCAGCATAAAAGGTGAAGCTAATTTGAGCAATTGCGATTCTGCCAGACGGAATAACAGCATAAAGCACAGTGCCTGACCGATGTGTTTCTTCCTGAAAAATGAAACAAAAGTATCAATAAACTCTTTAAAGAGGGCCTGGCTTTGTCCTGACTGCCTATCGTCGGAAGGTTTGGGAAGGATAAACAGGTGATAAATAGCGAAAAAGAAAAAAAGAACAGCGAGACTTCCTATGGCGATAGACCAGGCAGTGGCCAGCGGCAGTCTTTTTTCCAACGTTCCGGCGAGCATAACAGCCAGGCCTTGTCCGATGATTAAAGCCAGACGGTAAAAAGTACTTCGGATTCCCACAAAATAAGCTTGTTGGCGGGGATTCAGGCCATACATATAAAATCCGTCCGCAGCCGTGTCGTGAGTAGCCGAACTAAATGCCAGAAGCCAGAAAAAAACCAGTGAATACCTGAAAAAATCGTTTCCGGGCAGTGAGAGGGCGACTCCGGCTAAACCGATGCCGATAAAAAATTGCATGGTTGTGATCCACCATCTTTTTGTTTTAAAGAGATCTACCACCGGGCTCCAGAGGGGTTTAATCACCCAAGGGAGGTACCACCAGCTGGTATACAGGGCGATATCGGTATTCGAAATCCCAAACCGTTTAAAAAGTATGCCTGCCACTGTCATAACCATGATATAGGGAATACCTTCTGCCAGATAAAGGGAAGGTATCCAGTACCAGGGATTGGGTGTGTTCTTCGCGTTTGAGTGCCCCATAATGCGATTGTGTTAGAGATGGAACGGAAATACCGGCAATTATTTTTCTTGCAGCTGTTCGATTTTCGTTCCCGGAAAATAGTGGTACAATATTTCTGTGTAAGTATATCCTTTATGACTCATTACGGCGGCTCCGATCTGACAGAGTCCTACACCATGCCCCCATCCAGCTCCTTTCAAAAGAAATCCGCATGTCTTATCTTCATAAATTTTTTTCTCTACAATAAAAGCAGAGCTATAGAGATGGGTCGGAGACAGGGCTTTCCGGATGTTCAGCTCTTTTCCGATCACCAGGGATTTCTTGGACCCGACAACCTGGAGCCGGATTAATCTTCCGGACGGGCCCCGCTCTATGGGAATCAGTTCTTTAATCTGTCCAAAATCAATGGATAGGCGTTTCCGGATGAGTTCTGAAAGTTCTGCCTGGGTATAATGCACTTCCCAACGAAAAAAATCGGTTGTTTCCCGGTCGTAATCGTTCAGGACATTTGCTAATATGTTTTTATCCTCTGTATGACAGAAGGCAGCCGGTTTTTCGAGTACCCATCGTCTCATATCCGCTTCCTGTGTCAGGTCGTATGGTAATGGAGTATGTGCAGGGCTATCCGGAACTGCCTTCAGATAAGGGTGTACCTGGTCTTCCCAAACATTTTCGAAATTTTCTGTAATCCCTCCGCAGCATTTGGAGAAACGGGTGTCGCAAACGGCTCCTTTATAGGTAAGAATTTCTCCCCGGGTGGCCTCTATGGCTTGCCGTACAGCCGGGGCAGTTATTTTTTGAATTCCTTGATACCGTTGACAATGATCGTCGGCGCAAACGTCGAAATTCTGATGATCTTCCCGGTCATACCAACAGATATATGCAGTAGAATTATTTATGAAATGGGGTTGTGCAGGGCTTTTTTTCAAAGCTTCGGCTTTTGCCCGTTGAGCCAGCAACCAACTTCTGGAAATGACGGCATGTGCTTTTAAGAGTTCGGAAGAAGACATAGCACTCATTTCAGAAGAGATAACACTTTGCAGATAATCTTCGATATCGAGTACATTAATGGCCCTCAGTAATCCTTTTTCTTCTATGATTTTCAGACTTCCTCTGAAGCATTGGTTCTCTTTTCTTTCCCAATGAAATTGGATGCCTATAGTGATGTCTGACAGCTCAAACATTGAAATTTCCGTTTCCCCGGGACAAAAACAGAGGGGCAGGGGGAGAAGTTGAAGTCCGGAAGTATTTTCAGCTACGACTTGTCCCGCCTTTAGCGTGAGTTTTAATTTCCCCGTATAAAGGCCGGAAGTGAAGTGTTCCCGGTATTCTCCTTTGAATACAATGTTGATTTCCGGGGCAGCTATTATACCGACGTTGATTTCCATGTATTTGTAATTTATTTTTGAATAAGTAATTGCCTGGCTTTTAATTCAATGCTGCGTATGCGGTCTTTGTAAAAATTATGCGCATTTTCCTGGGAAAGGGAAAGTGAGGCGTCGGAGTTAGCTTCCCATCTGCGGCAAAGGTATATCGGTTCGTAAATGCGTGCGATGGGATATTTCCGGGAAATGGCCAATACTGCGGCATAGTCTTCCCCATAACTGCAATCGGGAAATTTGATTTCCCGGATGATGGGAGTATAATAAGCCCGGGGAGCTCCGAAGCCGTTTATGCGTAATGCATTATTGTGTCCGTTTTCAGAGGTCCATTCCCGGTGATCGATACGGCCGGGGGGAATATCTTCCAAATTGAAATTGACCATTTGGTAAGAGCCAATTACCATGGCTGACTTTTGTTCCCGGAATGTTTCAATGATTCTCTGAAGAGTATCGGGACCGGCATACAGGTCGTCACTATCGAGTTGAACGCAGAAACGGCCGCATCTTGGATCGGCAACTGCCCGGTTCCAGCATCCTCCTATTCCCAGTTGAAACTGTTCCGGGGAAAGAGGTATAATTTTGGAGGAACGGTTTGCTAATTCCTGAATGAGGCGGGTTGTTTGGTCGGTAGAATGATTGTCGACTACCAGAATATTATATTTAAAGTCGGTCTGTTGTTTCAGAGCCGAAAGGATGGCTTCCGAAATCGTTCGTTCGCGGTTTTTTACCGGAATGATGATACTGGCTTCCACAGGGAAGCCGGTCTTTTCAAAAATAATTTCCGTTTTGGGAGCAGGGAGCCAGGCTTTTATATCTTTCAGGTAGCGGGTAAATACCTTTTCCCGTTCCAGTTGAACCTCCCGGTTACGGGGATCGACGTAATCGAAAATCCGCTTCCCGGATACACGGGTATCCGTGCATTGTTCCGTATAAAGGTATTCCGGAATTCTCAAAATTTCGCCTTTTTGTGTTATTTTGAGCCGGAGATCATAAAGTGCGGAAAAACGGGAATGCTCTTGCATACGGTTCACTGCTTCTTCAAAACTTTCGGTAGAGAAAAACAAAACAGATCCGAATTGGAAATCATCCCTGACGCTTCCACTTTGATAATCGATAAGGGGGTGAGGAATCAGCTGCCCCGTTTTAATTTCGTAATAATCGGAATAAAGGAGAGCAGCCGAAGAGGCATTTCCTATTTGTACAAAGCGTTCCAGAGCATAGGGATCCAATTGCAGAGGCGAAGACTTTGTATAAAAAAGCAGGTAAGGAGTCCGGCATATACCGGCAATTGTCTTCAACGTTAGGGTATCTTCCGGAGAGAGAGCGCCTATGGGTTTTGCAGAGAGGGAAACATCTTTTTCTTCTTGCAGCACATATACTTCTTTTACTAAAACTGAATGATTCAGGGCTGTATAAGTACGGTTTATATCCTCCGGATTCCCGCCGGCGATAAAACAAGTAATCAATTTATCCATGGGTTGTATATTACACTTCCGGCCGGATTGTGATGTCAGAACCGGCTGTTACCGGAATCAAATATATTACTTTTCTTCCAATAATATAAATTTTCCGGACTGATTTCAAATTCTTATCTTTACGACATCAATCAGTGCCGAAAAAATGATTTATTTAATTGCAGATAGTGGTTCTACGAAAACCCAATGGTGCATTATCCGTCAGGGAGAGAGCCCGGAAGAGTGTTATACAACGGGAATCAATCCGGTCTATTTATCGGAAGCAGATATTCTGAATCTCCTGGAACAGGAATTTCCGGACGGATATACGGATGTCGGAAAAATCTGGTTTTATGGGGCAGGATGTGCTTTCCCGGAGAAAAATGCCTGTGTGCGATCGGCTTTGACTTCCTTTTTCCGCTGTAAAGAGGTGGAAATTGCCTCCGATTTAATGGGGGCGGCAAGGGCTTTGTGCGGACATCATCCGGGAATTGTGGGGATTTTGGGGACCGGATCCAATTCCTGCTATTACGATGGGGAAAAAATAATAGAGAATGTTTCTCCCCTCGGTTTTATTCTGGGAGATGAAGGTAGTGGTGCCGATTTAGGGAAAAGATTGGTAGCCGGTCTGTTAAAGGGCATATTGCCTTCCGGATTGAAAGAACTTTTTTTTGCTGAAACAAAGACTTCTTATGCGGGGATCATAGAGCGTGTATACCGTCAGCCTTTGCCGAACCGTTATTTAGCTGATTTCACTTCTTTTATACGGAGGCATATCGATAGACCGGAAGTGGAACAAATTGTACTGGATGCATTTGATGCCTATATTTGCCGGAATATTATGCAATACCGGCATGTTTCAGATTTACAGCTTTCATTTACAGGTAGTATTGCCTGCATTTTCAGAACACAGCTGGAGCTTCAGTTGAAAAAATACGGTTTGAAGGCAGGTGTATTTATGCAAACGCCTATGGCCGGTTTGAAAAAATATCACAGTGAAGAAATGGATTTATAGCTTTCTTTTTTCTTGGAGTATACTTTGGAATACACTTCGTAAGGAGGCATAAGTTTGAGGCAGCATCTGTTCTGTTTCTCTTGTGTTTAGCCAGAAAACTTCTTCAATATCTTCTTCCGTTTGCGGGATTAACTGTTGGCCGGGGGGACAGGTCATGGTATACCAGTAAGTCTTTTTTAAATACCATTTTTCATTCCGGAAATAGATATGCCAGGTTTCTTTTAAAAAATTTTGAATTTTCAGATTATGGATACCGCATTCTTCCTGCACTTCTCTGAGGGCACATTCTTCTATACTTTCCCCTTTCTCCACATGTCCTTTAGGAAGGTCAATTATGCCCAGGCGTTTGATAACCAATATTTCATCTGCATTCCTGACAACTCCGCCCGCTGCTTCTACAACTGTAAAAAAAGAACAGAAATCGTTGAAAAGCTGTGCGACTGGAGAAGCATAAATTTTGGCATGAAAAATGTTGGGATCCTGCAGCAATCGGAAAATGTAATTTTTAGTTGATGACAGAGAAGTATGGACAAATACTTCCGGCGGGTTTTTTAAAAAGCTGTTATCATCACTTAACAGAAAAGAGCTTTCTTTAAAAAATACTTTGTACATTTGCATCTGAAATAAGGAACTATTACGATTGGAATAATAATCTTACAAAATTAATAAAAATGAGTACAGTTGCAGAAAATGTAGCCTTACATTTATTAAAGATTAAAGCTATAAAACTTGAACCTGCCCATCCCTTTGCCTGGGCTTCCGGATGGAAATCCCCTATTTATTGTGATAATCGGAAGACGTTGTCTTATCCCGAAGTACGGGCTTATATCCGGGATCAGTTTGCGGCTGTCATACGTGAAAAATACCCGGAGGCAGAGGTGATTGCAGGGGTAGCTACCGGAGCGATTGCACAGGGAGTATTGGTTGCCCAGGAGTTGAATCTGCCTTTTATTTATATCCGTTCTGCTGCAAAATCACATGGTTTGGAAAATCTGATTGAAGGGGATTATAAGGCGGGTCAGAAAGTAGTAGTTGTCGAAGATTTGATTTCTACAGGCGGTTCGAGTTTACAGGCCGTTGAAGCATTGAGAAATGCAGGTTGCGAGGTTTTGGGGATGACGGCTATTTTTACCTATGGATTTCAGAAAGCTGTGGATAATTTTGCAGCTGCTCATTGTGAACTGACGACTTTGAGTAATTACAATGCTATGATTGATTTGGCTGTAAAGACGGGCTATATACAGGAAAGCGATGTAGATAAACTGAAGGAATGGAGAAAAAGTCCGGAGACCTATAAATAGGAGGGAATGAATATACGAAAGTATGAATGTTTAAGTGTTCAGATGCGGAAGGGGGTAAGAGATGTGGGAAGTTGGGACGATAAGTGTTCTTTTTCTTTCGTTTTGTTTTTAAATACAATAGCTTCCGGAGGAAAGAGTAAATTTTGCGGAAACCGGAAAACAAGAATGGCATATTTCTTGTAAAACAGATTATAGGAAAACAGGATATTATGGCAGAATTAAAAATAGTTAGTGAAATTTTCAAAATCGACAGTACGATTGAGAGTATCTATTCTTTTCTGTCCGATTTTAACCGGATCGGAATGGTTGTAAATATGGCCAAACAAATGGGTGGAGCGGAACAGATGGGGAAATTGGCGGAGAAAATAGAAGACGTCCGTTTTTCTGAGGATGCTTGTATGGTGCAGGTAAAGGATTTGGGGGAAGTCGCTGTAAAGATTGTAGAAAAAGAACGCCCTAAACTTATAAAATTAGCCGGGGATGAAAATGTACCGTTTCAATTTAATCTGTGGATACAATTATTGGAAAACGGACCTTATGATACCCGGATGCGCCTGACCTTTGAGGGGGAAATGAATATGGTAATGAAGATGATGCTGAAAGGAAAATTAGAAAAAGGGATTAACCAATTGGGAGAAGGATTGACGAAAATACCTTATATGATGTTTCAATAAAAAAGCGAATCTTTCAAGATTCGCTTTTTTATTAGGCTCTTAATTTCTGCACATTTAATTTATTCAGGTGTTCTGCCGCATATTCTTTTGTGACGGTGACACTTTTTTTGTCTTGAGAGGGGGCATCATACATCAGGTCGGTCATAATCGCTTCACAAATAGATCGCAATCCCCGGGCTCCTAATTTAAATTCGACGGCTTTATCTACAATATATTCGTATACATCGTCGTTGAACTTCAAGCTAATACCGTCCAGTTCAAATAATTTGACATACTGCCGGATAATTGCATTTTTGGGTTCCGTAAGAATATTGCGCAGGGCAACTCTGTCCAGAGGTTCCAGATAAGTTAAAATCGGCAAGCGACCGATAATTTCCGGAATAAGCCCGTAAGCTTTTAAATCCTGAGGGGCAATATATTGTAAGAAATTGTCCCTGTCGATAGCATTGACTGCTTTTTCGGCATTAAATCCTACTACTTTGGTATTCAGGCGTAAAGCAATTTTGCGTTCGATTCCGTCAAAAGCACCTCCGCAGATAAAGAGAATATTTTTCGTATTTACCGGGATCATTTTTTGATCGGGATGTTTGCGACCGCCTTGTGGTGGAACATTGACGATAGAGCCTTCCAATAATTTCAGCAGTCCTTGTTGTACGCCTTCTCCGCTGACATCCCGGGTAATAGAGGGATTATCTCCTTTGCGGGCGATTTTATCCAGTTCATCGATAAATACAATCCCCTTTTCAGCAGCTTCTACATCATAGTCTGCGGCCTGTAAAAGACGGGTCAGTATCGATTCTATATCTTCCCCTACGTAGCCGGCTTCTGTCAATACTGTGGCGTCTACGATAGTGAAAGGGACGTGCAGCATTTTGGCGATGGTCCGGGCAAGTAACGTTTTACCGGTACCCGTTCTGCCGATCATAACAATATTGGACTTTTCTATTTCAACCCCATCGTCCGAATCTTTTTGTATCAGTCGTTTATAATGATTATAAACGGCTACGGCTATGTGTTTTTTGGCTTCATTTTGTCCGATGACATACTGGTCTAAAAAAGCTTTAATTTCTTTGGGTTTTTTTATTTCGATTTTGTCCAGGTTGAGTGTGGATTTACTCTTCATCTCTTCCTTCACAATTTCAAAAGCCTGGGCCGCACATTCATCGCATATAAAACCGTCCGTACCTGCAATTAAAAGATCTACTTCATTTCTGGAGCGTCCGCAGAACGAACATTTATCTTGCATTTTCATTCTTTTTTTCTCTGATTAAAACTTTGTCGATCATACCGTATTCCATTGCTTCCTGAGCTGTCATCCAATAATCCCGGTCAGAATCTTTTTCGATCTTTTTGTATGGATTTCCGGAATGTTCGGCAATGATGGTGTACAATTCTTTTTTCAATTTCTGAATTTCCCGGGCCGTGATTTCAATGTCTGAAGCTTGTCCCTGAGCACCCCCCAGCGGTTGATGAATCATAATGCGGGAATGCTGTAAAGCGGAGCGTTTCCCTTTAGTCCCTGCGGTGAGTAACACTGCACTCATGGAAGCTGCCAGTCCGGTACAGGTTGTTGCTACGTCACAACTGATGTATTGCATGGTGTCGTATATACCTAAACCTGCATAAACAGAACCTCCGGGAGTGTTGAAATAGATCTGGATGTCCTTACCCGGGTCTGAAGTTTCCAAGAAAAGAAGCTGGGCCATAATAATATTGGCTACATCATCATCGATGGGAACTCCCAGAAAAATAATCCGGTCCATCATCAGTCGGGAAAATACATCCATAGAAGCTATATTCAATTGCCGTTCTTCTATGATATTCGGAGTGAAATAACTGTTGGTAAACGACTGGAACTTTTCCAGCGTCAGGCTGTTGATGCCTTTGTGTTTTATCGCATATTTTTTGAATTCGTCTTGTGGAAACATAATTTACCGTTTTTATTTAGACGGCTAAATTACAAAAAACAAACTGAATGACAAAATGGAAAAAAGCACACTCAGGTCTGAAAGGCTTTTTTAACTTCTTGTGACAAAGGGACGGTTCTTTTGTCACCTAAAGGCAAAAAGAAATAATGAATTTTTAGGGAAGAAAAAGATTTTTTGATCCTTATTCGATTATTTTTGCAGTGAAAATTCCCGGGGAATAAGACCCTTCAGAAAGTCGTTAGTTACAGCTTGTGCAGTCGGCTGGCGGGATACAAAGCGATCTTGACTAATAGCTTCCCTGCATACTGGTAAAGTGAGGGAACGGGAACTTTTAAAATAGAAAATGTCCGTTAATCCGTATCAAAGGATGGGCGTAAACTTTTAAAATTACAAAAATGACAGCAAATTGGTTTGAAGCGAAAGTAAAGTATGTGAAAGTTAATGAGGACGGCCGGGAGAGAAAAGTAAATGAGTCCTATCTGTTGGATGCCCTGTCGTATACAGAGGCAGAAAGCAGAATCATGCAGGAGATGGGGACCTTGATTAAAGGGGAGTATTACATCAGCGGTTTAAAAAAATCGAATATTACTGAATTAGTCCCTTCGGAAGATGAAAATGACGATCGTTGGTATAAAGCGAAAGTCGTCATTATAGATGCGGACGAAATCAGCGGTAAGGAAAAATCCAGCAGCCAATATTATCTGGTTGCGGCAGCCAATATCAACCGGGCTTTGGAAAATTTGGAAAAGAGTCTTTCTACCTTTGTTGTCCCTTATGAAATTAGTGGAATAACGGATACTACTTTTCTGGATGTATTTCCTTATTTTTCAGAAAAAGACGAAGAAATCCCGGCGAACTTAAAACCTTTGAAAAAAGAAGAAACGGAGGCAGTGGATTTTGAATCATAAGGGATAAAAAAAGACTTTTTTGAAAAGCCGGAATGTTAAATTTTTTTAGATTTTCCGTAAACGTTTGAATAACGCGTCTTTCCTGAGAAAGGAAGGACGCATTTCTTTTGATGAAAGATTGGTTTAATCTGTTTTTCTTTGTTAACTTTGACGTCTTTAAACGGCAGAACTGTTAAATTTATAGGGGGGAAGTCGTTTAATGCATAAAAATAGAACAAAAACACATATAAGAACTCTTAAATGAATTAAACGGTTGTAATTATGAAAACACGTCTTGAACATGATCTGTTGGGCGAAAAAGAGGTTCCTGCAGACGCTTATTATGGTATACAGACCCTGAGAGGAATTGAAAACTTTGCTAATATCAGTGGTATTGAAATAGGAGATTATCCTCACTATGTAAAGGCTTTAGCCATGGTAAAATGGGCTGCTGCCCGGTCGAATCAGGAATTAGGTCTGATACCTGACAATATTGCTGCTGCTATCCAAAAAGCTTGTGAAGAAATTATAGAAGGGAAACTGGGGGATCAGTTTCCGGTCGACTTGATTCAGGGGGGAGCCGGAACTTCGACGAATATGAATATCAATGAAGTAGTTGCAAACCGGGCTTTGGAATTAATGGGACATCAGAAAGGGGAATATCAGTATTGTCATCCCAATAATCATGTGAATTTATCCCAGTCTACAAATGATGCCTTCCCGACTTCTTTCAAATTAGCGTTCATCTTTATGAATGACGAACTGGTAGCTGAGTTAAAGCTATTGATTCAGGCATTCCGGGAAAAGGGAGAAGAGTTTAAAGAAGTCTTAAAAATGGGTCGTACCCAGTTACAGGACGCTGTACCAATGACATTGGGGCAGGAATTTGAAGCTTTTGCTGCTAATCTGGAAGAAGAAATCGACCGTTTGAATCAGATGGCCCGTTTATTCCTGGAAGTAAACATGGGGGCTACTGCTATCGGTACCGGAATCAATTCTGAACCGGAATATTCTCAGAAGTGTATCAAGAACCTGCGGATCATCAGTGGTCATGAATTTCTATTGGCTTCCAACTTAATTGAGGCTACCCCGGATACGGGTTCTACCGTAATGTATTCTTCCGCTTTAAAACGGATGGCAATTAAGTTGTCTAAGATTTGCAATGATTTGCGTTTATTGTCCAGCGGTCCGCGTTGTGGTTTGAATGAAATCAACCTGCCTCCGATGCAGCCTGGTTCTTCTATTATGCCGGGTAAAGTAAATCCGGTTATTCCCGAGGTTGTCAATCAAATTTGCTATCGCATTATTGGTAACGACCTGACTGTTACTTTTGCTGCTGAAGCCGGACAATTGCAGCTGAATGTAATGGAACCGATCATTGTGCATGCTATTTTCAGTTCTATAAAAATGTTGCAGAAAGGGATGGAACGGTTGAGGGTATTGTGTATAGAAGGTATTACTGCAAATGCACAACGTTGCCGTGAGATGGTATTGAACAGTATTGGTATTGTAACGGCTTTGAATCCGACGTTAGGATATGAAAACTCTTCCCGGATTGCTAAGCGGGCATTGAAGGAAAACAGAAGTGTATACGATCTGGTGCTGGAAGAAAAATTGCTGACAAAAGAAGAGTTGGACGAACTACTGAAACCGGAATTGATGATCAAGCCTCATAAATTTTACCGGAAAAAATAAAAATGCGTAAAACATATTTTCGCTGGTTTTAAAGCTGCCGGATTTTCCGGCAGCTTTTTACATTTATCCGTTTTTACCGCTTCTGTTCATAATAGAAAGAGTATGTTTTGCAATGCATTGATGCGTCTTATTCCCGGCAAACGGTTTGCGGATGTCGAGTGGTAACTTAACTAATATATCGCCAGTTTATTTTCGTTTTGAATAATCGTTTAATTTGAGCGGCGAACACTGCATTCTCTTCTTTTTGAAGATCGGGATCTTCTTCCAGGATAGAGGAAGCAATTTGGGAAGCTTCATTCAGGATCAGACCGTCTTTTCCCAGATTTGCAACTTTTAAATTACAACTTAATCCGCTTTGCTGAGTGCCCTCAATATCTCCGGGGCCACGTAATTTCAAATCGGCCTCGGCTATTTCGAAACCGTCATTGGTGGAAACCATCGTTTCAATTCTTTTGCGGGAATCGTTTGATATTTTGTAGGACGTCATCAGAATACAGTAGGATTGTTCGGCACCTCTCCCCACGCGTCCGCGTAGCTGGTGTAATTGGGAGAGCCCGAAACGTTCAGCACTTTCGATGACCATTATGGAAGCATTGGGAACGTTTACGCCTACTTCGATTACGGTTGTGGCCACCAGTAACTGAGTTTCGCCCGAAACAAACAATTGCATTTCCCCTTCTTTGTCTATCGGCTTCATTTTTCCGTGGACCATACTGGTTTTATACCCTTTGGGCAGGAAATATTCAGTAATTTTCTGGTATCCTTCTTCCAGATTCCGGAAGTCCATTTTTTCCGATTCTGAGATCAGGGGATAGACGATGTAAGCCTGGCGTCCTTTTGCTAATTCTTGTTCGATAAATTTGAATACTTCCCGTCGTTTGTTGTCAAAGGCATGTATGGTTGTTACCGGTTTCCGTCCCGGAGGGAGCTCGTCAATGACTGATACGTCCAGATCGCCGTATAAAGTCATCGCTAAAGTACGGGGAATAGGGGTAGCTGTCATAACTAGCACATGGGGAGGAATATTATTTTTATGCCATAATTTTGCGCGTTGGGCTACCCCAAAACGATGTTGTTCGTCTATAATGACCAGTCCTACATTATTGAAAGCGACCACATCTTCCAGAAGGGCATGGGTTCCGATGATGATTTGTAAACTTCCGTCAGCGAGTTGACGGTGAATTTCTGTGCGTTCTTTCTTTTTGGTAGAACCGGTAAGCAAGGCTATGCGGATGTCCATATCTTTCAGCATTTCGCTGATGGTTACAAAATGCTGGCTGGCCAGAATTTCTGTCGGTGCCATGAGGCAAGTTTGATAATGATTATCCAGGGCCATAAGCATACACATGACGGCTACGAGCGTTTTTCCGCTACCGACATCACCTTGCAAAAGCCGGTTCATTTGCTTCCCGCTGCCGCAATCCTGCCTGATTTCCTTGATGACCCTTTTCTGAGCATTCGTGAGGGGGAAAGGAAGATAGAGATTATAAAACCGATTGAAATAATCTCCGATATTTATAAAAGGACAACCTTTAAAAACAGTTTTCCTTTTGTATTTTAATTTCAGAATATTGAGTTGAATATAAAACAACTCTTCGAATTTCAGCCGGAACAAGGCTTTCCGTAATATCTCCGGAGATCCGGGGAAATGCACATTATATAAAGCTTCGTGCAGGTAAGGTAACTTGTATTTTTGGATAAACCAGGCTGGCAGTGTTTCCGGAATTTTTCCATTGATACTCTTAAAAATATGATCCTGTATTTTACTGATCGCTTTCGAGTTGAGAAAAGCTTTTTTCATCTTTTCTGTAGTCGGGTAGACTGCCTGAAAGCCGAGCAGCAGGTGGGAGGCGCTTTCAAAAAGATCTATTTCCGGATGAATGATATTTAATTTCCGGTTAAATTCGGAGGGTTGCCCAAAAATGAGATATTCTTTCTCTGCTTCTATCTGGCTGTTCAGGTATTTAAATCCTTTAAACCAAATCAGTTCCAGTTCTCCGGTTTCGTCGTATGCCGTGGCGGACATGCGCAGGGATTTCCCGGCACCCAGGCTTTTCAGGCCGCGGATACGGGCTTTGATCTGAATATAGGGTAAACGGGGAGTAAGTTCGGCAATCTGGTAAATTTTTGAACGGTCTATGTATTTGTACGGGATATGATATAACATATCTTCGTAGCTCTGTATCCCCAGTTCCTCGTTTAAAATGGCCGCTTTTTTTTCACCTACACCGGTTAGAAACTTGATATTTAAACCTGAAATCTCCAAAAATTGAAAAGTTTAAAATTAACTAAAGCAACGGATTTTCTGCCTGCTTGCTGCTTGTTTTTTATCTGAGTACGAAAATAAAAAAAATAAGTGAGTTCGTTCAGGATGTCGGAAATATATTTTAATTTCGTAAGGATTATTTAGCACCTAAAGACATAAAAACGAAACAAAATGTATTCCTATTTGAGAGAAAGGCTAAAACATGCGGTTCGTTTTCGCCACAAACGGGGATTTGGGGTTCATTCCCCTTTTATGTTTAATCTGATAATGAATGTTCTCCGGGATAAAGAGCGAAAATTTATCTACCCGGAACGGGCGGAACGGTTAAGTGGTATCCGTTACCGGGAGCGAAAATTCTATCGGTTAATGTGCCGGTTAGTGAACTATTTGGAGGTAAAGAACGTTTTATGTTTAAGTGCGAAACCGGAAAACGTACTTTTGTATTTATCGGAAGCCGGAGAGCATGCGGAAATCGTAAAAAATAAGCCGGATTTATTACCGGAAGCGGATTTTATATATATTGGCCGGGACGCCCGTACTTTATTGCAGGGGAATTCTTTGAATTTTGGTGAAAATATGCATTTACCTGTCTGTGTTGTCATTGCGGACATCTATAAAAATAAATTTAATGCTGCTTTGTGGCAACAGGCCCGCGGAAAAGCCACTGTGACGGTCGATATGATGTGGTACGGAATATTATTTTACAACAATAAATTACAAAAAGGAAGATATCACTTAATCATTTAATCACATAATCCAATATACCTACCTATTATGAAAATATATACAAAAACAGGGGATAAAGGGATGACTTCTTTGGTCGGAGGCACCCGGGTGGCAAAAAATAGCGTGCGCTTGGAAGCGTATGGTAGTGTAGATGAATTGAATAGCTTTCTTGGCTTGATTCGTTCCTTCGAAATCGATGCAACTGCAAAAGAGGATATTATTATTATTCAGAATATTTTGTTTTCCATAGGAGGCAATCTGGCTACAGATACAACAGTTAAAGGTTTGGAAACGAAATTAGTTGTCACGGAAGAGAATGTAGCGGGATTGGAGCAGGCTATGGACAGAATGGATGCTGAATTACCTCCTCTGATGAGCTTTATTTTGCCGGGAGGCGACCAGGCTTCTGCGGTTTGCCATATTGCCCGCACGGTGTGCCGGAGAGTGGAAAGACGGATCCTGGATGTAGCAAAAGAATATCCCGTAGATGAATTGCTGATCAAATACATAAACCGCTTATCAGATTATTTGTTCGTTCTGGCCCGGAAATTGGCTTATGAAGCCGGTACCGAAGAAGTAAAATGGGGGTCCTGGAAAAAGTAGAAAACTGCCGGACGAATAAGGGAAAACGTACTGTCGGGAATAAGATAATGATTTTCCCCTGCAGAAAGATGTAGGGGGAGAGGGGTGGTATGTTATCGATTGTATATTAAAGAGAAGGAGAGGGTGCATTACCTGATAGGGTCGTCTATTTCAATTATTAATAATGAGAATATTCTAAAATATAATTCTTAATTCTGGAGCAATCAGTTATATATTGCTTTAAAAAATGAAATGATGAAGTTTAATTTAAATGTTTGTATTCCACCCGTTATTTCGGCATTCCGGACGTTTTTTATTTTAAGTGTGTGCTTATTCTTTTTTGTATATACCTCCCCGGCCCAATCCTTATGTTTAATCCCTTGGCCGGCCGCTGTGGAAATTTCGGAAGAAAAATTTGAATTGAAAAAAGGAGTCATCTATTGTGCAGAAGATTCCTTATTTGCAGAAGCTGAGTTTTTAAAAAAGAAGTTAGAAACTGCTGGATATACGGCGCGGATAGGAAAGCGGCTTGGGCAGAAATCGAATATCCTGTTAAAATTGGACAGACAACTGAAAGTTCGGGAGGGATACCGGTTGCGGATAACTCCGGACCGTTTGGAAATAAGTGGAAAAACACCGGCGGGTGTCTTTTACGGAATACAAACATTGCTGCAGCTTGTAGAGGATGGGGAGAAAGTAGGGAACGGAGTAAATTTGGTTTGTTGCCGGATAGAAGATTTCCCACGGTACGAATGGAGGGGATATATGCTGGATGAAGCCAGACATTTTTTCGGAAAAGAAAAAGTGAAACAGCTTTTGGATTTGATGGCTTATTTTAAGCTGAATAAATTTCACTGGCATTTGACAGATGAACCGGGGTGGCGGATAGAGATTAAAAAATATCCCCGTTTGACAGCTGTCGGAGGGAAAGGAAGTTGGAGTTGTCCGGAAGACAGCACCTCCCGCTATTATACTCAGGAAGAAATAAAAGAAATTGTGGATTATGCAAGCGAACGTCATATTGAAATTATTCCGGAATTGGATATGCCAGGGCATGCGACCGCAGCGAACAGGGCTTATCCGGCGTATTCCGGAGGAGGGACGCCTGCACATCCGGATTTCACTTTTCATCCTGGAAAAGAAGAGGTATACACTTTCTTAGGAGAAGTTCTAAGGGAAGTTGCCGGCTTGTTCCCTTCTGCTTATTTGCATATCGGAGGGGATGAAGTGGCTTTTGGGAGTGATGCCTGGAAAACGGACCCGTATATTCGGAGGCTGATGCAGCAGGAAAATCTGAAAGACATAAAAGAGGTAGAAAATTATTTTATGCATCGGATGAGCGATACAGTAAGGAATTTGGGAAAAAGAACTGCGGGATGGGATGAATTGCTGGAGGCGCGTCCTGAACCTTCCTCTACGCTGATTTTTTGGTGGCGGCACGATCGTCCGGAGGTATTGAGGAAGTGTCTGGAGAAGGGATTTGCTACGGTTTTGTGTCCCCGGAAACCTTTGTATTTTGATTTTATACAGCAGGAGAGGGACAAGTGGGGAAGGGTATGGGATGGTTTTTGCCCTCTTGAAGATGTTTATGCTTTTCCGGAGAAGTTGAGAAGGGAGGAGAAATGGCCGGCAAATTATTCGGGTTTTATCCGGGGGATTCAGGCAAATCTATGGACAGAACGTGTACAAAATGAGAATCGGTTGGATTATATGACTTTCCCCCGTTTATGTGCATTGGCAGAGGCAGCCTGGACACCGGAGGGAAAAAAGGATTTCAGTCGTTTCCGGAAAGGTTTGGAAGGTGTTTACCGTTTATTGGATGGTTATGGTATATATTATTTTGATTCCCGCGATCCGGAAGCCCATCCGGAGCCTGAAGGTTGTCACCGGAAAAAGCGGGAAGTGCCCATGGATTTCCGGGATTAACGTTTTTTAGAGAAAGGAAATAATTTCTATGCTTGAATCGGTAGGAAATGAAGAAAATGAGTATAATCGGCCTGATCATCTGTTTTTGTTTGGACTGCAGGGCTGGGACATCAGAGATGGAGATTGTAAAACGGCATCTGTGTGAATCATATTTCCGGGTATTGAATGAAACCCCGGCATTACAGAAGGAGATTGCTCAGATAAACCGGAAGGGAGGAAATCCGGATATCATGATCCGGGAATTGAAGGAGGGGACGGATGCGGGAAGAGTAATTCAATATTTGGAGACATTGGGACCGGAAGGAGCCTGGCCGGATCTCGATTACAGGGATAGCAGCCGTAGTGGCTGGCAGCCTTCTTTTCATGCGGAACGTTTATTGTATCTGGCGAAGGCATACCGGGATCCCGCCTCCGTTTATTATAGGCAACAGAATGTAGGGAAAAAGATAAGGCTCGCATTAGATTACTGGTTCAGGGGAAATTTCCGTTGCCGGAATTGGTGGTATAATGAGATTGGGGTTCCCAAGATGATGGGGGGCGTTTTTCTATTGATGGAGCCGGAGCTGGGAAAAGAAGAAAAGGTAAGAGCCGTCGCCTGCATGGAGAATGCCCGTTTGGGACGGACGGGACAGAACCGGGTATGGCTGGCCGAAAATGTATTAGTACGGGCGTTGTTGCAGGAAGATACCTTGCTTTTTTTACAGGCCAGAGAAGAACTGTTACGGGAGTTGAAAATTCAGACGGAAGGAGAAGGAATAAAGCCGGATATGAGTTTTCAACAGCACGGGCCCCAATTGCAATTCGGAAATTATGGTTTGGCTTTTATCGTAACCATGGCTCACTGGGCGAGGGTGTTTCAGGGAACAGTGTATGCTTTGTCTCCCGGACAGATGGAGGTGTTACGGGCTTATTTACGGGAAGGATTACAATGGGTTGTTTGGAGAGGGTATATGGATATCAGTGCTTGCGGACGCCAGTTATTTGAGCATGCTCAGCGGGGGAAAGCCTTCGCTTTGGGAAAAGCGCTTCGGAATATGATGATAGCTGATCCTGCCTACAGCAAGCAGTATGAATACTTTTACAATGTTCACGTCCGGGGAAAGGAAAAAAGTAATAAGAAAAACGGATTTCGTTTCTTTCCTTATTCGGATTTCGGCGTATTCCGGAGTAAAACGTGGTTTGCGACTGTAAAAATGAGTTCCAGCCGGGTAATTGGCGGAGAAATTGTAAACAGCGAGAATCTGAGGGGGGATTATTTAGGAGACGGAGCTCTTTATTGTTATATACGGGGAGATGAGTTCCGGGATATTTTTCCGGTGTGGGACTGGCGGAGGATACCGGGGGTAAGTGTTTGGGAGGAAAAACAACTGTTTGAAACAGACAGAAAATGGGATATATTTCAAAATAAAGCTGATTTTGTCGGAGGAATTGCTGACGATAAAACAGGTATAATGGCTTTGGAAATCGATAAAAATGCTTTGCTGGGGCATAAAACTTACTTTTTTACCGGGAAAGCAATTATCTGTTTAGGCAGTGAGCTTAAAGGAAAAGGAAAGGGCAAAATAATGACTTCTGTTGCTCAATGTTTGCGGAGAGGGAAAATTGACTCTTTACATTTATTTGACGGAAAAGGAATGGCATATTATCACGACGGGATAGCTTATATTTTTCCGGAAAGGAAATATGTAGTGTACCGGCTGAGGGAGCAAAAAGGTAACTGGAAAAGGGTAGCCGCTTTTTATGATACTGTAGAAATTAAAAAAGAAGTATTTAATTTATGGGTGGAGCATCCGGCCGGAAAAGGAGAATACGATTATATTGTCTTACCGGGAGTGACAGAAAAAAACTGGAAAAAAGCAGTAAAGGCTTTTCCGGAAAAATTTTACCGATGTGGAAAAAATGTGCATTTCGTGGAGAACGGAAAGCAGTTTCAGCTTGCTTTTTATGCACCGGGCAAGGTACAACTGGAAACAGGTGTTGTTTTAACGGCTGATCAGGCTTGTTTGTTAATGTACCGGAAATCCGGGAAAAAATATCAGTTCAAAGTATGTGATCCTACTCAAAACCTGAAACGGATCCGCCTGGGTTTATCCGGAAAATGGACAGGGGAAAGGAGCGATTATGATCCGGAAAAAGGGGAAACCCGGATTCAGGTAGACATAAATGGGAAATCCGGGGAAAGCGTGAGCTGTTTACTGAAAAGGGATGATTTTTAGAGCGGTAAATCGGGTGAGAATATCTTTCCCGTTTCAGTTGTTCCCGTTTTATCTTTGTTCGGGTGAGAACTGAAAGTTCCTTTTTCACTTTAAGATAAAGGAGAAAAAACAGAGAATCGGTTTAGGAGGATAAAAATTTTAGAGAAATGAAGACGGCTAGGGATTTTTTGCATATTTGCACAATCGATTGCAGAGGTATAACAGATAAAGTAAAAACAATGAAATTTAAACTAGCAGGCATAAGCCTGATGTTCTTTTGGGTATGTGCTGTAAGTGCCCAGGTTTCCGCTCCGAAAGAGGGGCAAAGACTGAGGATTATGAGTTATAACATCCACAACGGGACAGGACTGGACGGGCAAAGGGATTTGGAACGGATAGCGGCATTTATTCATCGGGAAGATCCGGATGTCGTAGCTATTCAGGAGGCAGACAGTATGACGGAACGTTCCGGTTCTGTCGATATGATGAAGGTTTTAGGGCAGTATACAGGGATGTATCCGGTTTTCGGGGCTGCCATTCCTTATCAGGGAGGAAAATATGGAGTAGGAATTTTATCCAGGGAAAAGCCTTTGAATTGGTATACCTTACCTCTGCCGGGGCAAGGAGAGAGAAGGGTTTTACTGATTGCTGAATTTGAAAAATATGTTTTTTGTGCTACTCATTTTTCTTTGACAGAAGCAGACAGGCTTGCCAGTTTGCCTTTGCTTAACGGGGCTGTAGAAAAATATAGGAAACCTGTATTTTTAGCCGGAGATTTAAATGCGCACCCGGATGATGCTGTTATTCAGAAATTGAAAGAAAAATTCCAGCCTTTGACAGATCAGAGAAAGATGACTTTTCCGGCTGATAAACCGACGGAATGTCTGGATTATATTTGGGGAATGAAAGGGGAAGGGATTCCCTCCTATGCCGGTATACAGAGCCGGGTTGTCGAGGAGACTATAGCTTCCGACCACCGTCCGCTATATGCTGAGGTGCGATTGGGAATGAAAAAGGACAGGATATTCCGGACAAATCCTTATTTACAGAATCCGATGGACCGGGGCATTACGGTAAGTTGGCTGACGAATGCTCCCGTATACAGTTGGGTGGAGTACGGTACGGATTCACTGGAAATGACAAGAGCCCATACGTTAGTAGACGGCCAAGTCATTGCCAATAATTATATCCATAAAATTCGTTTGAATCATCTGGAGCCGGGTAAAACTTATTATTACCGGGTATGTTCAAAGGAGATTCTGTCTTATAAAGCTTACAGTAAGGTTTTCGGAGAGACGGCTTGCTCGGATTTATTTTCTTTTACTTTACCGGAAGAGGACAGAGATGAGTTTACGGCTTTGGTATTCAATGACATTCACAAACACGATCAGACCCTGGATGCTCTGTATGCCTGTGTAAAAGATATAAAATACGATTTTGTAGTGTTTAACGGAGATTGTATAGACGATCCAGCCAATGAAGAACAGGCTGTCAGGTATTTGTCTCACTATAATGATAAGGTGGGAGCAAGTCGGATTCCTGTCTTTTATCTGAGGGGAAATCACGAGATCCGGAATGCTTATTCCATTCAGTTGAGAGAATTGTTTGATTATGTCGGAGGCAAAACATACGGGGCTTTCCATTGGGGGGACACGCGTTTTGTCCTGTTGGATTGTGGGGAAGACAAACCGGATACCACCTGGGTTTATTATGGACTGAACGATTTCAGTCAGTTGCGGCAGGATCAGGTTGGTTTTTTGAAACAGGAATTAAATTCCAGAAATTTTAAAAAAGCGTCTAAACGGGTATTAATTCACCATGTTCCGGTTTTTGGAAATACCGATAAATATCAGCCCTGTAAAGAATTGTGGGGTGAGAAGCTGGGAAAAGCTCCTTTTCAGGTAGCCATCAATGCACATACACATCGGTTTGCCTATCATCCGGCAGATAAAGAACATTCTTTTCCGGTGGTAATCGGAGGAGGATATTCCCTGAAAGATGCAACAGTAATGATTCTGCAGAAAAAGGGGAATACGATGACATTAACTGTCAGAAATACGCAGGGGAAGGAATTGCTAAAACTGACTTTTTAGGAAACGGAAGGGAAACTTCTCTTTGTGCATATAATTAAAATTTTTGCTATGAACATCCGGAGTTCTCTGTTGTTGGGTACTTCTTTTTTGTTGGGTACGGGTACCGTAGGGGCCCGGCAAATCAGAAGACCGCACATTATTCTGATTATGACCGATCAGCAGCGGGGGGATTGCCTGGGAGTGCAGCATTCTGTTGTAAAGACGCCGAATCTGGATGCACTGGCCCGGGAAGGTTTTTGTTTTGACAGGGGATATTCGACTACTCCTAGTAGTACGCCGGCCCGGGCAGCCCTGTTGACCGGTTTGTCGCCCTGGCATCACGGTATGATGGGATACGGAGTGGTGGCGGAACATTATCGTTATGAAATGCCCCGGATGTTGCGGGAGAACGGGTACTACACATTTGGTATCGGTAAGATGCATTGGTTTCCCCAAAAGACTTTACATGGATTTCATGGAACATTGGTGGATGAAAGCGGACGTGTAGAGCAAAATGGGTTTGTAAGTGATTATCGCGACTGGTTTAAATTGAATGCACCCGGTCAAAATCCGGATGCACTCGGTATCGGCTGGAATGATCATAAAGGAGGGGTTTATCCGCTGGATGAAAAATTGCATCCGACTTGGTGGACCGGGGAAATGGCTGTGGAATTTATTCATCATTATAAATCGGATAAACCTTTATTCCTGAAAGTATCTTTTGCCCGTCCCCACAGCCCGTACGACCCGCCTCAGCGCTATCTGGATATGTACAGTGAGGTAAAAATTCCGGAACCGGCTATCGGGGAATGGGCTGCTGGGTTTGCTGATCGTCCGCAAACGGCTGATGCTGCTTTCGGGGATTTTGGCGTAGAACATGCCGTAGAGTCGAGGCGGTATTATTATGCAGCGATTACCTTTGTCGACGATCAGATTGGAAGGGTAATACAAGCGTTGAAGGAGGAAGGATTATATGAGGATGCTGTCATTTGCTTTGTGTCCGATCACGGAGATATGCTGGGCGATCATTACCATTGGCGGAAAACGTATGCTTATGAAGGTTCTTCACATATCCCTTATCTGCTGCGTTTACCTGCCTGGATGCAGGGCGAAAGAAAACAGGGAGAACATTTATCCCATGTCGTGGAATTGAGAGATATATTGCCGACCTTTCTGGACATTGCCGGAGCAGAAATTCCGGAGGATTTGGACGGGGCTTCTTTGTTGCCTTTGTTAAGGGAAAAACATGCCCGCTGGCGTGAATACATCGATCTGGAACATGCCACTTGCTATAATGCGGACAATTACTGGTGCGGGCTGACAGACGGAAAAATGAAATACATCTGGTTTTTTCGTACAGGAGAAGAGCAATTGTTTGATCTGAGCCGGGACCCGCAGGAAAAGACAGACCTTTCCGCCCAGAAAGAATATCGTAAAGTTTTGGAATTGTGGAGAAAGCGGATGATTGAACATTTAGAAGAAAGAGGAGAGGAATTTGTAAAAGACGGACAGTTGCAAAAACTTCAGAATACCTATTTATACAGTCCGAATTATCCCCAGGATAAGCGGTCGAAAAGGGATAAGCTGAAAGACTGGAAAAGAGACAGTCGTTTTGAAGAATAAAAATGGGTAAAATTTAAGTATTTTCCGGCTTTTAAACTCAGAACGTTCATAAGGTCCGGAGGATGCATGTAAGATAGACTTTAAATTAAAGATTTATATTTGTACCATTAATTCAAATGAGGTAAACCCTGTATTTTTAGGAGTAAATAAGGGAAAAGTACTTCTCAAAAGGGGAAATCCGGTGAACGGATACTTTCCCCTTTCCTTTTCAAAAAAATATATTGAATCTATATTTTTTTTCAAAAAAAATGTATATTTGTGCAACCGATTGCATAAACGAATGGAGTTAAAACGTAAAAAGATATCGATTTATGATATTGCCAGGGTATTGAATATTTCCGGTTCAACGGTATCCCGCGCCCTGCAGGATCATCCTGCCATTAGTAAGGAGATGAAAGCGTTGGTTAAGAAAACGGCCCGGGAGATGAATTATAAGCCGAATACGGTAGCGGTGAATTTAAAGCGGGGAAAATGCAATACGGTAGGGGTAGTCGTACCAAGCATAAACCGGAATTTTTTTGCATCCGCCATAGAAGGTATAGAAGAGGAAGTAAATAAAGTAGGATATGATGTGTTGATTTGTCAATCGCAGGATCTGTATGAAAAAGAGAAGAAAGTGATCAGTTCTCTATCACAGGGAAAGGTGGATGGCGTCATTGCTTCCATTGCTGCCGGAACCCGGGATTATACCCATTTTAATAGTCTGGAGACTTATGGGATACCTTTGGTGCTTTTCGACCGGGTAGCGGAAGGAATTAATGCCGGAATGGTAACCGTGGACGATTACCGGGGTGCTTACCGGGTGGTAAAGCATTTGCTGGCGCAGGGGAAAAAGCGTATTTTTCATTATGCCGGGTTTCAGCACGTTTCTGTGTGGAGAAACCGGTATAAAGGCTATATAGATGCATTGAAAGAGTATGGGATTGAGCCGGAGAAAGACTGGGTAGTTGTAGGGAATATTACGCGGGAAGAAGGGGAAGCTGTGGCACGTAAAATACTGAGAATGAAAAATAAGCCGGATGCCTTGTTTTGTACCAGTGACTTTGTTGCATTGGGAGCTATGTTAGAGTTCCTGAAGAATGGGGTAAAAATCCCGGAAGATATGGCGATATGCGGATTTGCTAACGAACCTTTTGATGAGTTGCTGCAACCTTCCCTGAGTTCTGTCGATCAGTTCAGTAAAAAGATGGGACAGCAGGCCGCCCGTATGTTGCTCGACCGGTTGAACGGGGAATCCTGGGTAAATATTATACTGGACCCGGAATTAATTGTACGCGAATCTTCCAGAGTCACTCAATCATAAAAAGAAAGTTACTGAAAGAATAAAGGTAAATGCAATCGATAATCTAAAGAATTAAACAATATCAGTCATGGAAATAAACTACGAAGTTCGTTATGCCTCCCATCCTCAGGATGCGAAGACTTATGATACCAGTCGCCTCAGGCAGGAGTTTTTAATAGAAAATCTGATGCAGCCGGATCATATTCAGCTGGTATACAGCATGTACGATCGCCTAATTGTGGGGGGAGCTGTGCCGGTGAAGGAAGAACTGGAGTTGTGTCCGGTTGATCCCTTAAAAGCAGCTTTTTTTCTGCACCGCAGGGAGTTGGGAATTATTAATGTGGGGGGAACGGGATGGGTTTCGGTAGAAGGTGAAAAATTTGAGTTGGGGTATAAAGAAGCTTTATATATAGGGAAGGGAGACCGGAAGGTCGTTTTTAGCAGTAAGGACAGTGCTTGTCCGGCTCACTTTTATTTTAATTCGGCTCCGGCCCATACCACTTATCCGGACCGGAAGATCACGAAGGCTGAAGCTGTGGTGGCGGAGATGGGCAGTTTGGAGGAAAGTAATCATCGGGTGATTAATAAATTAATTGTCAGTCCGGTATTGCCGACTTGTCAGTTACAGATGGGAATGACCGAGTTGAAGCCGGGAAGTGTATGGAACACAATGCCCGCTCATACGCACGATCGTCGTATGGAGGCTTATTTTTATTTTGAAGTTCCGGAAAAGCAGGCTGTCTGTCATTTTATGGGAGAACCGGAAGAGACGCGTCACATCTGGATGAAAAATGAGGAAGCTGTAATTTCCCCGGTATGGTCGATTCACTCGGCTTGTGCCACTTCAAATTATACATTTATATGGGGGATGGCAGGAGAAAATCTGGATTACGGGGATATGGATATGGCTGCCCCTCAGGATTTAAAGTAGAAAGCTTTTGTAAAATAAAGATTACGTCTGTTTTAAAAATAGAATACCATGAAAGGTTTGGAATTATTCGATTTGACCGGTAAGGTTGCGTTGGTAACCGGCAGTTCACACGGATTGGGTATGGCAATTGCTACTGCTTTGGCTCAGGCCGGGGCTACGTTGGTCATCAATGGTGCTTCTTCTGCCGGAAAGCTGGCAGATGCTGTAAAGGAATATGCCGGAAAAGGGATTCAGGCCCGCGCTTATTTATTTGATGTGACGGACGAACAGCAGGTGGCGGAATATATTCCAAAAATAGAACGGGAGGTCGGGCCTATCGATATTCTGGTAAACAATGCCGGGATAATTAAACGGATACCGGCTTTGGAAATGTCTTTAGCGGATTGGCAGCAAGTGATTCGTACTGATTTGACCGGACCTTTTTTAATGTCGAAAATGGTGGCTAGAGGGATGAAAGAAAGAGGGGGCGGAAAAATCATCAATATGTGTTCCATGATGAGTGAAGTTGGAAGGGATACCGTGAGTGCCTATGCTGCTGCCAAAGGAGGGTTGAAAATGCTGACCAAAAATCTGGCAACAGAATGGGCGCGTTATAATATCCAGGTGAACGGAATCGGACCGGGCTATTTCGCTACTTCCCAAACCGCTCCGATTCGGGTAAATGGGCATCCTTTCCATGAGTTTATTGTAAAACGGACACCGGCAGGACGTTGGGGAAATCCGGAAGATTTGGGCGGAACGGCTATTTTTCTGGCTTCATCCGCTTCCGATTTTGTTACAGGACAGGTGGTGTATGTGGACGGAGGCATTTTAGCTTCCCTGGGAAAAGCTGCAAATGAAGATTAGATAATTGTTTAATTCAGATGATCCGATATATGAAGAAATCTATTGTATGGGTTTTGTTATTGAGTATGACAATGGGGTGTAGTCCGGAATCCGGAGTACGGGTAAAGGTGAAGAATCCGATCCGCCTAGACCGTCAGAAAGAAACGGTTGAAATTCAATGGAGTGATTTAAACGGAAAATTAAGGGGGTTAAGTGATACGAGTATCGTGGTTTTGAGTCCCGAAGGGAGAGAAATACCTTCCCAGGTCCTTTTCCGGGGACAATCACAACCTCAGGCTCTTATTTTTCAGGTGGATGTTGAGCCGACTTCAGAGGCTGTGTACCGGATTGTGTCCGGGACTCCTCAGGCATACGAATCGCAGGCATACGGGCGTTTTGTACCGGAACGAATGGACGATTATGCTTGGGAAAATAATCTGGTCGGGCACCGGATGTACGGACCTGCCTTGGAGGCTACGGGAGAGATCAGTAATGGAATTGACGTTTGGGTGAAAAAAACAGGAGAGTTGCTGATTGACGAATGGTACCGTACCGGAGATTATCACAAAGATCATGGAAAGGGAATGGATTGTTATAAAGTCGGACGTACGCTGGGGGCAGGTGCTATGGCTCCGTATAAAGACGGAAAGATTGTATGGGGGAATAATTATGTCTGTCAGCGGACCCTGGACAATGGTCCAGTCCGGGTTAGTTTCCGCTTGGATTATGCTCCTTTTAAAGTAGGGGAGGAGGAGGTAAGGGAGACCCGTATCATTTCTTTGGATGCCAACGACCGGTTTAACCGGATAGAAGAACATTATGCCGGTGTGCGGGAAGGTATGGAAGTCGTTGCCGGAATTGTCGTCCGTCCGGAGCCCGGACAGGTAGTAAAGGAAGCGAAAAACGGGTTTATGGGGTACTGGGAACCTCAGAATAATGATAATGGAGATAATAACGGACATTTAGCTGTGGGCGTAATCTTTTTGCAGCCGGTGAAAGAGATTATTGAAAATGAAGGGCATTTGCTCGGAAAGGCGGATTATTGTGCGGAAGAACCCTTTGTATATTATATGGGGTCCGGTTGGAGTAAAGGGGGGGTCGAATCTTCAGAAGCCTGGTTTACAATGCTGGAGCAGGAAAAAGAGAAACGGATCCATCCTTTGCAGGTTAGCTTGGAGTAGAGAGTTAAGGGAAAGGGAGAACCAATAAAAATATCGGGTTTAATACAAGATAAAAAAAGTAAATATGAGTAATAAAGTAGTTACTTTCGGAGAAATTATGCTGCGTTTAGCGACCCCGGCTTATCTGCGTTTTACGCAGGCGGGGGAATATACGGCCACATTCGGAGGAGGGGAAGCCAATGTAGCGGTATCTTTGGCCAATTACGGAATACAGACGGAATTTGTAAGCCGTTTGCCGGAAAATGATATTGCGAAAGCTTGTCTTATGGATTTGCGGAAGTTTGGGGTAGGGACTACCCATATCTTATTCGGAGGGGAACGAATGGGAATTTATTTCCTGGAGACAGGCGCTGTGGCCCGGGGAAGCAAAGTGATATACGACAGGGCGCATTCTGCGGTATCGGAGATAGAACAGGGAATGATCGACTGGGAAAAAGTTTTCCGGGGGGCAAACTGGTTTCACTGGACCGGGATTACGCCGGCTTTATCACAGGGAGCGGCGGATGTGTGTCTGGAAGCCATCCGATGGGCCCGCAAAATGGGATTGACGGTTTCCTGTGATTTGAATTATCGCAAAAATTTGTGGAAATACGGGAAAAAGGCTGCAGAGGTTATGCCTGCATTAGTGGAAGGTTGCGATGTGATCTTGGGAAATGAAGAAGATGCGGAAAAGGTATTTGGTATAAAGCCGGAAGGATTTGATGTTATTGCCACCGAAGGTAAAGTCAATGCCGCTGAATTTGAGTCAGTATGTAAGCAGTTGAAAGAGCGGTTTCCATTGGCCCGTAAGATCGTCATTACGTTAAGGGGATCGGTAAATGCCAATCACAATACGTGGGGCGGTGTGCTCTATGACGGTAAAAAGTTGTATATATCCAGGTGTTACGATATTACACATATTGTAGACCGGGTCGGTGGAGGGGATGCTTTTATGGGCGGATTGATATACGGTTTGTTGACTTATATCGGTGATGACCAAAGGGCTTTGGAATATGCTGTGGCAGCTTCCTGTCTGAAACATACCGTTTACGGGGATTTTAACCGGGTGACGGTGGAAGAAGTGGAGAAATTAATGGAAGGGGACGCTTCCGGAAGGGTAGCCAGATAAATAATAAAATAAACTGAAATGGCAAGATTTACAAGAATAGAAGTCGCTTTAAAAATGTCGGAATGTGGAATTATTCCGGTGTTTTACCATCCGGATATTCAGGTCTGTAAAGAAGTAATGCGGGTGGCTTATACAGCGGGGGCCCGGGTTTTTGAATTCACCAACCGGGGCGATTTTGCCCAGGAGTTATTCGGGGAATTGAATAAATGGGCTGAACGGGAATTGCCGGAAATGATTCTGGGTGTCGGTTCGGTTGTAGATGCATCTACAACGGCTTTATATTTGCAGCTGGGAGCTAATTTTGTGGTTTCGCCTTTGTTAAATGAAGAGATGGCTAGGGTATGCAACCGCCGGAAAGTTTTGTGGAGCCCTGGTTGCGGTTCACTGACAGAGATTGGAAAGGCTGAAGAACTGGGAGCGGAGATTGTAAAAATATTTCCCGGGGCCGCTGTTGGAGGACCTGCTTTTGTGAAGGCGGTTAAAGGGCCTTGTCCGTGGAGCAGTATCATGCCTACCGGCGGAGTAGAGCCGACAGAAGAGAATCTGGAGGCCTGGTTTAAAGCAGGGGTAACCTGTGTCGGAATGGGGTCGAATTTGTTTCCGAAATCAAAAATTCAGGCGGGCAATTGGGAAGAATTGACGGCTTTTGTCAAGGATTGTTATGCTATTTTACACCGAGTGAGGACCCGCTTAAAAAAATAAAAATGAAATTCAGGGATTGCCGTTTTATCGGAATTATCATTTGTGCAATCGTATTCGCGGCCTGTACCTCCGGAGGAACGAAAGTCCGGGTACTCAAATTAGCCCACGGTCTGGATCAGGCACACTCTCTTCACAAAGGGATGGTCTTTATGGCCGATCGGTTACGGGAGATTTCCGGAGGAAAAATGCGGGTAGATATCTATCCCGGGGCACAATTGGGATCGGAGACTCAGAACATCGAACTGGTACAAATCGGGAGTCTGGCTATGGCAAAAGTGTCGACGGCTTCTCTGGAAGGTTTTGTGGAGGAATATAAGGTATTCGGTATTCCTTATATTTTCAGATCCAAAGCCCATCTTTTTCGCGTATTGGAAGGAGAAATCGGGAAAGAATTGCAGACAAGTACCGAGAAATACCTTTTCCGGGGCTTGGGATATTTTGATGCAGGGGCCCGCAGTTTTTATACCATGAAAAAACCGGTTTTAAAACCGGAGGATCTGAAAGGAATGAAAATCCGGGTGATGAAGAGTCCGGTAGCTGTCGCTATGATGCAGGCTTTTGGAGGATCGGCCACTCCTATTTCCTGGCCGGAATTGTATACGGCCTTGCAAAGCGGTGTAGTAGACGGGGCTGAAAATAATCTGCCTTCCTTTGTCACTTCCCATCATCACGAAATATCTAAATACTTTACGGTTAATGAACATACGATGTTGCCGGATGTATTAATTATCAGCAAGGTGGTGTGGGATAAATTGAGCCCTCAGGAACAGCGATGGCTGAAGCAGGCGGTAGCGGAAGCCGTCGTTTATCAGCGCAGATTGTGGGCACAGCAGGAAGAAGAGGCCATGGAAACAGCCCGGGGAAATGGAGTGGAAATTTATTTTCCGGATAAGAAGCCTTTTATGGAAAGGGTGGTTTCTATGCGGGAGATGTTCCGGGAAAATGAACGGGTTTACCGGATGATTCAGCGGATTGAAGTCATCCCGGATACGAATGTTTTACAAACAGAAAAGAAGAGATAATGCTTCGGAAGACTATTGATAAAATATTGGGAAACCTGCTGGCTTTTCTATTGGCTGTATTGGTACTGGATGTATTATGGCAGGTTTTCAGCCGTTATGTATTAGTCGCACCCAGTTCGTATACGGATGAGTGCGCCGGTTATTTGCTGATATGGGTGGGATTATTGGGGGCGGCTTATGTCAGCGGGCAAAAGGAACATTTGGCTATCGATATAATTTTGCACAAATCGGGAAGGAAGACCCGGCGGATACTGGAGATTTTGATTTCTGTTTTTACCCTGCTGTTTGCATTGACCGTAATGGTCACCGGCGGGGCCTGGCTGATGTATACCCGGTTTATGCTGGAGGTTACCTCCGCTTCCTTAGAATTGAATATGGGGTATGTCTATTCTGTTTTACCTTTAAGTGGCGGATTGATAATGTATTATGAGATAGACAGTTTAGTGAAATATAAAAGAGACCGTTAAAAAGTGTGTGTCTTTTGATTCTGGAGAATATGGATATTGCAGGTATTTTAATATTGGTAATTAGTTTTTTTCTGCTTCTGGGGATAGGAGTTCCCGTAGCTTATAGTATTGGAATTTCGGGCGTACTGACCATGCTGGTGAGTATCGATTCTTTGCCGGCTTTTACGACTTATGCGATGACGATGGCTTCGGGCCTGGATAGTTTTACTTTATTGGCTATTCCTTTTTTCGTTTTGGCAGGGAATATCATGAATAGCGGTGGCATTGCTTTGAGGTTGGTGAATTTCGCGAAAGTTTTGGTAGGACCTTTACCCGGTGGTTTGGCGTTTGTAACGGTAATGGCAAACATGTTGTTCGGTGCTATTTCGGGTTCAGCGGCTGCTTCGGCTTCGGCTATCGGAAGCATTATGGGAAAGGAAATGAAGAAGGCGGGTTACGATGAAAATTTCAGTGCTGCAGTAAATATCTCTTCCGCTACTACGGGTTTATCCATACCGCCCAGTAATGTACTGATTGTTTATTCTTTGGCTAGCGGGGGAGTATCTATTTCAGCTTTGTTCTTAGCCGGATATCTCCCTGGAATACTGACAGGTATCGCCATTATGCTGGTAGCGGGCTGGGTGGCTTATCATAAAAAGTATCCGGTAGGAAAAAGAGTTCCTTTCCGTCAGGCTTTAAACGTTTTTGCTGCAGCACTTCCCAGTTTGTTGCTGTTGGTTATCGTGATCGGAGGAATTATTGCCGGGATATTTACGGCTACAGAGGCGTCAGCAATTGCGGTATTGTATGCTTTACTCTTGTCGTTTATATATAAAGAGATAAAATGGAAGGATTTACCGGAAATATTGCTGGTATCGGTGAAAACGACGGCTATTGTGTTGTTGTTGGTGGCGACTTGTACGGGTTTGTCATGGATTATGTCGTATGAAAATATTCCGCAGACTGTCAGCCGGGGATTGTTGGAATTGAGCCATAATCCGGTGGTCATTTTGTTGATTATCAATTTGCTTTTATTGGTGGTCGGAATGTTTATGGATATGACTCCTGCCATTTTGATATTTACGCCTATATTTTTGCCGGTTGTTACCCAGTTTGGGATGGATCCCATTCATTTTGGGATAATGATGGTCGTCAATTTGAGTGTAGGATTATGTACTCCTCCGGTAGGCTCGGTTTTGTTTATCGGTTGCAGTGTGGCAAAAGTCAGAATCGAGAATGTACTGAAACCGTTGGTTCCGATATTTGTAGCTATGTTTATTGTTTTAATGTTGGTTACTTATATTCCTCAGATCAGCTTATGGATACCTCATTTGTTCGGTTTCTAAGGGAATAAGGATAAAAAATAGATAAAAATGATGTTTGACATAAAAGACAGGGTTGCTGTGATAACGGGTGGTTACGGCGTATTGGGTTCGTCTATGGCCCGTTGTTTGGCCCGGCAGGGGGCAAGGGTTGTTATTTTGGGAAGAAGGGCAGAAAAAGGAGAGGCATTAGTGGAAGAGCTGAAAGCCTTAGGGGTGGAAGCTTGTTTCGGG
Source organism: uncultured Odoribacter sp. (assembly GCF_937966165.1). Taxonomy (NCBI): domain Bacteria; kingdom Pseudomonadati; phylum Bacteroidota; class Bacteroidia; order Bacteroidales; family Odoribacteraceae; genus Odoribacter; species uncultured Odoribacter sp. The sequence continues at coordinate 71,633 of NZ_CALCLB010000027.1, forward strand.
AAAGCGGATGTTTTAAATAAAAGTGAGGTAGAGGAGGTATGTTCGGCTGTTGTAAACCGGTGGGGACGTGTGGATATACTGATTAATGCGGCGGGCGGAAATATCGCAGGGGCAACGATTGCTCCCGGACAGACTGTTTTGGATATGGATATAGAAGCTTATCAGCAGGTGTTGGAATTGAATTTGAAAGGAACCGTCGTTCCGACTTTGGTCTTCGGTGCTCAGATGGCCCGGCAGAAAAAAGGTTCTGTTATTAATATTTCTTCCATGACAGCTCAGTCGGTTGTCACGCGCGTAGTAGGCTATTCTTCTGCAAAGGCCGGTATAGATAATTTTACCAAATGGGTAGCTGTAGAATTTGCGAAGAAATTCGGGGAAGGTATTCGGGTAAATGCGATTGCTCCCGGTTTTTTCCTGACAGAGCAAAACAGAACATTGATGACCTTACCGGATGGGTCGTATTCAGAAAGGGCCAGGGAGGTTATCCGGGCAACTCCTTTCGGCCGTTTGGGAAAACCGGAAGAACTGAATGGAGCGGTTGTCTTTCTGGCGAGTGATGATTCCTGTTTTATGACAGGGACGGTATTACCGGTAGACGGAGGTTTTAGTATTTTCAGCGGGGTGTGAGTTCAGAAAAGAGATATTTTTAAAATTTTGGAAATGAATACTTATCAATTTGAGCAGAGTTTCCGGTGGTATGGGCCGAATGATGTGGTCAGTCTGTCGGATATCCGTCAGGCCGGAGCTACAGCTGTCGTCAATGCCCTTCACCACATTGCCCCCGGGGAAGTGTGGACAGTGGAAGAGATTCGGAAACGGAAGGCAATGATAGAAGCTGCCGGACTGAGTTGGACAGTGGTAGAGAGTTTACCGGTGAGTGAAGAAATAAAGACAAGGGCTCCCGGTTATGAAAAGCACATCGGACATTATAAGCAAAGTATACGGAATCTGGCGGCATGCGGGATAAAGGTGGTGACTTATAATTTTATGCCTGTTCTCGACTGGACCCGTACTTCTGTCGTATATGAAACGGAAGATGGATCCCTGGCGCTCCGTTTTGAACGGGCGGCCTTCGTGGCTTTTGATTTGTATATATTACAGCGGGAAAATGCTTCTCGGGATTATACGCCGGAGGAGATAAAACGGGCCGGGGACCGGTATGCCCGAATGACGGAACAGGAAAAACGGGTGTTGGTGAAGAGCATACTGATGGGATTACCGGGGGCGGATAAAAGCTTTACGGAGCAAGCCATCCGGGAAGGTTTAGCATTGTATAGGAATATAGATGAAGAGCAATTGCGGCAGAACCTGATCGGTTTTTTGAAAGAAGTAGCTCCCGTGGCCGACGAAGCCGGTATACGGCTGGCTATTCATCCTGACGATCCTCCCTATAAATTATTGGGGTTACCCCGTATTATGAGCACCCGGACCGATTTTGAACAATTGGTGAAAGCCGTACCCAACCCGTCCAACGGATTGTGTTTTTGTACGGGCTCTTTCAGTGTGCGGGCAGATAACGATTTACCCCTTATGGCGAAAGAGTTGGGTGACCGGATTTATTTTGTGCACCTGAGGAGTACACAGCGGGATGAATGGGGAAATTTTTATGAAGCCTATCATTTGGAAGGCAGTATCGATATGTATGCCATCGTCCGGAATCTGATAGAGGTGATGAACAGACGGAAAGAGATTTTGCCTATGCGTCCCGATCACGGGCATCAGATGCTGGATGATTTAAAGAAAACAACTTATCCCGGTTATTCCGCCATCGGTCGTCTGAGGGGGCTGGCAGAAATAAGGGGATTGGAAGTGGGAATTGCCCGTACACTTGGATATCTTTAAAGAACCGACCTATGTTTATAGACGAACATTTTTTACTTGAAAACGAGTTTGCGGAAGAACTTTTTCAGCAGCATGCCGCTTCTTTACCGATTATTGATTATCACAATCATTTAAATCCCCGGGATATTGCGGAAGACCGTCAGTTTACTTCACTGACAGAGTTGTGGTTGGGAGGGGATCATTATAAATGGCGTTTATTGCGTGCCAATGGAGTAGAGGAAAAATATATTACAGGAAAAGAAGATGACTTTGCAAAGTTTATGAAATGGGCAGAGACGTTACCGTATGCTATGCGGAATCCTCTGTACCATTGGAGCCACCTGGAATTGAAACGTTATTTCGGAATAGACGATTTACTGAATAAAGAGAATGCCGGATCGGTTTACCGGCGTTGTAATGCTTTATTGAAAGAACGGGAGTTCTCAGTAAGGCATTTATTGCTACGGATGAAGGTAGAAATCTTGTGTACAACGGATGATCCTGCAGACAATCTGGAATTTCATGAGCAGATTGCGGCTCATCCTTTTGGGGTAAAAGTATTGCCGGCCTGGCGACCGGATAAGGTGATGGCGGTGGAGGACGGAACGGCTTACCGGCAATACCTGGAAAAGCTGGGGTGTGCTGCGGACATGGAAATCCGGCATTGGGCAGATTTATTGGAAGCTATAGACCGCCGGATGTGTTATTTCCATCAACGGGGTTGCCGGTTGTCGGATCATGGATTATACGCTTTTCCCGGAGCTGATTTCAGCGACGGCACTTTGGAATGTTTATTCAATAAACTTTTGAAGGGACAGAATTTAACGGCAGAAGAAACTGGCATATTTCAGGCAGGCATGTTGTATCAGTTAGCGGTGCGGAACTACCGGATGGGTTGGGCACAACAATTTCATGTGGGAGCGATCCGTAACAATAATATCCGTTTGTATAAAGTGCTGGGGGCTGATATCGGATGCGATTCAATTGCCGACCGGCCGATGGCGGAAGCTTTGTCTAAATTTTTGGGACGTTTGGATGCGGAGGGGAAACTGGCGCGTACAATCCTCTATCATTTGAATCCGAAAGATGCGGAGGTCATGATGTCGATGGCATATAATTTTAACGACGGATCAGTAGCGGGAAAAATGCAGTATGGGGCTGCTTGGTGGTTCCTCGATCAGATGGAGGGGATTATCCGGCAGTTGAATGTGCTTTCTAACGGGGGATTATTGAGTCGTTTTGTCGGTATGTTGACGGATTCCCGCAGTTTTCTTTCTTTTTCTAGGCATGAGTATTTCCGGCGTATTTTGTGTAATATGCTGGGGACAGATCTGAAAAGGGGAATATTGCCCCGTGAGGCTTTGGATTTTGTAGGACAGATGACCGAGGATATTTGTTACCGGAATGCCAAAGAATATTTTTTCAATCATTGAGAAGTTTATAAAAGTGTATAGGGAGAACAAAAAGTATAAACCGGAAATAAAATACAGTATATGCGAAAAAAGTTTGTATTATTTCTGATCGGGATCGTTTATGTGATTGCCGGATTACGGGCAGAAGGAAGGCTCGTCAGCACTTTTAATGACGGCTGGCAGTTTAAAAAAGGACCTTTCCCGGAAGATCCTGTAAAATGGCAGGCAGCTTGGGAAAAGGGTTGGACGGAAGTCAAAATACCGCATACCTGGAATGCCCGGGATATGCAGGAATATCACAATCAGTTTTATGCCGGTCCGGCATATTACCGTAAACGGTTACAGGTATTGTCCGGTTGGAAAGGGAAAAGGGTGTTCCTGCGTTTTGAAGGAATCGGACAAGTTGCTGATTTGTACATAAACGGGGTATATGCGGGTAATCATCTGGGAGGGTATTCGGCTTGTGCATTTGATGTGACTTCTTTGTTGAAGTTCGGGGAGGAGAATGAAATTCTGGTCCGGGCAGACAATCGTTCCCGTCCCGATGTGATTCCGGTCAATCACAATCTCTTCGGGGTGTATGGCGGAATTTACCGTCCGGTTGAGCTGATTGTCACGGAGCCTGTTCACATTGCTGTGACAGATTATGCTTCTCCGGGGGTATATATTACCCAGAAAAATGTTTCGGCCCGCCAGGCAGATGTAAGTGTGAGAGTCAAAATTGATAATCAGTTGGGAATAACCTGTGAAATGAGACTGGAAAATACTATTTATGATGCTGGAGGAAAGGTGTGCGAAGTACAGGAAGAGCAAATAAGGGTATTACCTCAGGGAGAACAGGAATTTATACAGCATTTCCGGATTAAAAAACCTCATTTGTGGAAAGGGCGCCCTGATCCCTATCTGTATAAGGTGGTTACCCGTTTGATACAGGACGGACAAGTCCGGGACGAAGTGGTACAACCCTTGGGATTGCGGAAATATGAGGTAATTGCCGGAAAAGGGTTTTATTTAAACGGCGAAAAATATCCCATGTACGGAGTAACGCGCCATCAGGATTGGTGGGGATTGGGCAGTGCTTTGGAAAGAGAGCAGCACGATGCGGATTTGGCTGCTATTATGGATATCGGGGCCACAACTGTCCGTTTGGCTCATTATCAGCAGTCGGATTATTTTTATTCCCGTTGCGATAGCCTGGGATTGATTATCTGGGCCGAAATTCCTTTTGTAAACCGCGTGAGTACTCAGGAAGGACCGAATGCAAAAGAGCAATTGAGGGAATTAATCCGCCAGAGTTTTAATCATCCCTCGATTTATGTCTGGGGTTTACACAATGAAGTATATGCCCCTCAGGCTTATACGGCAGCTTTGACCCGGCAATTACACGATGTGGCGAAAACAGAAGACCCGTACCGGTATACGGTTTCTGTAAATGGATACGGGCATATGGAACATCCGGTAAATTTAAATGCCGACATACAGGGAATGAACCGGTATTTCGGTTGGTACGAAAAGAATATACAGGATATTAAGCCTTGGATTGAGAATTTAGAGGCCCGTTTCCCGGACCATAAGCTGATGCTCACGGAGTACGGTGCAGATGCCAATATTGCTCACCAAACGGAATATATAGGTGAGTCCCTGGATTGGACAAAAGAATTTTACCCCGAGACTTTTCAGACTAAAACTCATGAATACCAGTGGGGAATTATAGCACAACATCCGTATATAATTGCTTCCTATCTGTGGAATATGTTTGATTTTGCTGTTCCCATGTGGAAAAGGGGCGGAGTGGAGGCCCGTAATATGAAAGGTTTGGTTACTTTCGACCGGAAGGTGAAAAAAGATGCTTATTTCTGGTATAAGGCAAATTGGAGTAAAGAGACTGTGGTATACATTACACAACGTCGCTTGAAAGAAAGAGAAAAACAACAGACAGAGGTGACAGTATATTCGAACGCAGGCCGTCCGGATTTATATGTAAACGGCGTCCTTCAGGCTCCCGCCAGACAGGGATATACATCGGTGCATTTTATTTTTGAGCATGTCGGCCTTCAAAAAGGGGAAAATATATTGAAAGCAGTTGTAAAACAAGGAGATAAAATTTATACAGACCAGATTGAGTGGCAATATGAACGGGAGCGGAAAGCCGGGGAAGCTGTTCCTTTGGATAAAAGTACGGAACATTGGGGATTTTGATTAATGAAATCCTCCCGGTTTATTTACTATTTGCATATTCTCATTTCATAAAAACGAGTAGAATTCCGAAAGTATGCTGCTTTCTGATTAAATTATTGAAGAAAAAATGAAACGTAAATTAGCATTAACTGTTGTTTTTTTAGGGTTATATTTTATTGTCTCCGGACAGGTCCCGGAAGAAATCCCGCTGAAATATGGCAGCAGCCGGGAAGGGAAGCGTACCGATGCCGCCATGCAGCATTGGCGGGATAACCGCTTCGGGCAATTTATCCATTTCGGTTTGTATTCTTTGGCAGGTGGCTACTGGAAAGGAAAATATAGGGAAGGTGCTGCTGAATGGATAAAAAGTAATGCCCGTATTTCCGATGCGGATTACGAAGCGTTGACACAGCAATTTGTCCTGTCTGAATTCGATGCAAAAGAATGGGCGCGCATTGCCAAAGAAATGGGGGTAAAATATTCTGTCATAACGACGAAACATCACGAAGGGTTTTGCTTATGGCCCAGCGCGTATACGGAATACGATGTTGCCAATACCCCTTTCGGGCGCGATTTATTGAAAGAATATGTAGAAGCTTATACGAAAGAAGGGATAGAGGTATATTTTTATTACTCTATTATCGACTGGAATCATCCGGATTGGCGTTCAAGGGTAGAGACGGCAGAAGACAGTCTCGCTTTTTTCCGTTATTGTGATTTTATGAATAAGCAAATTACGGAATTGATGACTTTTTATCCTGAAGTAAAGGGCTTTTGGTTTGACGGGACCTGGGATAAATCGGTGGTTAAATTCGGGAAGATTACCTGGGATATTGAACAATTGATGCATCGTATAAATCCTGCTATCATTTGTGGGAGCCGGTTGAGGGTAGATGAAAGAGGTGCCCGGCATTTTGATACGAACGGGAAATTGATGGGAGATTACGAACAGGGATGGGAAAGGAGTTTACCGGAAAAAACGCCGCAGAACGACTGGGAATGTGTAATGACAATACCTGAAAATCAATGGGGATATCAGGCTGATTGGCGGGGACATATTAAAAGCCCTGCGGAAATCATTGAGATGTTGGCAGCTGCTACTTCTATGAGCGGAAATTTTGTATTGAATTTCGGTCCGAAAGGAGATGGGAGTATACGGGAGGAGGAAAAACAAATGGCAAGAGAAGTGGGGAAATGGATGCGAATCAACGGAGAGGCTATTTATGGATGTGAAGGAGTCCCTTTCAAAACGCAAAAATGGGGATATTATACACAGAACCGGACTTCCGGTTCTGTGTATATGGTAGTGTCTTATCCTCCGGTGGCCGGGGTATTGAAGGTCGTGTTGCCTGCGGGGGTCGTCGTTGAAAAGGGTGTTGTGCTGGGAAATGAAACCATAGAGCTGAAAGCAGAGAAAAGTACAAAAAATGAATTTATTATTCCGGCTCCGGAAATAAATACCGGTTTCCCTTATGTGATCCGGCTGAGGTTGAAGAAAGGGGATTCCGTCGGGAATTATGTAGCGCCGAAAATATAATTAAAATCTTGTATAAGTTATGAAAAAAGGAATTAGTATTGTTTGCCTGCTCATCGGAATCAGTTTGTTTGTGCGGGGAGAAGGATATTCTGCTGCTTGGACGCCGGAAGAGGTGAGCCGGGTGATGAAACAGGTTGCGGACTGGCAGATCGGACATTTTGAAGAAGTAAAACACCGGCGGACGGACTGGACCAATGCTGCTCTTTATCTGGGAATGTTTCAGTGGGCAACCCTGGCAGAAGAAAAGGGGGATTCTACGTATTTTGAATGGCTGATGAAAATCGGGAACCGCAATTACTGGCAGCCGGGAGGAAGAATGTATCATGCCGACGATATTGCTGTGAGTCAGTTGTATCTGGATATGTATAAAAAATATGGGAAAAAAAGCATGATCCAGCCTACACTGGCCCGGACAGATTGGGTAATCGCCCATCCTTCCCAGGGCTCGTTTGAACTGGATTATCGCCAACCGGAAACATTGGAGCGCTGGACCTGGTGTGATGCGCTGTTTATGGCTCCGGCTGTATATGCCCGTTTGTATGTGATGAGGGGGGATAAAAAATACATCCGTTTTATGGAGCGGGAATTTAAAGAAACCTATAAACAATTGTTCGATGAAGCTGAAGATTTGTTTTACCGGGACCGTCGTTACCTGAATGAAAAGGAAGCAAACGGGGCGAAAGTATTCTGGGGAAGGGGGAACGGTTGGGTAATGGGAGGTTTGTGCCAGCTGTTGGAGCAGTTGCCGGCGAAAAGTAAATACCGGGATTTTTATGAGGATTTGTTTGTCCGGATGGCAGAACGGATTGCAGACTTACAACAGGCGGATGGATTTTGGCGGGCCAGTTTGTTAGATCCGCAAAGTTATCCTGCTCCTGAGACCAGCGGTACGGGTTTCTTTGTATATGCTTTGGCTTATGGCATCAATCAGGGTATCCTGCCCGCAGAAAAATTTCTTCCTGTAGTGGAAAAAGGCTGGAAAGCCCTGGTATCCGCAGTGGAAGAGAATGGTAAACTGGGATATGTACAGCCTATTGGTGCTGATCCGAAAAAAGTGAAGCGGGAAATGACAGAAGTGTATGGAGTCGGGGCATTCTTACTGACCGGTTGTGAGATATACCGGATGTGTCATGACCGCAAAGGAAGTAAATGAAAAATGTCCTGAACCTTTATTGACAAACTGACTAATAGTGGAGGTAATCCTGATGGAGCCAATGGTGAGCGGAAGGGAGATTACGGCAAAGACAAAAACAAACGGCAGCTGACGGGTGTAATTATAAATTATTTTTGTATACTTTTCCGTTTTTCATGATCAGTAACATGTTCTTTTCCGGTTCGGTCAGTACTTTTATATCTTGTAATGCATTTCCGTCTACAATGATCAAATCGGCCAGCGCTCCTTCTTCGATGACTCCCAGCGTACCCGGATAAGGATTGCGGCGGCCGGATAAGGACAGCAGTTCGGCATTGTCGTGGGTAATCATTTTCAGAATTTCGTAATTGGAAAACCAGCGGGTCATTTTTTCAATATTCAGATTCTGGTTCTTTGCATTGGCTGGATTGAACAACAGATCGGTTCCCCAAGCCAGTTTTACGCCGTATTTTTTGGCCAGTTTATAGGCATTTTCCGTTCCCTGTACGACCAGTTCGTGTTTTGCCTGTTGCTGGGGATTGGAATAGTGATTATTCCCTTCTCCGATAAAAGGTTGCATGGATAGCCATACGCCTTTTTCTGCAATTAGTTTCATGGTTGGCTCATCGATCAGCTGACCGTGTTCTATGCTTTTTACGCCTGCTTTAATGGCCCGGCGGATGGCTTCCGGTACATAGACATGTACCATTACGTAGGTTCCGGCATCGTTGGCAGCCATAACGGCAGCATGCAACTCGTCTTCGAAGTACTGTACATCTTCCAGCTGGTCGTATAAAGAAGAAACTCCGCCACCGGCCATTAATTTAATCTGACTGGCTCCCAGACGCAGATTATTCCGGGCCGCTACTGTTACGGCATCGACTCCGTCGGCAACCATCGCTGCTCCGATTTTTTCCGTATGAGTCAGTCCGCAGCAATCAAAGGGTTGCGGAATATCGTATACCATTCTGAAATCACCATGTCCTCCGGTTTCTGTGATGATGGCTCCACTGGGGTAAATCCGGGGACCCAGGAGTAATCCTTCATCTATTGCCCGCTTCAAACCAAATACCGGTCCTCCGGCATCCCGTATGGTGGTAAAGCCCCGCAGGAGGGTCCGGCCTGCTTCCTGCCCGGCTCGCAGCTGAGTATAAGAAGCATGGGCCGTCAAAAGGTCTACCATGGTATTGGCTGCCAGGTAAGCATGCCAATGCGCATCTATTAATCCGGGCATCAGGAATTTTCCATGACCGTCGATTACTTCAACATCTTCCCCCACAGTTATCGGTCCGGCGGAAACTTTCCGGATCACATTGTCTTCAATCCATATATTTCCGGTAATTGTTTCCGGATTTTTTCCGTCAAAGATGACAACATTCTGTATCAAAATTCCTTTTCCCATAGTCAGTAATGGCCACAATGCCAGTAAAATGATGAAGTGTAGTTTTTTCATAGATGTTTCATTCTCATTCAGGTTGTTTTTATTACTCTTTTCCCCTTTCCTTTTTTTAGATGCAATTCAGAAGATTATCAGTCGGAATGGGAAAAATAAAACAACGCTTTTCGACTTTCTTTTGAAACAATTATACGTTTGAGGATAGAGAAGGTTTTATATTATCCCTATTCCTCCCTACGGATTTTTTAGGTTGAATTAACAAAATAAAGTTGTTGGGAAAAAGAGATTATTTTTGCAGTTTTTTTATTGCTCGATCAATTCGTAAAGAGGGATGGGGTGTGAGGCCCGGTTGGAAATATGTATTTCTTCCATTTCTGACGGACAGGAAAAGGTATAACAATTTTTGTCGGCTGTTCCCAGGGAAATAAACCGGTTGTCTTTTGTTTTCCCTTTTATGTCGAGTGTTGCCTGCGGAACTAAAATGGACAGTAAACTGTAACAGCATTCCGTACCTTTGTGCGGGTTTACGATAACGGCGCTTTGTCCTGGAAACAGTATGCAGGCTGTTTGCAGCTGCTTGTCTGAGAGAAAGGCAACGCTGTTTTTAAGGTCTGTCAGCTGGGGGGAAGTAAGGCTGTATTTTTTCAGGTAGATTTCTTTTTGCGCCGGACTGAAATTTAGAAAACGGATGTATTGGAAAGGAAGACTATCCGGTAGAACTGCTGTAAACGCTGTTCCCTGGAATTTTACTGTAGAGGGGATCCATTCCATACCGTTTACTGAAATTTCCGTGCGTCCCCATTTTGAAACGGAGGTATTGAAGTTGACTTCTAGGCGGGTTGAAGAAACAGGATAGGGAAATGCGATGCCCAGGTATTCTCCGGGACGGATCCGGATTACTTCCAGCAGCGGGGATAGTGAAATACCGTTTGTATCTTTCCGGATGGGCAAGTCTTTGATTTGTTCGATATTTGTATAAAGCCGGGGAACGGAACTGTTGTTTTGTGTCACCTGGGATTCCTTTTGCCAGAATTGTTGTTCGCTGATAAGGCGTATGCTGTCGATAAAGGGCTGCATAACAAGGGAACCGGTTTTTATTCCGGTTTGATACGGATTTTGATTGGAGGTCCTGTCTGTACGGAGACGCTCATTTTCGTAACGGATCAAGGCGCTGTATTTGTCCCAATATTCACTGAGGCCTTCGCGGGGAGATAATGTGGCTAATTCGGTAGCCGCAATACCGGCTTTCCCTAGGATTTCAAATTGAGTTAACCAGGGGGAGATTTCCCGGAGAAAGTCTGGGTTTTCCCGGCTTGCTGAAAGCTGAAGAGGGGCTGATGCGATCTTTTGGTATTCTGTACGGATTTGAGAAAGAGATTCTTGTAGGATTTCTCCTTTCCGGAAGGCTGCCAGAAATTTCCGGATTTCCGGTTTTATATTTACCGATTCTTCCCTTCTGTATTTGTGACCGTTGGGACCGGGGTCTGAATTGTGGGTGGCAAAGGTATGCAAGGCCGGAGATGTACCGGGCATCAATACTTGTATAGCTTGTTCCCAAGCTTTTTCGGGATCGTATTTCACAGGATTCCAGGCATAATCTGCCACACTGAAAATCGCGATTTTAGAAGCTTCGGCTTTTTCCATCGGATTGGCTACAAATCCGGACATCTTTTTCCCTGCAGCGGCCTCTAAGCCGTAGGCAGGTCCCATTAACAGATGATCCCGGACATAGTCGTTTACCGGGAAATTCCACCATACATAAGCCGGCCGGCGGATACGCTGATTGACCCACTCCAGACCGGAAGCGGTGATGTCGGAAATAACCCGGTCGCCGGTCCACATAACCAGCACAGAAGGATATAGTTTTTCTCCTAAAATGTCCAGGTAACTGCCGGATTGGGGATTTGACCAACTTTTGTTGTATTCAGTGGGGCACATGATCAAAGGGGTTACATCCGGTTTGGCAGCTACGAAATGGTTGTGCAGAAAATTCAATAATTCTGCCTGGCGTAACGGGTCGGTTCCTTCTCCGGAGATATCGTCAAAAAAAACGGCGAAAGAACGTACTCCCAACCGATACATATCTTCAAATTTTTCCAGAAGAGCCTGACGGTCACTATTATTCCATTGTATATCCTGTCCGGGATGAACGGCCCATATAAAATCCACCTGATTGGCTTTTGCTGCTTTGACCAGTTCGCTGATCTGCTCTGCCTCTTTTTCCGGATAGGGAATTCTCCAGTGAGGAGAACTGTGATAAGGATCGTCTTTCGGACCGTAGATATAAGTATTCAATTTAAAATTTCCATAAAAGTGCAGCTGGCGGAGGCGGTCTTCATGACTCCAGGGTTGTCCGTAGAATCCTTCTACTACTCCCCGGTAGGCTACTTCCGGAAAGTCGGTAATATCCACTTCCGGTAATGAATTGTGCTGACGGAGCTGCCGTAACGTTTGCAAAGCGTAAAAAATACCTCTCTCGTCCGCTCCGGCGATAACTATGGTTTCCGGACGGACGGATAAATAATAAGCACCCGGAATTTCCGGAACCTGTGTCCGGAATTTTTTAATATAGGGATCCGTTGTTTGCCCCATAAAGAGTTGGGGAGAACGGCCTTTTTTCCCCTGTTGAAGCGGAATAATTTCCGAAAGCAACTGTTGTAAATGGGGATCTGTATGCTTCGTCTTTACCCGGAAAGCCTGTTCTAAAGAAAAGGTTTTACCGGTAAAATTCATTTTCTGAGGAGTCGGGAAAATTTGTATGTCAGTACAAAATCCTGTAAAATAACTTATTACAAAAATGCAAAGGAGAGAAAAGCGGATATACATAAACGACTGTATTTAAAAATTTATTTATCGGGTCAGCAAAGGTAAAAAATTCTGAAATCAAAAAGAATAACTGTATTCCTGGAACAGTAGATTTTTGTAGCTTTCTATTCGTTCTTTGTATTGTACCCATCCTCCGTCTTGTTTTGCCTGAAAGGTTCGGGCTGCGTTCGTTATAGCGTAACGTTCAGCTTCCGCTGCAACGCCGATACTTCCTCCTTTTAGGTGCACAGAATGCACCTAACGTCGGCGGACAACCCGGCGTTGCGGCCGCTGTAGCTTCACACGCTATCACACTCACCTCCGCCAGACCTTTCAGGCAAAACAAGACTCCGGAGAAGCAGTCTGTGCCTTGAATAACCGGTATTCAGGGCGGTTTGTTCAGAACCGGAGGTCTGTTGTATTTGCCGGTCCTTGCGGGAACGAGCGTCTTTTCGTTTGAAGTCCGGAGTGTTAAAAAACGCCGGGTTGTTTGCCGACGTTAGGCAGGCAAAGCCTGACTAAAAGGAGGAAGTATCGGCGTTTTAACGCAGGACGAATTACGAAAAAGCGAGTGGAGCATCAGACCGGCAAATACAACAGACCGAAGGGAAAAGACGACAAAAGAAATCTACGTTTTTCCTGGGAATGAAAAAAGCTCCCCTGCAGAGTATATACAGGGAAGCTTTTTAAACTACATCTTAAAGTATAATTTATTTTTTAGTCTTCTAAAAAATTGGGATACATATAATCCGTTGCCGGTACAAATGTCTCTTTAATAGCCTGGGGAGATACCCAGCGGAGCAGATTCAGGACAGAACCGGCTTTATCATTGGTGCCAGAGGCTCTTCCGCCGCCGAAGGGCTGTTGATCTACTACTGCGCCGGTCGGTTTATCGTTGATATAGAAATTACCGGCAGTGTAAGTAAGACGCTCAGTCATCCATTCGATAGCAGCCCGGTCTTGTGAGAAAATAGCGCCTGTCAGTGCATAATTGGAGGTATGATCCAATATGTCAAGGGTTTCTTCTACCTGGTCCGGTTCGTATACATATACAGTCAGTACCGGTCCGAACAATTCTTCCTGCAGGGTGACATAATCCGGTTTTTTAGCCAGAATAACAGTCGGATAGATAAAGTAGCCTTCTGATTTATCGTATTTTCCTCCCATAATCACTTCTGCGTCCGGGGAAGCCTGTGCATTGTCTATCGCTTTCGCCAGTTTGTCGAAAGAATCTTCATCGATTACGGCGTTTACGAAATTTGTAAAATCTTCTACGCCTCCTACTTTGATTTTAGCCAGATCTGCTTCTACATATTTCCGGACTTCTGCCCAGATATTGGAAGGGATATAAGCCCGGGAGGCTGCCGAACATTTCTGTCCTTGATATTCGAAAGCGCCTCTTACCATAGCGGTCGCTACCTGTTTAGCGGGTGCTGTCGGGTCGGCAAAAATATAGTCCTTCCCTCCGGTCTCCCCGACAATGCGCGGATACGTCCGGTATTTGGTAATATTTTTTACAATATTGGTCCATACGCTGTTGAATACGCCTGTAGAACCGGTAAAATGAATACCGGCAAAATCTTTACTGCTGAGGATGACGTCAGAAGCTACCGGTCCGGAACAATACACCAGATTGATAACTCCGTCAGGTAATCCGGCTTCCTTTAAAATCTTCATAATTAAGTGTGCGGAATAAACAGCAGTCTTGGACGGCTTCCATACACATACATTCCCCATTAATACCGGAGCTCCCGGCAGATTTCCTGCAATAGAAGTAAAGTTAAAAGGAGTCAGGGCAAATACAAAACCTTCTAACGGACGCCAAACATTACGGTCCCAGATTCCGGCCGAAGAATTCGGTTGCATATGATAAATTTCATACATGTTTTTTACGTTGAACCGATAGAAATCTGCCAGTTCGCAAACACAGTCGATTTCAGCCTGAAAAGCATTTTTAGATTGTCCCAGCATAGTGACAGCATTCATCAGCTGCCGGTACGGACCCGCAATTAATTCTGCTGCTTTTAAAAAAATAGCAGCCCGGCTTTCCCAATTCATCTTTTCCCAGGCCGGTTTTGCCTTCATGGCAGCATCGATGGCCATTTGTACGTGCGAAGCATCTCCCTGATGATAATGGCCTAACAGATGTTTATGTTCGTGGGGAGGACGGATATCCATTAATTTGCCGGTTCGGATTTCTTTCCCATCAATAATCATCGGCAGGTCTGCCACCGTGTTTTTCACTTCAGCCAATTTTTCTTTCAATGCTTTGCGTTCCGGTGAACCCGGAGCATAACTTTTAATTGGTTCGTTGGTAATGTTGGGTAATCTGTATACTCCTTTAGGCATAGTTGATAAGTATTAAATGTTAATGATATGTTTTTACAAATATAAAACTATTTCCGGGATAAAAAATATGACAAAAGTCATAGAGTTTTCAGCCCTGTTGGTCTTATGGGAAAAAAGGACTTAAATAATGAAGATTTACAGAGAAACTCCCTATCTTTGCAGCGGAATTTGCTTTGTATATTTTCAATTCTCAGTGTTTTATGATTTCAGTAAATGGTGTAAGTGTTGTTTTCGGAGGTTTTTATTTGTTGGATTCCGTGTCTTTCCTGATTAATAAGAAAGACCGGATCGGCTTAACGGGACGGAACGGAGCAGGAAAGTCCACTATGCTGAAGATGCTGGCCGGACTGCAGCAGCCTTCGGAAGGGAATATTTCAATGGCTTCCGGCTTGCGGATCGGGTATTTGCCTCAAACCATGATCTATCAGGATGGGAATACGGTACGGAAAGAGGCTGAGAAGGCTTTCAGCGATTTACTGGCATTGCGGGAAGAAGTCGACCGGATGAACAGCCGTTTGGCCGAAAGGGAAGACTATGAATCCGAATCTTATATGCGTTTTCTGGATCGTATCCATGAAAAAACCGAACAATTGACCCTGAGGGGAGAAGAAAATGTCAATGGGGAAGTGGAAATTGTCCTGAAGGGTTTGGGTTTCACATCGGAAGATATGGAACGTAAATGTGAAGAGTTCAGCGGAGGATGGCGGATGCGCATCGAATTGGCGAAGATATTGCTGGCGAAACCCGATATATTCCTTTTGGACGAGCCCACTAACCATTTGGATATCGAATCTATTTCCTGGTTAGAATCTTTTTTGCAGGGATATTCCGGAGCAGTGGTATTGGTTTCGCACGACCGGGCTTTTTTAGATAATGTGACGACCCGTACTATCGAAATCTCTTTGGGAAAAATATACGATTATAAAGTACCCTACAGCAAATTTACAGAGCTTCGGAAAGAAAGGGTGGAACAACAATGGAGAGCTTATCAGAATCAGCAGAAACAGATAAAAGATACAGAAGAATTTATAGAACGTTTCCGTTATAAAGCGACGAAATCAGTACAGGTGCAATCCCGGATCAAGCAGTTGGAGAAACTGGAACGGATTGAGGTGGAAGAGGAAGATGCTGCCCGGATTAATATCCGTTTCCAGCCGGCGGTCCGTTCCGGGGATATTGTACTTACGGGAAGGAATTTGTGTAAATCGTATGGGGAAAAGAATGTGTTGAGGGAGGTAGACATGGATATTAAAAGGGGCGAAAAAGTCGCTTTTGTAGGAAAAAACGGGGAAGGAAAGTCTACCTTGGTGAAAATGATTATGAATGAGATCCCCTATGAAGGGATTTTGAAAATCGGTCATAATGTAAATGTCGGATATTTTGCTCAGAATCAGGCGGATATGCTGGATACACAACTGACAGTGCTGGATACGGTCGACCGGGTGGCAGTAGGGGAAATCCGGAAAAAAATAAGGGATATTTTAGGTGCTTTTCTCTTTTCGGGGGAAGATGTAGATAAAAAAGTGGAAGTTTTGTCGGGAGGTGAGCGGACGCGTCTCGCCATGGTCCGTTTATTACTGGAACCTTATAATCTGTTGATACTGGATGAACCCACCAACCATCTGGATATGCGGACCAAGGATATTCTGAAAGAGGCGCTCCGGAAGTTTGAAGGAACGGTGATAGTCGTTTCCCACGACCGTGACTTTCTGACAGGCTTGGCGGATAAGGTCTATGAATTTGCCAATCACGGTATTAAGGAATATATAGGAGGAATAAGCGATTTTCTGGCCGCTAAGAAAGTGGCCTGTTTCAGCGAATATGAAAGATGGAAGAACAAAAATTCCGTTAAGGAAACAGGAGGTACCTCAGGTGATATCAAAATTTCCGGAGGAAAATTATCTTATGAAGACCGTAAACAACTGAACCGGGAAATAAAGAAGGCAGAACAACAGGTTGAAAACGTGGAGAAAGCCATTTCCACATTTGAGGAAAAAATAAAAGAGATGGAGGAAAAAATGGCTACCGGAGCGGTAAATGAAGATATTTATTTACAGTATAATCAGTTGAAGAAAACACTGGAGGACTATATGGAAGACTGGGAAAAAGCCCATGAAGTTTTGGAAAAGGTGAAAGGGAAAAAAGCAGAATAAGTGAAGAAAATCAGATACAATACGATATAAAAGTGAGATATGGCAAAATACAAACAGGAATATATATTCGGTTTACGGGCTGTAATAGAAGCGATACAACAGGAGAAAGAGATTGATAAAGTGATGTTGAAGCAGGGAATACGAGGAGAATTATTCCAGACCTTGTTTTCATTAATGCGGGAGAGGCAGATACCTTTCCAATATGTACCCGACGAAGTCTTCAAACCTTTTGCTGACCGGAATCATCAGGGGGTATTGGCAGAGGTGGCTCCTGTCCCTTATCAGGATATTCAGGAAGTTTTGGATCAGGTGGCTGCAAAGGGTGAAATTCCTTTTGTACTGATCCTGGACCGGGTGACTGACGTCCGGAATTTCGGAGCTATTGTACGAAGTGCTGCCTGTGCAGGCGTACATGCAATTGTTATTCCCAATAAAAATTCGGCTAAGATATCTTCCGATGCAATAAAGACTTCGGCCGGTGCTTTGTATCATTTACCGGTATGCCGGGTACTGAACCTGAAAAAATTGGTCCGGGAACTCAAGTTTGTGCGGAAGATAAAGGTATACGCCGCTACGGAAAAAGCTGAAAAATTTTATACGGAAGCAGATATGACTTCTCCCCTGGCTATTGTTCTGGGGTCCGAGGATAAAGGGATTGACGAGGGACTGTTGAATATTGTAAATGAGCAGATCAGGATTCCGTTAAAAGGCGAGATCGAATCCCTCAATGTTTCTGCTGCTGCTGCTGTGATGATGTTTGAAGCGGCCCGGCAGAGAGGATTTTGATTCCTGTTTAAAAGATAAACAGTATCCTTTGAAAATACCGGCTACCGGGAAGAGAGGTTAACGGTAAAAATTCCCTGTGTCATACCAGGATTCCTTCTTCGTCAGTTTCAAGTCCCGCAACAGACTGGAACGGACGTTGATCTGGAAATTATAGGACTGGTGGGTCCCGAAAGGAATACAGGAAAAAGTCATATCCCAACAATGCAGGTCCCGGGATACATTGAAACTCGTCGCTGTCACTTCGTGATTGTCGAAGTCGTATCCCGTGCTGAATCCGATTTTCCATTTAGGCGTCAGAGAAAAATCCCCGTTTACCCGCAGCATTTGAGAGACCGTCCCTTCCGATAGAGCTTTGGTAGCTCCCGGATTCGGATTCCGGTACCAGGTTTTCGAATAATTCAGGGTATAGTCGACACTAATCGACCAGGGTACGTCAAAATCGACATAATGGTCATAAAACCCTCCCACTAATTCATTTTTTTCTTCTCTGTTTTTCCCATTGTCGGAAGTAAACTGAAAACCGGTAGAAACACTTACATTTGTTAAACGGCCCAGGCCTCCGTGAAATTTTTTGATACGTGTCCCGTTTACATTTACGGCATAAGGGTCTAAAGTGGCAGTGGCATCCAGGTTCAGCTTATCGTTAAACAACTTTGTACGGGCAGCAATCCGGATATTGGACCAATTCATTGAATCGGCAAATATATCATAACTGGTGCCGATACTGAGACTTTCCAGAATCTTTATTTTCTTAAATTCGTTTTCTCCGGTAGTGTCTTTATCATTCCGGACTTTCATTTCGATATTGTTATCGATGCTCATACTGATGTTTCCGGAATTTTTCTGCGTGCCGCTGGGCGTTCCGTAAATACCGTCTTCATAAATAGAATATTCGTGTTCTGCATTGTCAACGTCGAGGTAAGTATAATAATATTTACTTCTTTTTACACCTATTTTGGGCGTATACGAAACGGAAACACTGGGGCGGATGACATGCCGTATAGCATATACTTTACTTTCAGGTTTAAACATATACATACCGTAAATAGTGGGATTATAGGCTAAAGTAACACTGGCAGTATAATTGTGAGCGTAATGCAGACCGTTGATCGTATCTTTTTTTACATAACCTTTGGCATAATAAGAAGTATCACTGACCCAATATTTCCGGATGGCGTGAGTATAAAGCACTCCATTATAAGTAAAATTAGGAGTCAGGGAAACGTCTTTGATGACATTAATGGTTGAACTTACAGGTATAGAATGTTTGAATCCGTTTTGCCATTTGTCGATAGATGATTTAAACAAAAGGTCTTCCTTGGTTTGAATACTGTTTTTCAGTTCAGCCGAATACGAAACTGAAATGTTGTCGTACCATTTCAGGTCTCCTGATTTTCCTTTTTTCCGCAATGGATAAAATTGGCTGACCCGGAAATTGACATTCGGTAACGTTACGGAGATGGAGGAATCCCGGCTATTCTGGTTGTGATTGAAAGCTGCTGTCAGACTGAACGGTTTTTCCGGCCACTTTTTACTCCAGGAGATACTGGATTGCTTCCGCTGGTTGGCAATGTCATTAATATTTGTGGAGTTATAGTAGTTATTGTTTGCTGAAGAAATGTCGACGGAGGCAGAGAATGTGCTGTAAGGATTCGCTTTATTATCCTGTGCATGTGTCCAGCGGATGGACCAGTCACTGGATTGCGTATAATCCGGCATCCCTTTTTCACTGGTATGATTCCGGCTCATCGTAAAATTCAAATTCCCGTTGTATTTATAACGCTTCCGGTAATTCGTAATGAGGTTGAGCCCCCAGGAACCATTGGTAAAAATGTCCCCGGTGAGGGCTAAATCGATATAATCGCTGATGGCCCAGTAATACCCTCCGTTTCTGAGGTTAAAACCTCTCATCCGCTCATCTCCGTAAGTTGGCATAATGATACCGGAAGTCCCCTTTTTGGTAATCGGGAAAAATCCGAAGGGAATAAAAAGCGGGAGGGGAACGTCTTCCAGAACGAGATTGGAAAAACCGGCAATAACCTTTTTATCCCGTATCATTTTGGCTTTATTCATCCGGATATAAAAATGAGGATGGTCGTGCTGATCACAGGTCGTATACCACCCTTCTTTAACACAATAAATGGAGTCCGTCAGCTTTTTGGTTAATTTTCCTTGTACATACCCGTCTCCTTCCTGAGTAATGATGTCTTTTACAAAACCTTTTCCCGTTTCAAAATTATACCTCAGTTCTTTACTTTCGAATTCCTGGGATCCGTCTTTAAAAATGGGGGTTCCTACTATCGTTCCCGAAGTATCCGGTAAACCTGAAGCAAAAGCTTGTTTTTTCTCCATGTCCAGTTCGATAAACTGGGCATTTAATTCGGTAGTGATGTATTTGACATTCGCATTTCCATAGAGGAACACTTTTTTCTGTTCTACGGAAAACCGGATTGAATCCTCTGCATCGTAAGAAATGATGTCCTGAAAGAGTGGTTTTTCTCTTACCGTATCCCTGATGACCGTATCTGTTACTATCGTATCCTGTATGAAAATGAGGGGTTCCGCTTCTATAACCGGAGGGGTTTGGGAGAGGAAAAGAGAATCCGCTTTCTCTTGCGCAGCAAGTGAACCCGTAATAAGTGTTACCATTACAAAAATGATACACAATCTAATAAATTGATGTATATATTCTCTAATTTGCAATTTATTGTATTATTTTTGTGTGGACGATGTCGCCGTTCACTTTCTGATTCCGAATGGCAAATGTAAGAAATATTGACTGTTAATACTCATTATTCTTTTTAAAAAGTTTTAAATATCATGATAATTCGATGCGGAGTGGGTGGATTTTTAGCAACGATGATACTTCTCTTTTTTCCGTTTTTTGCTGAAAGTCAGGATAAGTTGGGGAAAATCAAGTGTATATGTATTGATGCGGGACATGGCGGAAAAGATCCGGGCTGTATAGGGTTAAAGAGCTATGAAAAGAATATTGCGTTGAGTGTGGCCTTAAAGGTAGGCAAATTGATTAAAACGGAATATCCGGATATTAAAATTGTATATACCCGGGAAAAGGATGAGTTTATCGAATTGGATCAGAGGGGAAAAATCGCCAACAATCATAAAGCTGATTTATTTATCTCCATTCATGTAAATGCTGCAAAAGATAAAACGGTAAAAGGAATTGAGACCTATGTAATGGGGTTACATAAATTGCAGGCCAATTTGCAGGTGGCAATGAAAGAAAATGCGGCTATAAAGTATGAAGATAATTACACGGTCCGTTATGCCGGTTTTGATCCTTCCCGTCCGGAATCCTATATTATCTTTTCTATGATGCAGAATTTATACCTGGGAAAGAGCCTGGAAATAGCAGGATTGGTTCAGGAAGAATTGATTAAAAGTACCCAAAAACACGATAGAAGTATTCGCCAGGCGGGTTTTCTGGTGTTGAAAGATGTGGCCATGCCGGCTATCTTGATCGAATTGGGTTTTATGTCTAATCCGGAAGAAGAGCGTTTTTTGAATTCTCTCTCCGGTCAGAATAAAATGGCAGGAGCGATTGCCAGGGCTTTTCAAAAATATAAAACGCATGTGGAAAAGAATAGCGTTGTGCTGACACCTCATCAGACGGAAAGGGAAAAAGATACACTTCAGCAAAATCAGGTATCCGCTTCTTCACTTGAGCTTTTTTATGCTATACAGGTTGCTTCAGCGGTTGCGCCTGTTAAAAATACACAGAACTTATGTGCAGATTATGAGATTGAAGAATTACTTACAGAGAAACGGTATCGCTATTTTGTATGTAAGTCATCGGACCTGGAAGAAGTAAAGCAGAAGTTACAAAAAGTCCGTAAAAAGGTAAAAGATTGTTTTATTATTGCCGTACATAAGGGGAAATTGATTAATATTGCAGAGGCTCGCAGGCTGGAAAAGAATTTGAAATAAACACTATGGTAATAAAAAAGGAGATAAAACTGGCAGTGACAGCTATTGCAGCTGTCATTATTCTGATTTGGGGTATTAATTTTCTGAAAGCAAAGGCTCTTTTCGACCGGAATAATATGTTTTACGGTATTTACGACCGTGTGGACGGATTAAAAATATCCAGCAGTGTGATCTATCGGGGATATCATGTGGGACAAGTAACTGCAATTCGTTTTACGGGAGAACGGTATGACCGTTTGCTGGTGCAGTTTTCCGTTGGAAAGAATCTGGAAATACCGGTTAATTCCGTAGCTGTTATTCAAAATGCAGACCTGATGGGCACGAAAGCTATTAATATCGTACCCGGAGATTCCATACAATATGCTCAAAGTGGGGATACATTGCGGACAGCACTGGAATTGGGGCTGATGGAGCAGTTTAATAAGCAATTGCAACCGTTAAAGGTCAAAGCAGAAAATACGCTTTCTTCTCTGGATTCCGTACTGTCAGTCGTACAGGATATTTTTAATACGGATGCCCGGGGAAATATTGAAGGAAGCCTTAACAGTGTACATAATACCTTATTGAATGTAGAACATGCTTCTGCTAGCCTGGACGAATTGATTACGGGACAGTCTTCCCGCATTGCTTCTATTCTGGAAAACATCCATAGTATTTCTGCCAATTTAGAAAAGAATAATGACAATATTTCCCGGGGATTGGATAATATTGTTGTCATCAGCGATTCTATACGTGCGGCAAACCTGAGTAAAAGCATAAATAGCCTGAATGGCATTTTGTCCCAATTGGATTCTATCGTACTTAAAATCAACAGGGGAAAGGGAACTCTGGGAGAAGTCGTAAATGACGATGATCTCTATTACAATTTAACGGCTGTCACGGAAAACCTGAATAAGCTTTTAACTGAATTCCGTACCAATCCGAAAAAATTTGTCAATCTTTCGCTTGTCAGTTTCGGTTCGGGCGTTAAAGAAGGAGATCAATACGGAATTTCTATTTACGAATCTGAAAAACCTTTGCCGGCAGATTCGGAATGGTATTTGAAATATCCTGATCTGGTGGAATTTAAAAGCCGGGGCCAATTTTTATACTTGATAAATACTTACAGAAAATTAAAAGAAGCGGAAAAAGACCTTGGGAAGATTAAAAAAGCATATCCAAATGCTTTTATTGTTAAAATTTCTCAAAACTAATATCTGGAATGCTTCTAAATAAGCAGGTAAAAATGAGGGTTTATTATTAACATAATGTTATTATTTTTATTAATATTATGATTAATGTTAATTGAAGAACTGACCTTCTGTTTTAGTACATTAGAGGGATTGTTAAGAAGCGGTTAAGGTGTATTTCCGGATCCTTCTCAAAGTGAATTTTTTTATTTTAACAAATTGAATTTTTCTTGTGTAAATATCTGAAATACAGTATATTAAATTTAAAGTACTGATAATAAACCCCGAGCGTTTTTTTCAAAAAAATAAAATAAAATGGTATTTTTTTTATCCACTTTTTTTTCTCAATTTAGCCTTCCCAAAACGGAAATGAAACAAAAAAAAGAAACTATCTTTCTAACAGTAAACTATGGAAAAAGATTGTAAAATAATTTGGACGAAGTGTCTAAGGTTGATTGAGGAGCAGTTACCGCCCAAAACTTTTAAGACATGGTTTGAGCCAATACGGGCATTGAAATTAAAAAATGACGTATTGACGATTCAGGTAGCCAGTAGCTACGTATATGAATGTTTGGAAGAACGTTTTATCGATATCCTGAGAAGTTCTTTAAAAACAGTTATTGGTCCGAATGCTAAGTTAGAGTATTCAGTTGTTGTGGAGAATCAGCCGAAGAAGCCTTTAGCTGTTACTATGTCGTCTTCTCCTGAAAAGAGGCCGGAGACCAATACGATTTATTTGAATAAGCAACTTTCCGGCGGTTTGAAGAATCCTTTTGAGCGGACCGTAAATTGTTTGCAGATCGATTCCCAGCTGAATCCTGTTTATACGATGGAGAGTTTTATCGAAGGTGCCTGCAATCGTTTGGCGAAATCGGCAGGGATGGCTATCGCAAAAAATCCCGGGGGAACCGCTTTTAATCCTTTGTTGATTTACGGAGGCTCCGGCTTGGGAAAAACACACCTGGCTCAGGCTATCGGTCTGGAAGTGAAGCAAAATTTTCCCGGCAAAGTCGTATTGTATGTGTCGACAAATTTATTCCAGACCCAGTTTACTGAAGCGGTACGAAAGAATGAAATCAATGATTTTATGCATTTCTACCAATTGATCGATGTATTGATTTTGGATGATATTCATGAGTTGGCAGGGAAAACGGCTACACAGAATACTTTCTTCCACATTTTCAATCATCTCCAGCAGTTAGGAAAGCAGTTGATCCTGACTTCGGATAAGGCTCCGGCGGAATTGAGCGGTATAGAGGACCGACTGTTGTCCCGTTTTAAATGGGGATTGTCTGCGGAAATTAAATCCCCCGATTTTGAGACGCGCAAAGAAATTGTCCTGTATAAAGCTAAAAAGGACGGTATTGAATTTTCCAATGAGGTAATTACCTATATTTGTAAATATATTAATAATAATGTCCGGGAATTGGAAGGAGCTATGATTTCATTGCTGGCGCAGGCAACTTTTAATAAACGGGATCTGACTGTCGATGTGGTGAAGGATATCCTGGTAAAGATGGTTCATAAACAGGCGGAAGAGGAACTGACGGTGGATAAGATCCAGCAGGTGGTTTGCGGACATTTTCACATAACACCGGAAACTTTACAGGCCAAAACCCGTAAGCGGGAGATTGTACAGGCCCGTCAGCTGGCAATGTATTTCTGTAAAAATTATACCAAGGCTTCCCTTTCTTATATCGGAAACCAAATCGGTAAAAAAGATCATGCTACAGTATTGTATGCTTGTAAAGCGGTAGCCGATCTGATGGAAACTGACCGGAAATTTAAAATGGAAGTGGAGGAGATACAGCGGAAGTTGTATTGCGGAAATTGAGAGAAAAGATTTTGACCGGAGGAAACCTTCAGTTCTGTGCCTTAGGGAATTAACCAGAACCGGAGGTTTTTTTGTAAACGGGAGGTTTTGTTTACCC
The DNA here is from genome assembly GCF_937966165.1 of uncultured Odoribacter sp. Classification (NCBI taxonomy): domain Bacteria; kingdom Pseudomonadati; phylum Bacteroidota; class Bacteroidia; order Bacteroidales; family Odoribacteraceae; genus Odoribacter; species uncultured Odoribacter sp. Next base: position 96,250 of record NZ_CALCLB010000027.1, read on the forward strand.
TTTACGGATGGAAAACGGGCAAAGGAATGGTTTTATTTTATCTCCGGCAATGGGAGAAGGGAAAGAAATATTATGGAAGGTATGGAAGATCTATATAAAACGATAGAAACGGCAGCTGAAGGTCTTTACAAAGAAAAAGGCAGTAGGTTTATCGCGCTTGCTTATCCGGTTTATACGGAAGAAGAGATTAAATCCATACTGGCCGGGGTAAAAACGAAATACTACGACGCTCGCCATCATTGCTATGCCTATTGTTTGGGGGCAGATAAAAAGCGTTTCCGGGCGAATGATGACGGAGAACCTTCTTCTACAGCAGGAAAACCTATCTTAGGACAGATATTATCTGCCGGCCTGACCAATATTTTGATTGTAGTCGTGCGTTACTTTGGGGGAATAAAATTGGGGGTATCCGGATTGATTCATGCTTATAAAGCCGCCGCCGCCGATGCCATCCTTCAGGCCAGGATCATTGAAAAAACGGAGGACCGTTTGCTTCGGATCCGCTTTAGTTATATGGTCATGAACGAAGTTATGAAGGTGATAAAAGAAGAAGAACCGGAAGTGCTGAATCGGGAATTTGAATGGGAGTGCCGGATGACTTTGTCGATACGTCAAAAATCCTGTCCGCAATTGATGGCCCGTTTGGAAACCATAGATTCTTTAATTTTTGAGGATTAAATCTTTTTTTTCAGCCTCTGTTTTTTCCTTTTTGTTTTCATTCCTTAGGGCCTGATTAAAACAATGGCGGCAGAGGGGCTCGTAAATGTCCTTTTCCCCTAACACCACCAAACGATCGTTGTCTGCCAGCCGGTGGGAGTGATGTGCCAGATTCCCGCAATGTACGCATATGGCATGTACTTTACTGACATATTCGGCTATAGCCATTAATTGAGGCATGGGACCGAAGGGATTTCCCAAAAAATCCATATCCAGTCCGGCGACGATTACCCGTATCCCGTTATTGGCTAATTTCTGGCATACTTCTACAATATTGGCGTCGAAAAACTGGGCTTCGTCTATGCCGACTACGTCTACATCCCCGGTAAGTAAGAGGATATTTCCTGAATTTTCTACCGGGGTGGAACGGATTACATTTGCGTCGTGCGATACCACTTCTTCTTCCGAATAACGTATATCAATTTTGGGTTTGAAGATTTCGACTTTCTGACGGGCGAACTGAGCCCGTTTCAGGCGTCTGATCAGCTCTTCCGTTTTCCCGGAAAACATGGAACCGCATATAACTTCAATCCAACCGGCTTTACTGGCATTTTCCAAAAACATCCTTTTTCCCTTTTATTGATGAGACAAATGTATAAAAAACGCAATTGTCACACAATGGAAAAATCTGTTAAAAGAGATGAAGTTACCAACATCCTCCGTTGATAAATATTTTTTTCTGTCTTCTACTTTCAAAAAAAGTAAAATAAAATTTGCAGTTTTAATATTTCCCCTTATCTTTGCACCCGCATTCTAAAAGTAAAGACGATTCGCTAGCTCAGTAGGTAGAGCACAACACTTTTAATGTTGGGGTCCTGGGTTCGAATCCCAGGCGGATCACTGAAAGATGCGCTGTAAGGCGAAAAAGTACAAACGACTCCTGCAATATTACTACATTGCAGGAGTTTTTGTTTGCTGTTATTACTGCCTTACAGACAAAAATACCTTAAAATTGTGACTAAATTGTAGCTGTTTTTCAGCCCCTCAAAAAATGATCATTCGGAGTCCTGGACGGGTAGATTACGAACTTTTTGTTTATCCTATAAATATCCTCATTTAAAGGCTTTAATCTGAAAATATTGCAACTTTCTGCCGGAGGGACATGCTACTGTTGCGTTCTTCGGTCCGAACGTGCCGTTTATCAGTACGCGGGTCTGCATATCGCCCGTCAGCGGAGAAATTGCCCTCCGGAACATTTGTAGACGGTCATAGCTGCCGTCATTGTCCGCAAGGCCGTTTCTGCCCTTTGTCCGTATTAGCAGAGCAAACACAACTGACAGATATAAAATGTTTGCTTTTATAATTTGTCAGCTGAACACGATTTCCCAGTTCTCTTCCGGCAGTTCCAGGTAGCGGCACAAATCCGTCAGCACGTCCGGGGTGCTTTCCTCCGCCTGCAAAGTTTCTCCTTCCGCTTCCGGGAGGTCGTTTGCTTTACGCATGGCCTTGCCAAAGGCATCGGCAAAGCCTTTTATCGAATCGTAAGACAGTAAAGGAACCTTATCGGATATTTTAGTGGACGGGATGATTTTGGCATGGAGCACACCATGGCAGAGGGTGAGACAATAAGTGGAGGATTCGGTATCGGCGAATTGCACGTAGAACTCTACGAATGGTTCTTCTCCCTTTCCGAATGGTCCGACCATTTTGCGGCCGTCTACGAGGATGCTGAGGTATTCAAAAGCTTGCTCCGGTTCCAGGACCGCGAGACGGGCGACGCAGTTGCCGATCAGGATTTCTGTGGGTGTAGGAGAGTGACGGCCTTCACGGAGTTCCTTGGCGCCGGTGAGGAAGATATTGCGCCAGGTACCGGCTTCGAAACCGTAGGCCAGTTGTTCCATGGCATCGGCCTGAAGAAAGCAGGCTTTGCGGAGAAGATCATCGCCGGGATCGTCGTCCGGAGTATCCGAAGTTGTATCATTCTCGGTTTGGGTGTCCAGTGCGAATACCATCTGCCGGGTCAGCTCCATTGTCCAGCGGTAATCACCCCCGGCAAAATATTCATAGGCTTTTTTCAGTACTGCATTTGCGCCACCCATGCTGTCCACAAACCGACAGGCAGCCTCGGCTTCGGGATAGCGGAAGTAGTTGGCAGGATTGCCATCCCACCAGCCTACATAATATTGAAAGACGGCCTTTACGTTGTGGTTGAGCGAGCCGTAATAACCGCGGTTATAACACTTCGAGGCCAGAGACGGGGGGAGGACGAACTGTTCGGCGATTTCTTCCATGTTCAGTCCCCGGTTAATACCGTGAATGACCTGATCGTTGAAGAAGCGGTACATGTCACGCTGGCTTTTCATGATTTCGCAGCATTCTTTATTTCCCCACACAGGCCAATGGTGAGTACCGATAATCGTTTGGATATCTTCTTCCCATTCATCCAGCGAGCGGTCGATGGCTTGGGAGAAGGCTTTTGGATTACGGATCTTGGCACCGCGGCAGGTCAGCAGGTTGTGCATGGTGTGGGTGATGTTCTCGCCCGGGCAGAGGGTGTGGTAGTCCTCGAAATAGATGTGGTATTCCGAAGGTGCTTCGCTGTCGTGGGCGTCGAGGAAAGAAATCTTCCGACCGTCGATCACCACCTTGCGGACATCTCCTGCTGCGAAATCGATTTCCACCGAGGGTTTATACAAAGCTCCTGAAGCGTCGCCTACGGTCTTTCCTAATCCGCTGCCGATGTGACCGCGTTCGTCGTGGGGAAGGGTGCGGCCGTACATGTAAGCTGAGCGGCGCGTCATGGAATTACCCAGATAGAGGTTTTCGGACACGGCCTCGTCGTAGAAGCAGGCGGGGGCGATGTAGAGAATATTCTTGGTGGCAGGGTTAACGTCCGCTTCCGGAGCGGGGACATAATGGATCGTTTCGTACTCTTCTCCTTCTTTGCGGGAAATATACGCTTCTCCGGGGGGAATTAATTTATGGCGTTTGTCGGTCAATGCCTGTATGCCGCGGTAATGGTCTACGTGGCTGTGGGTGACCAGTACGGCAACGATACTGTTTTCGTCGTTCTCCGCATTGCCTGAGGGAAAAATCCGCCGGAATTGAGCCAGTCCTTCTTTCACGTTCTCCTCTCCTCCCAGTGGGTCGATGACAATCCAGCCGCTTTTGCCCCGGACGAAGCTCATCGTGGCCAGATCGTAGGAACGTATCTGGAGGATGACGGCGTTTCGGATGATGTCTTTATATTTCTCGTTGTCCGGCGAGAGCTGCTCGCTGGGCACGGGGATCGGAAGACCGTTGTTATAGCTTACTACAAACAGCCCGTTTACGTTGTTCATTTGTTCCTGCCGGAGCAGGTTGGGGTGAATGGTCGTGCAGGTGAGGGCATCGAGATCGTTCAGAAAATCGTATGAGGGCATGTCCCAGGCAATGGTTTGGTTTTGGCCGATAGAGGGACCGGCAATGCAATCTGTCAGTGCGGTACCATCGACACGCCCTTTTCGTGCATTCTTTATTTCAACAGCATAGTCTGCGGCGGAAGGAAGGCCGGAGGTGTTAAACAGGGTTTCTTTGGCGATAACAGAGAGGTTAGGTTTGCGGTAGTCGTTGCTACCCCAGGAAGCCAGGGGTTTTAGAGTCACTTCGATCTCCTTTACGTCTGCAGGGAACGGACAAGTTGTTTTCAGTATATAGTCCTTACCGGGTATGAGGTTGTTCGGTGTGATATACTTGTTGTGGATTCGTTCCGACACAACGGATGGCGGGTTGTTGCTGGCCTCGGTGGAATAGATGGAGAAATGAAAGCTGTCGGGGGAATTCTTTACATCCCAGGCGAGATAGCATATTTCCCCGGACTCATCCCTGGGTTTCTCCAGGGTAAAGGGTTGGGAAGTGAACTCCTTGTTTTCGTTTAGTTGTATCTTTAAAGTGATATCCTGAAATACAACGGATGATTTGTTTGCTTCATTCATGATATTCGTTGTTTAGGTAAATGATTTAATTAAAATTGTGGGTCACTCTCCCCCCTTTGAGGATAGCTAAGGATAATTCAAGTGACAGATAGCAAATAAGGGGAACGTCTGGTATTCGTTATGTGGTTTGATATTCAGTTTTTCATTTTTTTCTATCTGTCAGCTGTTGTTTGTCATGAGGTTTGCCGGAAAATGGCTTCTCCGTTTGAGATTCCATTTTCCGGGCGTCGGGAATTCCCGAGCGCTGTTACTATAGTGTACTTTGTTTCCTGGTCTGTCTTTGGCAAGGAGAATTCTGAATTATTCTTTCAGTCGGTATGTCTTACACTTTCCCCGGTTGTCGGGATCGCGGATGCCGGTAAACTCGAAATCACGGATTTCACCGCTGGGGGTGGTATAGAAAAGGCTGAGGTCTTTAAAAGGTACATTTCCCTGTAATGAAGTGAGGAGTGCCTGTTGCATGATATAGCGGTAAACCGGCACGCCGGGGTCGGGCTGGTAGGGCGTGAAATTGTTGAACTTCACCCCCGACGGGTCGGATAGTTCGCTGAGGTCTATTTCGAGCAGCGTCATCCGGTGGGCGAAGGTAAAAGTAATTTCACGGGGGCTATCGGGGGTGGGGTCGCCGCGGGCAACCATCAGGTCGGCGGCGGTGTACTTCTCATGGGTACTTTGGTCGGCCGGAATGGACCATTCGCGGATGAGGGGGGTGAAGAATATATCGGGATCTGTGTAGTTATAAAGAGGTTTGGGCACCTGCTGCCGATAGGGGTAGTAGGCAAAGTAAGCGCACTTTGTGCCGTTGTACCAGAGGAGATTGCCGTCAGGATTCTTCCACACCGGTTTGCCGTTCTCCTGAGTAAGCACAAAGGGAAGATTGGTGTATAGTCTCTCACTTTCACCTCTTCTTGAGGGTGTGAAAATTCCGATGGTGTCGCCTTCGGTGAATATCGTTTTGTGGCCTTCTTCCGTTGTACGGGTGGACGGGCCGCCGTTGTTCGGGGTGCCGGGGGCGAAACCTGCGTCCGCCACCTGTACGGTGAGGGGAATGCCTGCTTCTTCTGCCGCGTCCGGCAGCTCTTCGCGGGTACAGCTCCACAGCACCGCTGCCAGCAGGATACCCGGCAGCAGGCGTAGCGTGTGATATTGTTTTCTTTCTTTCATATTTTTTGTTTTTAACTGTTTATCTAAAAAGCAAGGACTGGCCGGACAAGCCCGGTGTAATTCTTAATTATTTTACCCAACTTGATTGTATTATTCCTCATATCAAAATTGAAAAACCAGGCATTGTTATTGTCGTATATGGAACTTGTCCAATAGCGGAAACTGAAATCCTGCGCACCGGGAATCCATTCCAACTGTGTGGAAATATTTCTTCGCGCGTAGGGTTGTTCCTGGTCCAGGGAGACGTTTCCCGTTGTATTGAACTTGCAGCCGAACAGGTTCTCCGCGATGTCCCACCATTGCCCGGCGGAGGGGAGGTACCAACCGGAAGTCCCGGCGGGAGCGGCGTATGGTTTCGTCCTGTCCGTCTTGCCATATTGGCTGACTTGGTAGAAGGCTTCGTATTTTGTATCTTTCAGGGCATCGGGATTCCCTTTTCCGATAGCGTCTATCACTTGCCGGGTGGCTTCGTAGCCGGATAGAAAGCTCTTGCAGTCGTAGAATGTGGTAATTGCTGTCATACCCGGTATAGACCCGGAAGCTCCCCAGTACCATTTATTGGCACTCTGTTCGGGAAACTCGCCGCAGGCGGTAAGGGCTACCACATAGCCGTGTGTCCAGCCCTTATCTGTTTCTGCCTTGGTCATCCGCTTCCAGTCGGTTTGAAAGACGATACCGATGACCTGTTTCCCTTCCACGGGTGCGATGTCGAGCCAGGCTTCCGTGCCGTCGGTGTAGCGGCGGTAGCCGCCGTCGCTTCGTGTGCCGTCGCTGTAAAAGTAATCGAATATTTTGGTGTCGGTTGCTCTGAACCCCGGTTGAGGTGTCCTGGCTGTCAGCTCCTTGTCTTCGGTGTCCTCCCATGCGGTGGATTCTTCGAAGCGCACTACGGAAAACCCTTCCCGCTCCACGGTGATGTTGTAGGTGTATTTATGGCCCCCCTTCAGCGTGAGTTCATCATCGCGCTGGGGAGTATAGGTAAAAATAAGTGCTAATTGTGTGTTGCGAAATTTGATAAACACCTCGTTTTTGTTCAGTATTTGCGGTACGAGCAATGCCTCGAAGGTTTTAACAAAACCGGTTTCAGGTATTAGTCGTGCATGCGCATACAGGCTGTCGGGATATATTGCGGCAGGTTTCTGTTCTATTGTTCCGTCAGGGTTTATTTTATTCGGAGTGAAGGACTGATTACAAAATTGCAGTCGTGCCGGGCGAATGTTGTCTTCCGTCACTCCGTCACCGGCTTTGAGGTTGATCACTACTTTTGTGAGGAGGTGGCGGAGGGTAATTGCCCGGTTACCGGTCAGGGAGATCCGGGTGGCGGGGGCGAACAGAAAGTCATTCTGCTCATAGGGGGTATACTCCTGATCTTTCTTTACGGTGATTGCTTCGGGCAGCTCGTCCGAATAGGGATACCATGCCACGACGGTTTTCTCCTCGTCGGGACTGTTCCAGCGGGGAACTTCCTGGCCGGGGGCTGCTGTTAGCTTCCCTTCGACATCGGCTATGAATTTATAGTGTTTGCCGTCCAGTTGCACAGCTACTTCTTCGCCGCCTTCCCAGGTGTTATCTACGGTAGCACGGCTCTGTACAGGACCTCCTACTCTGGCTGTCAACTCCACGGGAGAATTCTTCCCGGGCCATTCATCCGTGGGGAAGTTGTCGTCCGTGCAAGACGAAAACCAGACGACAGATGACAATAGACTCATGATAAATAAGAGGACAGATAGGGAATTCCGTCCGTACCTCTTCGGATTGCCTCTGTGATTACACATCCGCTTTCTTGATTTGTCTTTTATCCTGTTTTTCATATTATCTTTTTTCTTATTTTTTGATTCCATCTTTCATCCCTTATCTCTTTTTATATGCCGTTCTACTCTGGAAAGGCGGAGCCCTCTCTCGGTTGTCCCACAGCTTCCCAGTCTTTGATCGTGGAGTCCACGATGAGGTCGTTGAGGTCCACTGTTATGTTATAGATATACTTTTTGCCGCTTTCGAGCTTTAGGGAAGCTCCGGCCGGGATTTTGTAAATAAATGTCCTCCCGTCGGGGGCCGGCAGTTTCACCCTGATAAATGCCTTTCCCACGTCAACTGTTTGTGGTACGACAATCGCCTCGGCGTAATGTATATTAGGGGCATTGAAGTCGGTAGTAGTCATAGTGGGGATAATGATCGGGGTGATACTTCCGGATGCTTCAACCATTCCGGCACGGGCGGTAGCTTGGGTCATATCCGCATTTTTGTCCGGGCGGAATGTAGCTTGCGTCCGGGTATTATCAATGGTTACCACAACTCCTGCCAGGTCAGGATTGCCGTTTCCCCGCTTCAGCACTACTTCCACCTTCGACAGCATGTGATAGAACGTAAGGGGGATGACATCGGGTGTTGAGCTCACTTCCTTTTTGATGGCAAAGAGCAGGTCGGAAGCTGTGTAGGCAGCTGACGTAGTCTGGTCTGTTTCTGTCTTATGGGTAATCGGAATATCCTTCGAGGGAAATGCTGTCTTCGTATATGCCGGGTTAGAGTGAATGGCGTAGATGTTCACAGGATCCGGTGAAGTGTAATACATGGTGGTCTGGTAGGAAAATCCGCCCTTGCCGTCGGCATTCAGTATGTTGTTCTCGTAAAGTGGCATGGCATTTTTGTCTTCTACCCAGACGTTTATCTTTTCACCTGCGGCAATCTGTGTGTCGGAGTCGTATGCCCGTGTCGGTGTAGTAACACCGCTGCTCAGGCGGATTTCGTTGTTCCAGTTATCGGGAGATATATCTCCATTGTCCCTATTACAAGCTAACAGTGCGAGAGCTCCTACAATTGTTGTTAAGGTTTTCAGTTTCATAATCGTTCTGTTTTTTAATTTGGTATTTATTTATCGTTATTTTGTTTTTACTGTTCAGTTGCCGATCCGTTTTCGCCCTTATCCCCGTTGCCGGATATCCAGTCGATGATTGCGGAGCCCAGATCGGCACGGTTGGGGCTGCGGAGGTTTCCCGTAAGCTTCACGGGGGTGAATTTCCCGTCGTTGAATCCGGCAAGCAGTTGTGAGAGATCGCTGCGGGTAGTTTGAGGCGTTGGCTCGTTACCTTCGAAGCTAAAGGTAACGGCAAGTTCCTGCTGCGTGTCAGAAATACCTGGCAGACAGGCTTCTCCTGTAATTTTATTCCCCGTACGGGTAAAGGAAAGGCTTACCGAACCCGTACTATTAGCCGTTGTACCCGTATACAAATCTACAGTAGTAGCTATGCCGCTGAGGGTTGCTTCAATACCTGCGATGCGGTCGTATTCCCCTTCGGTCACCGTCAGTTCAAAGCATAGCAGGCGCATCCGCTGCCGCATTGGAAGGAGGGCATATACAGTATCGTCGGCGATGACCGTAATGTCGGTACTTCCCGTGAAGAGCCATTCCGCCTGTGAGGTAAACAAGCCGGGGTTGCCTGCTGCCTTTTCAAGCGTCGCCTTCCCGTTGGTTATCGTAAAACCTTGTGGGATATTCCAGGCGCAAACTTTTAGGGTTCCGGGAGTAAACAGACCGGGGAATACAGCAGGATTGGCGGTTAGTGCAGTGGTGGTACCGTTCACTTCTGCTGTGTATATGACCGGAATTTCTACTCCTTCACCTCGTGCCGACCAGTCGGCAGAGAGATTAACCGCTCCCTCTTCTGGATGCGGAGTATTGTAAATCGGGTCTTTCACGTTGCAGCTCGCGAGGAGAAGCAAGGCGCATCCGAATAATGTAGTGATTGTTTTCATATTTCGTGTTCTTTGTTATTTTCTACTTGCTCTTTTCAAATGTCCACATGAGATTGATTCCCGCTTGAGTAGGTCCCCAGAAATTCTTGGTTCTGTTCCGTTCTTTATATACACGTATACCTTCCTTAATATTGAAACTATCGTATTCCGAGCGGGTATAGCCAATGCCGAGATTGAAATCGACTGAGAAATGATGTGAGAGACAGAGTTGATACCCCACCGTAAGACCAGTATTCCACATCCTGCCTTGATAACCGTTGTCCTTAGAGAAGAATGAGCCGAAAGGATATTTATAGAAATTATATTCCCCGTAATTCCCCGATACGCCCAGATAAAAACGTCTGTTGCTTAACAGATACCAGCGTACTTCGGGGTTCAGTAGCCAAATCTTCTGTATTTTGTCATTTTTGCTGCTCCAGCAGCTGAGGCTGCCATCGAGTTTGATGCCGAAGCGGTCGTTTATACGCCATTCCGCGCCCAGTGCAGGGAGCAGGAAAACATCGTACAAGAGATTGGTGCGTAGAGCGAAGTGGTACGGTTCTGCTAACAGCATTGCCGGAATACTGTCTGCTTCCGCTGCAATTATCGTTTCGGCTTGTTTCTCGGGCCCGGGTTGAGGTTCCGCTTCCTTCACGATAAATGTTTCGGGCTCTGGTTGTTCTCTTATAACAGGGATTCCGGAGGCAGGTTGTTGTTCCGTTTTTGACGGGATACGGAGCGTTACTACAACTATATCTTTACTATTATGGTATGTATCTACGTAATTGTTGGTGATGAAATCCGCTTCTTTCAGTCCCTTATGAATAATGAGTTCTGCTTTCACGCGGTTGGCCCGGACAAACGCAGTGTTCAAATTCTCTCTTTCCGTCGGTAGTGAAGCACAATAGCCGTCCACATAGACGGGTATGTTTTTGTCTGCAATTTGCATGCGGTATTTATCCACCAGTGCGTAGAGCCGTTTCAGTTCCGCTTCATTGCCTTTGAGGATAAACAAATCTTCTCCCGGCTGAAAGCGGAAGGTGACAGTTATAACATCCGGTTCCTGAACGGCTGTGTGTGCGAAACCGATGGGGGCCATTGCTAACAGAAGAATCAGTAGGGCAAGTGTTTTTTTCATATGGTGTTATTTTAGGTAATGTCCTTTTGGGCGGACGTTTCATCGGATCTTCTCAGTTTTGCTGTGAGTAGCCGTTCAATCGTCTCCTTCTCGATGCGGATATGCTCCAACTCTTTAGCAAGAAGATCCTGCTCGTGCAGGATACGCACGATGCTGTGGTTCTTCTCCCGCTGCATTTTGCGGCAGCAGCAGTACGTCAAGCTCGCGGTAGCCAATGCTGCCAGAGCGACCATCAAGGAGAGAATAATGATCCATTCATTCATATCCATTTTCTTTTATCACAAAAATGCATAAAGAGAGCCGGAACAATAATGCAAATTGTCCTAACTTCTATGCATTTTGTCACATTCTGTTCTTTCAGGACATCTGGCAGGTATCTGCAGAACCACTCCTCCGTGCACAAAAAAAGCACGGAATAGTCCGTGCTTACCGTCTGTACAGGTTACTTTTAGGGTTTGCAGGAGTCTGCTATTTTACGGTATTCAGCCGGACCGATTCCGTATTGTTTCCGGAAGATCCGGTAGAAGGTACTTTGGGTGTTGAAACCGCAACTATAAGCAATCGCTTCAATTGTCAGTTCGGTATGTTTATCGATCATTTTGCGGGCCTGCTCTATCCGCATGGCACGCATATATTCCATTGCCGTCATGCCCTTAACAGCTTTGAGAGCTTCGTTCAGCGTATTTTTATTCGTTCCCAGCGCAGCTGTGATCTCGTTTCGGTTGATATCTTTGGAGAGATTGTCGTCTGTAAGCAGATATTTCTGTAAACGCTCGACTAATTCGCGCTGCTGCCGATCACCCGGGAGATTTGTTACATTATCGCTAACAGCCTTATCTGTGCTACACTTTATCCGTAGCAGGGCGATCTCTTCTTCAAGACGGTCCTGCTGTTTAATTTGCTTGTATAATCCGATATTTTTACGGGTAATGATCCGGTTGTAATAAAAAGTTATCCCTAATAGTATAACCAACAGCAGGCATCCGCCCAGTGCAAAGAGAAAATAATTACGGTTGCGTTCTTTCCCGGCTATGTGTTTTTCCACTTCATACCGGGTACGCAATTCGTCAAACCGGGCATTGATTTCTACATTTTTTATAGTATCGTTGACAGCGATGATTTTATCGAATAATGCGAATGCTTCGTCGGTACGTCCCATGCGGGCAAGTATTTCCATTTTTATCCTTCTGCTGGCATTGAGATCGAAATTTGATTCCCGGACTTCGACTGCGGCACTGTCAATCGCAGCAAGTGCCTTACGGTAATCTCCCTGCGATTGGAAAATCAGTGCCCTTGCCCGCGCCAGCTCATATTTTGAGATATTATTATTGACGATATTCTCCAGCTTCGAGAGATATTCTCCGGCTTTGTCATAGACTTTACAATCTATGTAGGTATTCATCAATATTCCATAAAGATTTCCCCGGGCTTCGGGCTGCGTTCTTCCGGCAGCTTTCTCAAATCGTGCAATGGCTTTTTCATATTCGGGTATAAGTTGTAATACCTTCTCATATTGTGCTTGTGTCCGCAATGAGTTGCATAAGAATGCATAAGCTTGTGTCAGGATATTGTCGTAACCCGAAACTTCCCATAATAAACGAATGCACTCTCTGAAACAATCTTCTTCCTCTTTCCGCCTGTTCTGTACATTATAAGTGATGGCAGTGGCGTAAAGTGCTGTCGCCATTCCTGCTTTATCTTTCCGTTCCTTGGCACGGTTGAACATTCTTTCCGCTTCTTCCGCTGCCTGTTTATAATCTCCTTTCAGATTGTAGGCAGTGATAAGTTGCATATGTATCTGATAATAGAGTTTCCACTGGTTGTGCCGGATATAAAAGTCCAGATAACCGGGTGCTTTTTGAATAATTTTGTCGTACTCATTTCTGTTTATATGGGATATAATAGTATTTCCATATACCATCCCTTGCATTTTTACATTGCCTTGCCTGATCGCTTCGGCTTCTGCCTGACGGAACAACCTCAGCAATGTATCCATTTTCTGATCATCGGCAATTTCCGACATATATAAATAATACAGTTTGTTGTAGGCTCTCAGTTTATCGATACCTTCGGAGTGATCAATAAGCTGGCGCAAAGAATCCTTTTGAGACTGAAGAATATTTTGTGCCGGAACCGGAGAAGTAAAGCATAAAAGGCTGCCGTATACCATTGCTATCAGCTGAATCTTAAATTTCATTCTGGATGCGTTTATGTAAATTTCTGACTATTAATTCTCAAAAATACAAAAAATGTTGCCGGACAAAAAAATCTTTAAAGACTTTATGAATCAATTTCTGATTTTAGCACCCGGGGCCGGGGGAAGATGCTATTTTGAAACTTCCGGGTTGTCCGGAAATCTTAGAAGAAGAAAAATGATCTTATAGGTATTCTGTTTCCCATTTTCCCTGCCGGTCAATCAAACCGTAACGATTGTCAAGTTGTGCTTCGGCATAATCATTAAAATAATTACCTAAATATTGATATTTTACAGGAATCTTTTCATTTCCCTGAGAATCTACATACCCGTAGCAGCTTCCGATACGTACGCGTAACCAGTCGTATTTATTTGGTTCGATTTCATCGTATTTTAATGTTGTCAGCAAATGACCTGATAAATTAATCAGGCCCCATTTGTGATTTTTGCAGATACAGGCGCTGTGATTTAAAAAATCCGTCGCATTTTCATATCTTCCGGCGATCACTTCCTTGCCCTTCTTATCGATAAATCCATATTTTCCCATGGTGTTCCGGAATCGTGCCAATCCTTCGGAAAAATTCCATAGATCGGTATAAACAGTTGGAATAACTTCTCTGCCCGATCGGTCGATAAAACCCCACAATCGATTAACGCAGACGCGGGCGTAGTCTCCCTGAAAAAAATCAGCCTGATCGTAAATACAGTCCGCAATCACCTTTCCTTGCAGATCGCAAAACCCCCATTTACCACCTTTACATAAAAAACCGCCATCGGGTTGACCTTTACCTCCTCTATTCAGCAATATGCTTCCCTGGTTTGCACTAAACATAAAATCGTAATCCGGAGGAAGAATTTCTTTTCCTTTCAGATCAATTAAACCGTATTTACCTCCTGTATATTGGCGGAAGCTATCCTTTAGACCACCTTTGGCTACAACAATGACTCCCTCTGTAGGGGAGGCTGCATAATCATAAGGCAGACGAATGCAGGCCGAGGTATTTCGGTTACACAAATAATTTCTTCCGTTTAATGTCCGTATATAAACCGGATAGTCTTTTTCTTTACTCATATTGCCAATCGGATTGTACTTTTCTTCGTCCGCTTATTAGCACCCGGGGCCGGGGGAAGGTGCTATAATTGCCGGATTGTTTGTTTTGCAAATATACCAAAATATCGTGTATGCCGGGAAATTCAATAAGAATTCAGTCTTGATTACATTTCCGGTGGTATTCCTTCCGTTTCAGCATATTGTTATAATTGATAAAAGATAACATACATCATAATGGCATTGAATCCGGGATGAGCCAACACTGCTCCCTAAATGAAATTGCAATATTATTTACACCGGAAAAGCACCTCATTGACCAAAAACATTACGATTACCTAAAGAAATGCCGGCAGAGGGGAAAAATGCTAGGTTTCTGAAATATGAACAATGCCAGAATGGGTGGGGTGGGTAAGAGCAAAAGTCGGGGAATTAAAAAAGATGCCTTGATTTCTCCGTATTTTCATACAAAACTACCCTAGATAATAACTCCTCTGTATAAAAATTTTTCGTCTGTCGGACTAAAAATCATACTGGGGATAATTGCTATCCAAAAAGAAAGTTGTTTGTCGGAGTCCGCTATAAAAGCCCGGAGATTGTTTCCTGCAATATATACAAAAGTGTTTTCCGGGATTTTGTCAGATAAAAACAGAAAAATATCACGGCACAGGACAAGCACCCTGCAATAAAAGACCAATAAGGTTATTTTATACGCTTGGAGCGTCTGATACCGATATACTTCCGCCTGTACTTTATGAGAAAAATAAAAGGCATGTACCACACGACTAAAAAACGAACATAACAATACTGTAACTTTTGGTTACATAAGATTGAAGTACAACTTCCCCTTGCAAAGGATACTTCCCGTAAAGTAGTTTTAGTTTTCGAAAATACTATCGGAAGGACAGTTTGTTACAGAAATAATACAGTTTCAAACGGATTGGGATTAATATTTTCATATTGTATATTATTTTGTCATGTATGCAAAGATTTCGTTGTCTTATATAAACAGAATATTTTTGTCGGGATGAATTGGGGCGTATATTCCGGCTCCCTGAATAAATTTATATTTTAGTATAAACTTAAAAACAAGGTACTTACCTCTTATTTATATTCAGTAAATCCAGGGAATTTTTCCATAAACGGTTGAGTCTTAATCGTAATCCGGAAATTGTATGCAGGGAATTTTACTTATTTCATTTTTTTGTAAACCATTTTTCCTGTAAATACCTTTTAATAAACAAAATTGAATTAATTACAAATGATTTTTTAAAAATAGTGTAATCAGAATATAAAATGAGTATATTTGTCACCGAAATGGTTCTCTTTTGGTGCTAACCAAAAATGAGATTAATAGGGAATACCGTGAGATTCGGTAACAGTAGCCGTTGCTGTGTGTCCCTGTACGATGTAAATCGTACAAGTTTGTAACTTTTTGTCACTGGAATCCTCTGGGAAGGCGTTACAAACGGGACGAGTCAGAAGACCTGCCTTTTCGATTACGGATTTTACTCCTGCGGCGTTCGGGAAGTAGGTCAATAGGGCTTTAAACTCTATTCGGAATTTTAGGTCATCACCTGTTGTAAAATCTGTATCGTCTTAATTGCTAATTATTGCATTTCTCTGAAAGAAATGTGTGTGTTTAATTTAAATTAGTTTTATTATGGAAAGATTCAGATTTTATCTTGCAGCCTTGTTATTTGCAGGTTGTGCTGTGTTTTATTCTTGTAGTAATTCCGACAATTTTTCAGATGTTGCCCCTATAGGGTCCGGTACCCGTGCTGAGGGAACTTTTATATGTGATTTTGAGAGTGCTCCGGATTCTGTTTTAGTCAATTCGGCTTATGGAACGAATTTATATGATGGCACTTATACGGGGTATTACGATACGGCTACCGGATTGTATATGGGGTTAAATGTTACAGGAGGATATGGTTATGCCAGTGGCGGGTTTGCCATTTCTCAATTTAATGATATGGTGACTGTGGGGTACACCAACCAGTGTAGTGTATATTATAAGGATGCTATCACAGGTAAAGGCGGGCATAATGGTTCCTCCACTTTTGCTGTAGCTTACGGTTATTATGATGACCCGGTGACCTCGGTTTCTTACGATTCCCGGCCGAAAATGTACTTTAAAGACGGGAAGGAATATACCATTCAATCGGCTTGGGTAACCAATAATACCTACGCGGTATTGTCTATGGAAAACGGAGACAGTTTTGCCAAAAAATTTTCTTATGAAAATAAAGACTGGTACAAATTGACGATTACCGGATATAAGGCAGACGGTGTAACCGTTACCGGTACGGTAGAAGTTTATTTGGCAGACTTCCGTAAATTAAGATCTCCTGGAATATTAACTGAATGGCAGCAGGTAGACTTGTCTGTTTTGAAAAAGGTAAATAAATTGGTATTTAATGTTTCCAGTTCGGATGCCGGACAATATGGTTTAAATACACCTGCATATTTCTGTATAGACGATATTACTGTTACTAAAGATTAATTCATTGGGTTTCCCGGGTAAGATATTCCGGGAACTCTTTCTACCTTATTTTGATGAATATGAAAAAGACGATACGTCGGTTTTTTTTGGGAATCTTTTTATTTTTTTTCTGTTTTTCCTGTATGGATTACGGTCCTATAGAGACGGTAGATTTTGCTCCGACAGGGGATGGTTTGTTTATCACCAATGAAGGTAATTTTATGTATGGAAACGCCTCGCTTTCTTACTATAATCCGAAGACAAAACATGTGGAAAACGAGGTGTTTGCCCGGGCAAATGGGATGAAATTAGGAGATGTAGCTCAATCGATGGTTATACGGGACGGGAAAGGATATGTAGTTGTCAATAATTCAGGTGTTATTTTTGTTATTGATATCAACACGTTTAAAGTCTTGGGGAATATTAGAGGTTTGACGTCGCCCCGTTATATTCATTTCTTAAGTGATACAAAGGCCTATATCACTGATTTATATGCTCCTGTCATTACGATATTCAATCCTCAGACATTGGAAAAGACGGGCCGGATTGATACAAAAGGACATAAATCTACGGAGCAGATGGTGCAATATGACAAGTATGTATTTACCAATTGCTGGTCGTATGACAATAAAATTTTAATAATCGATTCGGAAAAGGATATAGTGGTGGATTCCATTACGCTTGGGATTCAGCCGACTTCTTTAGTCATTGATAAATACAATAAAATATGGACGGTGACGGATGGGGGATACGAAGGGAGCCCATACGGTTATACGGCTCCTTCTTTGTATCGTATCGATGCAGCAAGCCGGAAGGTGGAAAAAGAATTTAAGTTTAAGAAGGGAGATTGGCCTTCCGAAGTGAATTTGAATGGTACACGGGATACTCTCTATTTTATCAATAATGATATTTGGTGTCTGGATGTGACTGCAAACCGTTTTCCTCTGCGGCCCTTTTTGCCTTATAAGGGGACTTTATTTTACGGGTTGACGGTAGATCCGGTAACTTCGGAGGTATATATAGCAGATGCGATTGACTATGTACAGCCGGGGGTGGTATACCGTTTTACTCCGCAGGCTGTGCCGGTGGATACATTCCGTGTCGGAATTATTCCGGGAGCTTTTTGTTTTAAATAATTGAGAGTTAATGCTAAATTAAATAAATCGGTATGAAGAATAGATTGAAACGATGGGGATTGGTGCTTTCCCTGATTATGGCACTGGGATTTGCTTCCTGTAATGACGATGACGATAAAATAATCCCTGAGCCGGCACCGGAGATCACACTCGACAGTGAAACCGGGGTTTATTTGGTAAAAGTAGGGCGGCAACTTGTGATTAATCCTACGGTAGAAAACGATGAAGGAGCTTACTATTCCTGGATTATCGGAGGTAAACTGGTCGGTATGAAAAAGAATTTTACATTTTCATCAGACACTTGCGGAGGAGTGTTCGTTACTTTCCGGGTAGAAACAAAAGCCGGGATTGCAGAGGAAGAAATGCGGATAGATGTTGCAGAACTGGCTCCTCCTGTAATATCGTTGATTATGCCTTCCAAAGGATTAAAAGTGTTAGCCAATACGGATTATATACTGAATCCGGATGTACAAAACCGGGAAGGGGCTACTTATCAATGGACTCTGGACGGACAAACAGTGGGTACAGACAGTTGCTATACCTTTAACCAACCGGAATTGGGACATTATACCGTATCGCTGGAAGTGGTAAATGAAGATGGAAAAGGGGAAAAGACAATAGATATAGAAGTTGTAGAGCAGTTGCCTTATGCTGTAGAATTTGACAAACCTACTTATTTTGCGAAGAATAATGACCGGAATGTTTTTTCGGGCAGAACGATTTATTTGGAACCTTCACTGGATTATTTTATGAAACCGGCTTATGTATGGACGGTAGACGGGAGTGAAGTAAATAACGGAGGGAAGGCTTTATTGGCTTACACGGCTACGGATAAGGGTGAGCACACGATAGGAGTGAAGGTAAGTGAAACGGCTAATAGCGGGACACAAGTTATTACCCGGAATATTATTCGGACTGGTTCAGCCAGTGTAGAGGCAACAGTAAAAGTGATTTGTTACGGTACGGAAGAAGAGCGGAAACGTCCGGAGACGGCTTCCAGTTCGGCCCTTTGGGACAGGGTATATGAATATTGCCCGGCTCCCGGTCAGTTTATCAATGAAACCAAGACCGGTGGTTTTGTTGGGAATGAAATAACCCATGAACAAGCGATTGCCTATGCTGAGAAAAGACTGAAAACGGGGAATGTCTGGGTATCTTTGGGTGGTTTTGGCGGATACATTGTCGTCGGTTTTGACCATAGCATTGAAAATAAAGGTAGTTATAATGGATATGATTTTTCGATTACAGGGAATCAGTTTGAGGGAAGTTCTGAGCCGGGTATTGTTTGGGTTATGCAGGATGTAAACGGAAACGGCTTGCCCGATGATGAATGGTATGAACTAAAAGGAAGTGAGACCGGCAAAGAAGAAACTGTTCAGAATTATGCCATCACCTATTATCGTCCGGCTGGTCCGGGGATGAAGGTGGAGTGGACAGATGTAAACGGGAAAACCGGTGCTATCGATTATCTGATAGAGTACCACTCTCAGGCTTTTTATTATCCCAATTGGATCAGGGAAGATTCATATACCTTAAAGGGGACCTGTCTGGAAGCCCGGAATGTTCAGGACCCGGTGACAGGATTCTGGGACAATCAAGCTTTTGATTGGGGCTATGTAGACAATTTCGGTCAGGATAAGGCAGAGGGAGATAATGCGGATGCGGGACCATTGAAAACTTATTTTAAAATCAGTAATGCCATTAACCGGGATGGATCACCGGCCAATTTGAAATATATTGATTTTATAAAAGTGCAGACAGGAACAAATGCTAAAAGCGGATGGTTAGGGGAACAGTCTACGGAAGTTTTGTCATTTGAGGATCAGAATATAAGTAAATAACAGAATTAATAAGAAGAGTATGAAAAATGTTTTTAAAATAGGTTGTCTGTTATTGGGAATAGCCTTTGTTTTCGGAAGTTGTTCGGACGATGACAATAGTCCGTTTGAAGGTACGGACAATTATATCACAGCTGTGACTATCACACAAGCTGGTTCTGTTTATGAGGCTGTAATTGCCGGGGATAGTATTACTGTAACTGTACCTTATACGGTTTCATTGGATGGAGCTACAGTTGATTTTGAACATTCGGAATTAGCGGTAATCACTCCGGATCCGGCTACGATCGTTAACTGGAACAGCGAACGTCAGTTCCGTGTTACTTCTTACAATAATGCCGACAGACGCTATATATACCGGGTGATTCACTCTGATATTTATAATGAGGGAGATGTTGTTTTACAAACACAGGCTGATATAGATGCTTTTGCAGAAGGAGGAGCGACCGTTATCAGTGGAAATCTGGTGATCGGTGCATATACAGGGACAGATAGTGTGACAGATTTATCGGGTCTGGCAGCATTGAAAGAAGTAAAGGGAAGTATTATTGTAAACAATAATTATTTCGGAACGGATTTGAGTGGGTTAGATCATTTGGAAAAAGCGGGTTCAGTTAAAATTGGAACAGCTGCCGAACCTTCCCGTGCTCCTTTATTGTCTATGGTAAGATTCCCGAAATTGAGAGAAATAACATCTGAATTTATTGTCAATAATACGAATATTCAGTGGGTACAGGCTCCGCTGCTTGTTTCTATTGGGGAATCGTTACTAGTATTTTCTGAAAGTCTGACTTCTGTCACTTTTCCGGAATTAAAATCGGTTCGTATGGATGTGCAGATAAAAGGGATCACGGAAGGGGTAACAGACTATGGAAGTATCATAAAAAATATAGAATTTCCGGTTTTAGAGCAAATCGGTGGAAAATTATGCGTAGCGAAAATGGCTGCCTTGGAGACAGTTGATTTTCCTTTGCTTTCTTCTGTAAATAACATTACAGTCGAAAAAGCCCGTTCTCTTCAGGAGTGGAACTGTCCGTCCCTGGAAAGTTGCGGAGCGATCAGTATCATTCCCATATCGAGAACAGTTGATCCAACCCCTCTCGAACGATTGAATTTTAATTCCTTGAAAGAAATTGAGGGGGATCTGACATTATCGGGATTAGGGATTAAGGAGCTGACAGGAATAAGTAACTTGGAAAAAATAAGGGGAACCTTGAATTTATCGTTTGATAATGAATTAGTCACTTGGGATTTGGTAAATTTAAAATATGCGGGAGGTATTGCCATAATCGGACCTATGAATAAGTTTGCTCCGGAAATAATCGATGTATCCAAGGTAGAGTTCGGAAGGGAAGGGTTTGAGTTGAGGGCGCATAAGGCTGCTGCTATTAAAGGGCCTCAGATTTTTTATGGAGATATAAAGTGGAATATTTCGGCAACGACTGTTATCGAGGGATTTGATAATATCGAAGGAAATATAGACTTAAATGTGAACGGAACGACGGCCCTTCCTTTTAAAGAAATTGCAGGAAATTTGATTTTTTCCGGTTCCGGTACTATTTCGTTTCCTGCCTTAAAGGAAGCTATGGGGAATATAGAAGCCGGAGGAGGAACAAATCTGAATTTCCCTGCCCTTACTCAGGTGGAAGGGTGGTTGTATGTAAATTCCAAAGCATTAAAAATTTTCTCTGCTCCTGTTTTAAAAGCGGTTGGAAAACAGCTTTGTCTGGCTCTGTCGGCGGCTTGGAATGTTACAGAGATTGATTTATCCTTACTCGAAACGATAGGATTAAAAGGTCCGGGTAAAAAGGGAAGTGAAAGTTACGAACTGGAAATGCCCGTAGGAAATATACAACATTTCAGTTTGCCTAAACTGACAGAAGTCAGAGGTGATATTTTTTTGGATACCTGGGCAGATGAAGTGGAGAGCATTGCTCTACCAAATCTGAAAACAATTACAGGTACCTTGAATATTTGGAATACCGATGAAGATGATTCATATGAAAGTTTGACTACCTTGAATTTTGCATCCCTGACAACGGTCGGTAAAATCGATATTCAGTATAATGGCGGATTGAAAGATTATTCTACTTTTAGCCCTTTGTTTGTAAACAGTAAGTTGACAGCAGAGCAATGGGTTGTATTGAATAATGGTTATAATCCTAGCTGGCAGGATATGAAAGACGGTAAATATGCCGAATAACTTGAGTTAGGCTGTGCGATACCGCTTCGGTTCTACTGAATCGGGCGGTATTGCTTTTATATAAAATAATGTATGAAAAATTTTTTACTTTCTGTTTTCTGTTTGTTTTTTGTGGCAACCGGATGGACTCAGGAAAAAGATAAAGTTGCCTGGCGCTTGAAACTCAAGCAGGTGGACGTGACGGCTCAGCGCAAGTTTCAGGATATCGGAATTACCCGGACAGAGATCGATACGATGGTGCTTCGGGAAAGTGTAATAAACAGTTTGGCGGATATTTTGTCCCAAAGTACTTCCGTTTTTATAAAAAATTACGGGCGGGGGACATTGGCTACGGCATCTTTCCGGGGGACAGCGCCTTCACATACCCAGGTGTTATGGAATGGAATGAAGATCAATTCCCCTATGTTGGGACAGGTTGATTTTTCTTTAATTCCTTCTTACTTTGTCGATGATCTGAGCCTTTGGCACGGAGCCAGTTCCGTAAATGTAACCGGAGGAGGTTTGGGAGGAGCCGTTACCCTTTCCAATAAACCGATGGCGGGAGTAGGAATGGACTTGAATTTTATTCAGGGGATCAGTAGTTTCAATACTTATGACGATTTTCTCCATTTCCGTTATGCTTCCGCAAAATGGCAAAGTTCGACGCGAATTTGTTATGTCAATTCGCAGAATGATTTCAAATACCGGAATTATAACAAAAAAGATTTTGATAAAGACGGGAATTTCATAAGTTATCCCATAGAGCGGAATAAAAACTGTAAATACCGGGATTTGCATCTTTTGCAGGAGGTCTATTACGACCGGAAAGACGGGAACCGTTTTTCATTTGCCGGATGGTATGTTGATTCAAAACGGGGAATACCGATGTTGGATGTAAATTACCGGGAAGAGAATGAAGCGAAAAACCAACAGAAACAGAATACTCTACGGGTGGTAGCCGGGTGGGACCACAACCGGGAGAAACTGAAAATAGCAGGGAAAGTCGGATATAATTTCGACCATATTTTGTACACTTACGAAGGAGAGGTTGCCGAAGGGGTATTGGCTGAGATGCAGCATGCCAGTAGTTATGTACATTCTGGTTTTATTTCGGGGGAAACAGAATATTTTCCTTCAGAAAAGTGGATGCTGAAAGCCAATATTTCCGGTCAATTTCATTTTGTAGATAGTTGGGATAAAATTACTGCCACCGGGTATGAGAAAAACCGGACAGAGGTCTCAGCTTTGGCGACCTTGCGTTATCGTCCCTGGAAACGTCTGGGATTGGCTGTGGATGTACGTGAAGAATATTACGGGGAATACACCCCTGTGATTCCGGCAGCTTTCCTGGATATTGTATTATGGCCGCGCTATGAGGTTATCCTAAAATCTTCGATTGCTAAAAATTTTCATTATCCGACATTGAATGATCTGTATTTTTTACCGGGGGGTAATGATACTTTAAAAACTGAGAAAGGATATACATACGACCTCGGTATGGAGTTTACGGTGAGGAGCGGAGAAGCCTTTTCTTTAAAGGGGGAGGTGACGGCATACGATTCGCATATTGACGACTGGATTGTTTGGTTGCCGACTTTTAAAGGATTTTGGAGCCCGGTGAATGTAAAAAAAGTACATAGTTATGGTTGGGAACTAAAGGGGAAGGCAGCATTTAAATGGGGGGCCTGGAAACTTTTTCTCGATGCCAATTGGGCACAGACCCGTTCCATTAATCATGGTGATCCGATGAGCTGGGCGGACGAATCAATCGGAAAACAATTGGTATATATTCCTGAATATTCTTCTGGGGTGATTGGACGTTTAGAATGGAAAGGTTTTTCTTTTCTTTACAAATACAATTATTACAGTGAGCGTTTTACCACTTCCAGTAATGAAAAGGCAACCAAAATCGGACATCTGGGATCATATTACATGAATGATATATCTTTGGAAAAGCGTTTTAAAATTCAGCATACTGCATTTTCATTGAAATTTTCGGTTTATAATCTCTTTGATGAGGAATATGTATCGGTATTGAGCCGGCCGATGGCCCGCCGGAATTATGGTTTTTTTATCGGAATTAATCCCCGTTGGTGGCGGTCCGGGCAGTAAGGATTAAATTTTTAATTTATAATTAAGAATAGAAACTTTTTCTCTGCTTTTTATCAGGAGAATGGAGAAAAAAAGGGGGGCTTTACATGGTGTAAATCCGGAAAGCAGCAAGGGGAGTCAGCATTTTGTCTGCTACTGAAACGACATTTGCCGAACGGGGGATTCGGCAGACTTCCCCGGGGGATATTACTTGCTGAGCGGATGCCAGACGGAGGGATCTTTAAAGAGAGACGTATGAAGGAATGGTTTTACAAGAATTACCGGCAGACAGTGAAATATAAACAGGATATTCTTCCGGCTGTTCCCGTAAATTATCCGTATATATAGCCGGATGCTGTATTGTGAAATATTCTCAAAATCAGGATATAGAGGGAATTATAAGTTTTAATATGGACCTATCTCTAGAGCCCGGGCAGGCAATGATTTTGAAATCTTGGGAAAAAATCTTTTACCGGCAGAGGAGGCGGGAAGCAAAATCACGCAGGGAGTGGCATTGGTTTAAATGTTTTTAGATAGAATCCCTATATTTAGGTATTGAAGTCTACCGGAGAATTTCTTAATTTTGCTCAATTAATAGGTAATTAAATTTTGTTTAAAGTATGAAAACACTTTATTTATTGTGTATGCTTACCGGAGTATTGTTTTTTAGCGTAACCGGTCAGGGTTGCCAGTCTGGCAAGAAAAGTAATAAGCAAACAGCTTCCAGTGAACAAATGAGTACGCAGGTATTGCAAATTGATGATTTATTGGGGAAGGCAGATTCTTTAAAAGGGCAGGAGGTAGAAATTGAGGGTGTATGTACCCATATTTGTGCGCACGGCGGAGGAAAAATTTTTCTGATGGGCAGTGATGACACGCAGACAATCCGCGTGGAAGCAGGAGAGAAAATAGGTAGTTTTAAACAGGAAGCTGTAAATAATATAGTCCGTGTGAAAGGAAAACTGGTGGAAGACCGTATGGATGAAGCTTATTTGGCTCAGTGGGAAGAGATGCTGAAATCACAAACGGCTGCGCAACATGGGGACAGTGAAGCCGGTTGTTCTTCAGAACAAAAAGCCAGGGGAGAAGCTGTTGCAGCAACCCAGCAACAAAGAATAGATAATTTCCGGAAACGGATAGCTGAACGGAAAGAAAAAGAAGGGAAAGATTACCTTTCTTTTTATCATGTAGATGCAGACACTTATACGATTCAGTAAAAACAAATGTATAGAATACCTCAGATACGTAAATGGTGTCGTTTTATCCACCGGGATCTCTCTTATTTTTTTGCGGGTATAATTGTGATTTATGCCGTATCGGGTATGCTGCTGAATCATAAGCGGGATTTTAATGCAGAATATGCGGTTAGCCGGCAGGAATTCGTCTTAAACCAGGAATTGTTTCAGGCAGGAAAAGATATTTCCAGGGAAGACGCCTTGGCTTTTCTGAAGAGGGTAGGAGAAGAAGAGGAGAGATATACCAAACATTATTTCCCGAAAGAAGACCAGTTAAAAATTTTTATAAAGGGAGGTTCTTCCTTGGTCGTGGATTTGAAAAATGGGGAAGTGGTGTACGAGCAGCTCAGGAAACGTCCGGTGGTCAGTGCCTTTAACCGGTTGCATTACAATCCGGGGCGTTGGTGGACTGTATTTTCCGATATTTTTGCTTTGTCATTATTAATTATCACACTGACGGGGCTTATTCTGGTGAAAGGAAATAAAGGTTTATGGGGGCGCGGAGGTATTGAATTACTCCTGGGTATTTTGTTTCCTCTGGCATTTCTCCTTTTCTTTTGATGTCTTTTCTGAAGAGTAGACGGTCATATGTCCCGGATATTTTCGCCGAAGATCAGGCATTCACCGGCTTTGGGTTGCAGATAGCCCATTAAGATATTAATGGTTGTCGTTTTGCCGGTTCCGTTTTTCCCAAGTAAGCCCAGAATCCTGCCTCGGGGTACGTTAAAATTGAGGTCCTGATAAATCATCCTTTTCCCGTAATAATGGGTGAGATGATGACATTCTATTATGTTTTCCATATTGTTAATGTTCAAAGAGTCAATGCTGTATTATAATACGATTCCCAAAGCCAGCGAAAAATAAAGGCCTTCAGAATGGTTACTGAGCCGGTTGTATTCACCTTGTGCTTTTATAAGTAATGTTTTATTTGTAAGCCATCCGCTGTAATCAAAACGGACGTCAAAATAAGCTGTTGTCCGGTCGGCGGAAAGAATGTTATAATTAGAATACAACATTTCTGTTATTTTTTCTTCTGTTCCCAGATCATTTAGCACCAGATTGGAATGAAGCTGCCGGGTATGTGTGCCTTTTACTGTAAAATGTAGTAAACAATTTTTTAAAATGTGAAGGGTCTTCAGACTGATTCCTGCATTTAAAACTTCAGATTTGAGCTGGCGTACCGGAGATAAATATTTACTTTCTGCCTGCTGATAACCGGCATAAGGGGACAGGCTCCAGTTAAAACGGGAGAAATGTCTGTTTTCATAGATGAAAAGCAGCTGAGAAAATAATTGCTGACAAGTATATTGCTGCACAGATCCGATCTGCTGGTAAGCACCGCTGGTGGCGTCTCCAAACAGGTTTTCTGTTCCTTTCCGCATGCTTCTCTCCGCTGTCAGCCGGATTCCCCATGTCCGTTCTGTTGTGCTGTGACGCCAGCTTGCTTCTCCGTTGATACGGTTTTCTGCAACTTCATTTAAAGGCAGATTATTTAAATCGGATAATATTTTTTCAAAATAGAAATGATGATATCCCAGTGATACGGAAAATCCTTGTTTTTGCCGTGGATACAGGGACAGACTACCCTTAAAGGCTTTTCCTTTGTAAAACGTATTGTTATTGGTTCCGGAAAAACGGACATAATCCATTCCCAGGCCACTCATA
Organism: uncultured Odoribacter sp.; assembly: GCF_937966165.1. NCBI lineage: Bacteria > Pseudomonadati > Bacteroidota > Bacteroidia > Bacteroidales > Odoribacteraceae > Odoribacter > uncultured Odoribacter sp. Next base: position 122,786 of record NZ_CALCLB010000027.1, read on the forward strand.
TGGTATACTTTGTATACGCCGAGTTCATTAAAGAATTTAACATTATTTGTCTGTTTGTATTTACGGCCTTTCAGGGAAGTGCCGATGGTATAATTCTTTTTTATTTTAAAAGCAATTCCGATTTGACCGTTTAAGTCTGAGACGATATTCCGGGGACGCGGGTCTTTTTTCCGGTACTCCATATTGGCTCTGTAACTCAGTTCTGCTCCCCAGACAAGGGAACGGTGTTCGTGAGCATACCCCCCTGTGAAAGAATAAATTTCTGATTTTAAATCCCCTCCCAAAGTGTCGGCCATAACATAAGGATAAACAATCCGGAAATCGGAGGTTTCATTCCAGCGGATGTTGGTGGTCTGACTGTTTTGGTAAAAAGCCTGGCCCCACGCCCGGGAATGGGGCGTCAGCTTGTTGCGGGACTCTGCATTGAATTGAAAACCCTGTCCTCCTTCTCCTTCCTGCATGATCCGGGTTTTGTTGTCGTCCCTGTAATGGGCTGAAAGGGATAATTCAGTCTTGTTAGTTGAATGTAAATAATATCGTAAAGCCGGATTTCCGTATGCCTCAGGAGTAAAATTTGAAAAGGGTGACAGGTAAACTGCCACCCGTTGCAGCACAGGAAACTGTGCTGCAGTTGTTTTTACTAAGACAAACGATGAGAAAAATAATATAAAAAGCGTTTGTAAAGCCGGACAGTGATTAGGTCTCCGGAAATATAATCTTCGTAAAACCGGAACAAAAGGCGAAAAACAGGATTTTGATATAAGAAACCGGGTGATCATGTTATTTATTTGAAAACATAATAAGGATCAGCTTTTACTTCCGCATCAAAATCAGTTGCCGAATTATTGGTATCCTGGAGAATTACTCTCCCGTCTTCGGTTGTAGAAGCTACTTTACGGCGTACACTCTTGCCGTAGCGGCTGGCATCTTGATTTACAGTACCACAGTAAGTCCAGCCCAAATCCAGAGAAGGAGCCGTTACCAACCAGACAAAATCGGATTGGATACTGCAATTTACAGCATCTAGAACCCAGGTATTCGGTATTTTATAACAATCTCCGTCCATAGGGAAGCTACCTGCGGGTAAGACCATTTCGTATTCGTAATGATAAGCGTAATCTCTCAGATAAGATGTTTTGTCGACATTTTCCGGAATCCGGGCGAGTACGTAAGATTTGAAACCTCTGTTATGGGGGCTCCAGATGGTAGCTGTATAACAGTAATATTTGTCCATATCGGGAACATCCGGATTGTTTACATCCATAAAATTGGGATTTGTAGATTCGTCATACCATTCGAAATCGGCTTTTGTCAAATCGAAAGAATTGGAGTTTGCTTGCGTATGGTCGATCGCATTGTCGCAGATCAGAATGGATTTTCCAGGGAGTACCGGGTAATCTTTGCCTGTTCCGGGCACTACATAGATGGCTCCGGCTGCAAAAGCATCTTTCATAATGTCAGGACTGTAATCGTATTTTTTTACGGTCGTAAATTCAGATTCGGCAATTACCAGGCGATCGGCATATAAAGTATCGGCGGAATTATTGTAAATCCGGAAATACTTGTCACCTGTATATTGTTTATTTTCAGGTGTTTCTGTTCCTGTAAAGAAGATTTCAGCAATTACAAAATTTCCTTCTGTCCCGCTTGTATTATTGTGTAGAAAACCGTCCAGACTGATAATCGGGGAACTTGCCGAAGTCAATTGCACATTTTCTTTATAAGCTCTGATTTTACTGCTGATTTGTTCCTCGTGGAAATCGTAGGTAATATCTCCTTCAAAGGTCATATTATATAAACCTTCCTCTACCGTAAGGGTAAACATGAAAGAAGTGGAAGCCTGGGTTTCCAATGGGGTCACAGAAATTTCTGATTCTTTCCCTGTTGTGATATTCTTTAAGGTGGCTACTACGTTACTGATTACGGCGTTCGAAACGCTGTCAGGAGCATTGAGGCTAACGGAGATAGTTACCTGCGGTACAACGTAATTGTCATCATCATTGCAGGAATATAATCCGAAAAATAATGCTAGACTGATAATAAATGCAGATAATTGTTTTTTCATTTTTTATAAATTTAAATTTAACATTTTATAGTTTCAATGTTATTTCCATACCGAAATAAGGATTCACATTCCGTCTGATTGTATAACCGTTGGATTTGTAGTCCGGACAGTAGTCTAGAATGCGGTCGACATATAAAGAAAGGTTTAAGAATTTTCCGAAATTTTTACTGGCTTTAAAATTAACGTACATGTAAAAAGGTTCCGTCGTTTTCTTAAATAGCTCGTCGTTATATGTTTTGACTAACCATTGTTTGTATATGTCCTTCTGATCTTCTGCCGTATAGGCATGTATTTTACCTGTAACATCCATATAAGCAACAGGAGTCCCGTTTTGTTTGAATCTTCGGGAACTGTTGAACCACATACATTCTACCCACATGGAGAAGGTCAGCCCTAATTGTTTAAAATAAGTGTCCAGAATGAATGTGGTGTTGAATTGTTGTTTTTCGGAGCCGTCGATTCCGTCGTAATATCCTATATATTTATCACTCACAGATATATTGTTTACAATTTTACTGACGGGGGAGAAGACCGCTTCACTGTTTCTGTATGTGGTACGGAACCAGGCTCCGTTAATTGTCAGTTTGGTTTTGAGTAATTCAAAGCGGGGTGAGAAAAAGGTGAATTCTACGCCTTCTTTCCATAGGGAACTGCCGTTTGTAACCTTGCTATGATTTCCGAGAAGAGTGTCCAGTTGCCAGGTGACATCTGCTAAATCCGGAGGACCCTGTAGTTGGCTGTCGTCAATGGAAGAAGCATCGTATTTTTTATAACGATACGGTTGTGTCATAGTGGAATGACGGAAACCGGAATTTAAAACTTCTTTGAAATACGTCACTGTAAGATGGCTTTTCTGATAAGAAAAATCCGTTTTGATCTCTCCTTTCCGGTTGCGTGCCGGTTTGAGTTGGTCGTTCGTGGGATCGATGACATAGGTCAGGATATTGATCCGTTTAAAATCTGCATTTAAACTATAATAGTTTAATTGCATGATATCGTTATAAAAAAGATAGGGGTGAAGTTGTTGTAAAGTCGGCATTTTCGTTTGCCAGCCGATTGCTCCGGATAAACGGATATAAAGTGACCGGTTCCGGCCGATACCCGGAAAACTCCATTGAGCAGAAATCCGGGGATCGAAATACATTTTGTTTTGTATTCGATAAGGAGAAGAGAGATTGAGTAACATGGAAGCCCGTATTCCGCCTATAACTTCCAGATGATGGTAACCAACGGGTATAAGGAAATGGTCTTCTGCAAAGATCCCGTATTTATGAGCTGCAGGAATATCCCTGAAAGAGGTTGGGCGAAGCGATGTCAGCGGATTTAAAGGACGGTTGATGTCATAAACCTGTCCTTGTCCGTAGTTTTTATCCATACTCCATTCGGTTCCCAGGAGTATTTTTTGAAGGATACTGCCAACCGGAATTTCAAGATTTGCTTTTAATTTGGCCGATGCCATAAAGGGCTGGCCGTCTACTACTAGTTTTGCTGTGTATTTATAAGGTAATATTTCCCCCTCGTGTTCTCCGGCTTCCAGGGAGTTCGGGACTACCCGGTCCCGGTCCAGTTGTACAAATTTCGTTTGCTTGATCTGATCTTTCTGGTAACTCAAAAATGTATGGAATTCCAAACGTTTGAGTATTTTGCTACTCATAGAATCGAGAACCAGTGTATTACCGAACGTCATGGCATTATAGGAAGCTTTATAACGGTCTTCTTTTTGGGAAGTGATTTCCGGATCAGATTTCTGATTGTCAAAAGATCCGGTATAGTCTGCTGTTATCCCCCAGAAAAGCTGAGCCCGGGAGAAGGACCATTGCTTGCTGATCCGTACAGAGCCTGTCAGGCGTTTATAAGTAGAGAAATCATCCCTGGGATCCGGACGGGCATCTGTATAGTCCAGACCAGCATTTATAGTTAGCCGGCGTTTTACCAGTTCTGTCCCTTTTCCCAAAGCAAATAATTTTGCGTATTGGTCTGCTTTAAAACGTGCGTCCCAGGGGGTGAATCCCTTTTTACGGTTAATTTTAATCAAACCAGTGGTCAGGTCTCCGTACTCAACGGAAGCCAGTCCCCTGACAATTTCAACACTTTCGATCTGGTCGGTGGAAATTGCCCGCATATCGATTCCTTTATTTGCGAATTCCAGGTTGCTGTGACTATCTGTTGTTCCGCTTGCAATTTGGGCGACTTCCTGCATATTGGCATCCGTAGGAAGTCGGTGCCCGTCAATTAGGAAAGCGGTTCCTAACGAGCTGATATCATAATCCTCCCCGCTTGTCCCGGCTTGTCTTAGCTTTGCTAATGAAGCTGAACTCAGAGTGGGAGTAGAAGACATGCCTCCGGGGAGCAATGACAATAAATCGCTGAAACTACTGGGCTGCCTGTGATTCATGGCTTCCCGGTCGATTTTTGTGCTGCTATTGAGTCCTTTGGATTCGGTAGCTGTGATGGTTACTTCGGCCAATTCTGTCGATTGTGGTTGTAAATAGAAGTAAAGGGAATCGTTTTTTTCCAGCTGGAACTCTTTTGTTAAAGGGTGATATCCCAGGAAAGATATGGTTATTTTATATTGACCGGGTTGGATTTTTTTAATTTTAAAAACACCTTCTTCATTGGTGATAAATCCATAGAAATTACCTTGTTCTGAAAGGAAACTGATGGTTGCAAATCCGAGTCCTTCCCGTGTATATTGATCCATTATTTTACCGGATAAGGTCAGATCCGGTTTTTGAGCAGTTAATGCTAAATACCAGAACAAAAATTGACACAACAGAATTAATTTATACACGATTTTTAAATTTTAGGATTGCAATAATAAAAAGAATGAAAGATTGTTGATATACCAAAATATGGGGATTTTGGAGAGAGAGGTTACCTATAAATAAGCATATTTGTTATATACAACATTTTTCCGGGTCGTTTTTTCCCGTTGTAAAAGAGAAAAGAAGAGAAGGTGCCGGTTGAAGATTGCACTGAAAATAGGGTAGGGATAAAGCTCGTCAATACGGAGAGTGAATTGGAAAAAAGAGGAAGGAAGTGGCAAAAGGGCTGTTCTTTTGTCTCTTCCGGTTTTAAAAAGGAGGAGGAATATTTTAAAAGTTTGCTAACCGGTGTATCGTCCAGGTTTTACAGACATTTTTTATTTTAACGATCGGATAGGAGGGGTACAATTTTTCTTTTTTACAGATACCTGAATTGCTATTTATCGCTGGGCTTTTGTTGTATTTTATCGGTCATAAACGGATTATATTGTTGTTTGAACCCAGTCTGTTTTTCTGATTCTGGAACCGATCAGGGCATAATAAAGCATGACCAGTTCACAAATTACGACTAAAATCCAGGTGTATTGCCAGCTGCCCAGGGTATCTGCCATTACTCCCTGTAAAAAAGGGAATACGGCCCCGCCAAATACTCCCATCATAAATACTCCGGAAGCTTTAGACGTATATTTGTTTAATCCTGTGATGGCTAATGTAAAGATACAGCCCCACATGACCGAATGGAATAGTCCGACGGTAACCAGTACCCACAAATTATTGGTAATAATAGCTATTACGGTAAAGGAGGCTGCCAGAATAGTCGTTACGGTTAATTGTACGCGGGGGGAGATGTGTTTAAGATAACTGGAAACGATACGTCCGACCATCAGTCCTCCCCAATAAAGAGTCGCTAATAAGGCGGGCATTCCGAAGTCTATTCCCCCGATGACGATATGTTGCATCCCGAAAAAAGATAAGGTTTGTCCTGAGGTTTCCATTTCCAGGGCATTCAAATTAACATTTACGCCAATGGATACTTCTGCTCCTACATAAAAGAAAATGGCAATTACGCCTAAAGTGAGGTGACGGAATGACCAGATACTGCGTTCGAGTTTTTCCCCTTTCTCTGCCTTGGTGTGCATAACGTCCGGTAAATAAAGCCTTTGGGTGATAAATGCCGTAAACCCGATAAAAGCAGCTAAAATCAGGAAAGGAATCATGAGTTGTTTTACTTGCACTTCCTCTATTGCCAGTCCGCCGAACATTACACCCGTTACAAAAAACGGAGCAATGGTCGTACCGAAAGAATTGAATGCACAGACAATATTCATCCGTTGTACAGGTTGGGTTCCTTTTACTTCGTAGGCAGCTACATAGGGATTAATGACTACCTGTAACAGGGTGGCAGAAGTTCCCATCAGATAAGAGCCCAGGAGAAAAATAAAATAGCCGTAAGGAATATGGGCTCCGGCAATCAGAACGTTCAAACCTTCGTAACGCACCGTGAACCAGGACGAAAAGAAAAATACGGTCAGTCCGCCGACCATAACCAGTAAACCCCGGATCAGCGTTTTTTTATAACCGAATTTATTGATCCATTTATAGCCCAGCGTTCCGTTTAAAAGATAAGCTAAAAAGAAACTGAATGAGATTAACGTGATAAATGTATTTTTCAGTTCTCCGGCATGCATGAGGAAAGCAATTTTCAAGGGAGCCTGACACTGACCGTTTACAGTGGTCAGAAATCCTACCAGAAAATAAATGAATATCAGGACAATAAACGGCCCCAGCTTGTTTTGCTGTGTTGTATCCATACTGATTTTATTCTAAAATGGTTTCCAGCGTTTGTAATACACCTTTTTCTTTAATGTCAGCAACCATCCGGAGATAATTTGTCACGAAGCGTTCGTCCGCTGACAGTTGGGTACTTTCAAAGGGAGAAATGGATAGAAAAGTCAACGGATTTTCCTGATTGATTTGTGCCCAATCTGTTTCAGTTAACCAGGGATCGTTCACTTTATAAGTATTCCCTTTATCGTCTTGCTGGTATTTTAAGTAATGCCGGTAAGCAGCAGTGAAAAAACTTACCCGTGTCAGGTCTGCTTTATCCCCTATCATCCGGATGAGATTTGGCATGATATATACCGGGATTTTAGAGGCTCCGTCGTAACATAACCTGCTTAGCTGATCGCTGACAGAACGGTTTCCGAAACGTTCCATTAAGGTTCGTTTATAAAGACCTAAATCGGTATGCCCCGGTGCGGGAACGTAAGGAGTAATATCTATATCCATAAATTGCTGCAGATAAAGGGTAAACCGTTTGTCGCGTACGGCATCGTCCACTTTCCGGTAACCGGCCAGAAAAGCCGGGTAGGCAAGCATAGAATGGGAGGCGTTGAGCAAACTGAGTTTCATATTTTCGTAAGCAGATACATCGTTTGTAAATTCTACTCCTACTTTTTCCCAGTCCGGCCTTCCGGCGATGAAATGATCTTCAATGACCCATTGTATAAAGTCTTCACAATAGACCGGAGCAGCGTCTTCTACTCCGTTGCGTTGGTTGAGCCGCTGAATATCGGCAGGTGTAACGGCCGGGGTAATCCGGTCGACCATACAATTGGGAAAGGAGACATGGGTCTTTACCCAATTGGCCAGCTGACGATCCTGAGCCGCAATAAATGAACTGAACGCTTTCTGAGCAGTCCTTCCGTTATGTTGTAAATTATCACAGGATAGAATAGTAATGGGACCTTGTCCGTTTTTCATCCTTTTCCGTAATCCTGCTGCAACGAAACCGAAAACGGTTTGAGGCGTGCCGGGATTTTTAAGATCATGCTGAATACCAGGCGTCTCTAATATAAAATTTCCGTTAGCCTTGTCTAAATTATAGCCTCCTTCTGTAATCGTTAACGTGATGATTTTAATTTCCGGCTTAGCTATTTTAGAAATGACGGCTTCCGGATTTTCTATTCCCCATATCAACTCTTTGAGTGAGCCGATTTCGTAAGCTGTATCCCGGTTGTCCCGTCCGCAGACGGTGAGGGTATAAAGGTTGTCTTGCCGTTTTAAAGCCCGGTAAAGATGTTCATCTGCAGGTAATAATGCTACTCCGCAAATGCCCCATTCCTGTTGTGCAGGATCGGCTAAAAGCAGGTTCGTATAATATTCTTCATGTGCCCGGTGGAAGTTTCCTACCCCGATGTGTACGATCCCCGTTTTTATTTTAGAGCGGTCATAATTGTAAGAGATAACGTTTGCGTGCTGATGCTGAATAAGAGTTTCCATAATGTTCGGTTTTAATCTATTGTACGTATTTCAGAAAAGAAATGTCAGTAATGAGAATATGAATTGTTGAATCTTGTTTTCAGATAAAGAATTAGGGTAAAAATTATGTTTTATTTCTGCAGTTTTTTGTCTTTTGCAGAAGCAAATGTAGATTTCTGATTGTTTTTTTGGGAAATTATGATTTATAAAATAAAGCAAACGTTTTCTCTGCCAGTCTTATAATCAGGTCAGTACCATTTGTAAAATTGGTATCCATTTTTATCTTCCTTAAAAAGGACTAAGACATTTTTATGTTTTGGAGTAAGAATGTTTATTCAGAAACAAAATTAATCCTTTTCCGTTTATTTCTTTGAACATAAAACAAAAAATAATGGAGCTGACAACCCGGAATCCATATTGGTTACTGAAAAATGGTTATTGTCATTCTTATCCTTCTTTGCAAGAAAATATACAGACAGATATTGTCGTTATGGGAGGTGGAATTACGGGTGCATTAGTGACTTACCGACTGGTAAATGCCGGTTGGAAAGTGGTTGTTATCGACAAACGGAATATTGGTATGGGTAGTACTTCTGCCAGTACAGCCCTTTTACAATATGAAATAGATACTCCTCTGGGGGAATTGATGGAAAAAGTGGGTGAAAAAAGAGCTACCGATAGTTATCTGGCTTGTTATCGTTCTATTGATGAACTGGAAGAAATGATCCGGACAGAAAATTTCCGGGTCGGATTTAAAAAACGATGCAGCCTGCAATATGCTTCTTTTGAAAAAGATGCCGTTAAACTGGAAAAAGAAGCGGAACTCCGGAATAAAATAGGTATATCGGTGGAATTGTTTGAGAGAGCGGAAATAGAAGAAAAATTTAAGCTAAAGGCTCCTAAAGCCATTTTTTCCAAACAAGCAGCTCAATTCGATCCTTATTTATTGACACATGCAATCTTTCAGAAAGGAGATGAAAACCTGCGGGTATTTGACCGTACAAAAGTGGCGGATATTCAGCCGGGAAAGTCCAGGATTGTTTTGAAAACGGATACCGGTAAAAAAATTACGGCTCGCTACCTTGTCGTGGCAGCCGGTTATGAATCTCAACACTATATTCCTTACCGGGTAGTAGATTTATTAACTACATATGCTATTATCAGTGAACCGATGTCTGTTAGCGATGTCTGGTATAAAAATGCTTTGATTTGGGAAACAAAAACTCCTTATTTATATATGCGTACTACTTCTGATTCCAGGGTTATCGTTGGGGGCCGGGATGACGAGAGGAATGATAGCCGGAAAAGAAAGAAACGGCTTCCCCGTAAGGCTGTTAAATTAGCCGAAGATTTTCATAAATTGATGCCGCATTTATCTTTTCATACAGATTTCGCTTGGGCCGGTACATTCGGTTCAACAACGGATTCTCTTCCCTATGTCGGCTCTATCCGGCAGATGCCCCGTACTTTTTTTGCTTTGGGATTCGGCGGAAATGGAATTACCTTTAGCGTATTGGCTGCAGATATTTTGTGTACAATTTTAAAAGGAAAAGAACATCCCCTTCAGGAAACGTTTGCCTTTGATCGGTAAAATTCCGGTTTTTAGTACAAGGATATTTAATAAATAGCTAATAATAATTGAACCATCTGGGTTTTATGCAGAGACCGAAACGGAGCATACATTTATATTTACGGTATTCAAGTAAATTTTCACCGTATCCCTGATAAAATTGGATAAATAAATATTGATTGTCCTGTTTTCGCAATTTGTAGTTAAACTCAGTAATCGTATTGAAATTGATAAACTTGTTACGGGGATAAAGAATAAGGGAACACCATAAACGTTCATCCGCACTTTGATAATTGATCGCCAGCAGACCGTATCCCTTGTAACGGAGTAGTTTAGGATTTTCATTTTTATCTACCCAGCCTGCCCAAACTTTGGTTTCAGCACTAAAACGCATGTTGAAAAAATGAGTGAAGGAAAACGAAAAATAATTCCAATCCCGGGAATCAATAGAATCCCTTCCGTTGGATTCGTGTTCAAAAGAAAAAATAGCGATTCCCTTTAACCGGTTATTGCGAATAATGGGTTTGCCGATACTGAGGCCCGGATTGAAGTTATTATCCCGGAAAGGCAGCGAAGTACGGTAAATATCCCAGAAAGATTTTTGAGTATAGGTAACATATAAAAAAGTATTAAAAGGTAAAATACTTTTAGTGAGTCTTTGCCGGATACTGATTTGAAACTTTGCATCTGCTGTTTTGTGATTAATTTGCTGATTTACCGGAATACCGGTGGTAAAATAATTGTCCCGGAAAATTCCAAAACTTGGCTCTTCATCAAAAAGTTTTAAGGCATCTTTTTCGTCTATTTGTAAATATACTTTTTCTGATACGATATGCGCTAAGGAATCCCTTTGTTCCTCCATTCTTTTTTTTTCAGTATTTTGAGCTAATGACGCATTATTCAGTCCTATAAAACAGAGTAAGAGAATCCCTACGAGCGTATATATATTCTTCATGCCTTGGTTTTTAATATAGTATAGAGAGGAACAGGCTCAAATTTTGTCCGGTAAACTTATTTTTTATTCACAAACGCTCATCCCTTTTATTTATTCTTTCTTTTATTTTTCCCCAGGCTGGTGTATTGAATAAACAACTATCTTTCATCGTATAATACATCTCTTTGAAACGGGACATGGGTATTGTATAACTCAATAAGTTTGGTTCGAACCAGGGGCGTACAGAAGGATCGAAAAAACCGATAAACGTACTTTTCCCGTTTTTGCGGTTTTCTATAATCGTTCGGGTAACTACAGCGCAACACCCTGATCCAAACGGAGCAACCACTGTTTCTTTATCGTTATTATCGAAATAAGCCCAGGTGGTCAGACCGGAGAGTATATCCGGAGTTGCTAAAAATAAAATTCCTTCTGCCTGCTGAAAATCGCTTATCTGATCCAAACGGGCGAAGTGCAGAAATTTTCCCGTTGCCAGGGGGACATTTAAATCCTGTATGTAATCCACTACCAGTTCAGGAGTTTGTTTATATTTTTCTTTAACGGATACAAAATGGGGAATGTGTTCCGGCATACCGGAAAACCCCGTATAGAATTTTCCTCCTCCACATCCAATAGTGCCGGCATCTAAACTAATGATTTTTCCGTCACGGACCTCTTTTAAACCTTTAAAAAAGCATCCTCCGATTTTTTCGGTTTGCTCTATAGGCATATCGGAATACCAGAATGCAATAGGTAGTTCGGCTTTCTCCCCAAAAGCTTCCCTATAATTCTCAATAAATGTTCTAATCTCCATTTTTTTTCGTTTTTTACACATTAGGGACGTGCCCTAATGTGTAATTTTTATATCATTCCTTTATATGTGTTTAATTATCTGTTACTTATTTGTACAAGATAAAATGTCTGAATACTTAGAATTAAAAAGCTTAATATAAAAAATGTTATTTTTATGATAATAGAGTTTTTGATTCTCATTTGACAAATTTAATTGAAAAATTGGTAATCGCGCTTTTTAAATTGAAAATTACATTTTCTGCTTTATGAAATAAAGGAATGATTGCACAGGAGATTTTTGATATTAAAGCTGACAAATGGGGGAGATTGCGAAAAAAAGATAGAAAATTACACATTAGGGCACGTCCCTAATGTGTAAAT